>JBHPGO010000007.1:0-34767 GCA_042570465.1 Patescibacteria group bacterium
CTTGGTCTCATGTTGGAGTTACCGGAAACCAAAGTAAAGTCCAAGGCGAAATCACGACCGCCGATAGCCAGCTTTCCAATCGAGGCCTCAACCTATCAAAAATTTTTGGCTATCCGATGGGGTCGACCAATGCCTGGGCCCAAAACTATCTGGCTTCCTTGGGCTACAAATTAGCTTTCACCACTCAGTCCGGATCAACCCTTTGTAAACAAAAAAGAATGTCTCTTCCCCGAATCAGGATTGGCGATAGCATCATTAGCACCTACGGATTTTAAACTCCTTTTAACCCTTGACCCCGAAAAACGCTTAGACTGAAGCCTCGACCATTGCGTCTCGGGGTTGGCGGGGCAGATTGAACTTTAGCTCAATCTGCCCCTTGACATAGTGTATAGTAAACTATACTATGATAATTATTAATAAATTCCGGAATCAGCCTTTACGATTTGAGCAAACTTTTCCAGAATGACAAAAAAGAAAACCCATTGAAACTTGGTAATCACATCCGTCAGTACCGATTTAAGCACGATCAAATTTCTCAGCAAAAGCTAGCGAACACCATTGGGGTGACCAGACTGACAATCCATTCAATTGAAAAAGGCAAATTTGTACCTTCAACTATGATCGCCCTAAAATTAGCCAAATTTTTTAAAACTAAGGTAGAAAAAATCTTTTACTTGAAAAAAAGTTAGTACCGATAAACTAGTTTATCGGTATTTATAGATATAATCTTAAGCCAACCAACACAATAATATTTCGAAGTATTATAGTAAAGTTAAAATAATGTTCCGATCTAAAACCGTGAATACTCAACCCAAAGAGTCGACAAAAAAAAGAGAAAAATTCACTAATAATCTGACCACTTTTTTCGGCCTCAGCTCTACTACCGGCTTTATTGTTAGTTTCTTTATCCTCGAATCGCTTCGACCAACAATGATTCGGTTTCAACCCTTGGCTCTCAATCAAAAAAGTTCAATCAACTTTTTTGGAATTACCTTAGTGACCTTTTTAACTTTCTGTCTCATGGTTTTTTATCATTTGGTCAAACACTTTAAAAATGCCAAGAAAATCTCTCTTTTTTATTTATCATTACTCCTGATTAACGTTCTTTCTTTACTGTTTATCTTTAGTGATTTGGCCTTGATTAGTGACATTGGCAAGCAGTATGAACACCGATTAGCCCAACCGGAGTGGCTGGTTTTATATCTTGTCATGACTGGTCAATTAATCTCGGCCCTGATTCTTACCTGGGCCAATCACTTCCGGCTCGGCAAGCAAAAACAGCTTGGGCAGATTGCTAAAGACAGCAATATTTTTATCATCGCTCAATATGTTGGGGTAATCTGCGGCCTAATGGGCCTGGCTTTCACTAGTCTTAATTTTTTGTTCCCCAGACCGTTGTGGATGATCAAGCTTCACGTCAGTATGACGGCGGTTTTCTTACTGGCCCCTTACTTATTAATTGTCGGCTGTTGGTTCATGATCAAAATCAAAGAAAAACCAAAAGGTTGGTATGATGAAAAACAAATTCAGGATATCGGTCATTCGTCATTATTAACCGTGGCCCTCAGCGTAGCCGTGATGGGCCTGATTTACTTTTTGAATTTCAACCAACCCGAAGGCATTTTGAGTGTCATTTGGTTTCCCTTTTACTTGTTTTTAGTCCTCCTTCTGTTCTCCCTGGGTAACCTTTACTTCTCCCAAAAGCATTAACTCCTAACAAATCACTCCAGTACGGTAGAGTACTGGAGTGAGTAAATAACCGTCAGTATGATAATAGTTTTAATTTTCTTTGTTATTTATTAAAAGATTGTTATTCGTATCGAAGAGCATCGATAGGGTTAAGCTTGGCGGCTTTCTGGGCTGGATAAAAACCAAAAACAACTCCTACTCCCACCGAAACCCCAAACGAAAGCAAGATTGAGCTAAGCTTAACCACAAAAGGTATCCCCATCGCTTTTGAAGCCACAAGGGCCACTCCGGCCCCCAAAATAATGCCAATAACTCCCCCGCTAATAGTCAAAGCGACCGCTTCAATCAAAAATTGAGTGAGGATATTCTTGTCTTTAGCCCCAATTGCTTTCAGTAAGCCAATTTCCTTCGTCCGCTCGGTAACCGTCACCAGCATGATATTCATGATCCCAATGCCGCCAACAATCAATGAAATAGCCGCAATTCCGGAAAGCATGCTCGTCATCGTTCCGGTGATACTACTGATCGTTTCAACAAAACTTTGAGAGCTAAAGACATTAAAGTCAGCGGCCTCTGGGTCATCAATATCGTGTTCAACCAAAAGGAGATTTTCAACTTCAGTCGTGGCGGTTTCGACTAACTGACTGTCAGTGACCAGAACATTAAGACTGTCCAAATGGGTCTGGCCAAAAAGAATGTTTTGAGCTGTACTGACTGGGATAATGACTCCGTTACTGTCAACAATCACCCCAATGATTTGAAAAACCCGGCCGTCAATCCGAACCGTTTCACCGATAATAAAAGGCTCAGCTCCTTCCCCAAACAATTCCTCAACGACCTCATCCCCTAAAACAACGTCTT
The DNA here is from genome assembly GCA_042570465.1 of Patescibacteria group bacterium. Taxonomy (GTDB): domain Bacteria; phylum Patescibacteriota; class Microgenomatia; order PFEM01; family JBHPGO01; genus JBHPGO01. Next base: position 2,551 of record JBHPGO010000007.1, read on the forward strand.
TAGCGGCGGCCAAAACATCGCTCTCAGTAAAAAAGGTTCCAGTGCTTAAGCTAAGCGATTGGATAGTTTCATAAATGGCGTCAACACCGATGATCTGAGCCGTGATTGATTCACTATTGGCGGCCACCGTCTTATTACTGTTGACTACCCGACTCACCCCAACCACATAGCTTAAGTCTTCAATGACTTTAGCGTCATCGCTACTGAGAGTGGTCACGGTCCCACTGGATTTTCCCGGACCCCGCTGAACCCGACCGGGCGAAACTGTCAAAACATTAACCCCAAACGAAGAAATCTCACCAACAATCGACTCGGTTGAACCTGCCCCTAAAGACATGATCGTAATCACCGAGGCAATACCAATAATAATCCCCAGCATTGTCAGCAAGGTTCGGCCAACGTTGCGCCTTAAAGCTTCAAAAGCTAAACTAAGAAGTTCATTTATTTCCACTTTTTACTCCCTTTTTCTTATCACTGGTTATTAATCCATCTCTTAAAGTAATCGCCCTCTTAGTATAGTCGGCAATGTGCTTCTCATGAGTAATGACAATGATCGTCACTCCTTTTTTATTAAGCTTTTTTAAAATATCCATAATCTCGACGGCGGTCCTGGTGTCCAGGTTTCCGGTTGGTTCATCGGCCAAAATTAGGCTTGGGTTCATTACAAGTGCTCGGGCAATAGCTACCCGTTGGATTTGACCACCAGATAAATGATTGGAAAGATTGCTGGCTTTATCTTCCAGGCTTACTTGATGAAGTTTTTCCATTGCCCGTTCTAGCCGCTTTTTTTTCTCAATTTTCGAATACATCATCGGCCTTAAAACATTGTTTAAAACCGTGGTCCGGGGCAATAAGTTAAATGACTGAAAAACAAAACCAATCTCTTGATTTCTGATTTCAGCTAGTTCGTCATGGTCGTAACGACTAACATTTTTTTGATTGAGAAAGTAATTACCTGAAGTGGGGACGTCCAAAGCCCCAATTATGTTCATTAAAGTTGATTTGCCACTCCCTGAAGCTCCCATAATGGCCACAAACTCTCCCGGCAAAACACTGAAACTCAGCCCCCTTAAAGCCCGACACTCGACCGGACCAGTAACATAAGTCTTAGTGATCTTCTCAAACTTAATCAGCGATTTTTGGGCCATAACTTAGCCTTTACTTACCCCCACCCTTACGGAAAATACCACCATTAAACCCATCACCTTGATCTTTTACCGAACCAGTACCCTGACCAATAATGATTTCCTGACCAGTTTTTAGACCGCTGATAATCTCAGTTTGGGTTTCACCAACAATCCCAATTTCAACTGGGAGATAAATAATCTGCCCGGATTTTGGGCTAATTGCTTGAACAGCCCGACCGCCCTGATAAGGCTTAACGGCTGAGTTGGGCACCACCAAAACATCTTCTTTGCTTTGAGTCAGAATATCGACCTGAACGGTCATGTTTGGTCTAATCGTACTGGCTGAATCACTCAAAACCAAATAAACATTATAGGTGACCACTCCGGAACTCTCAGTTCCAAACTCATCGACTCTTTCAACCTTTGCCTCAAAAGTTTGACCACGCAATGCGTCAACCGCAACCTCGGCTGATTGCCCCGAAGCCAAGGTAATCACATCGGCTTCACTCACCGAAAGGATAACCCAAATCTGGTTGTTGCCGGAACTGATCATCAGAGCCGAATCACTACCGTTAACCTCCTGGCCCGAAGCCACACTAAGGTTAGCCACCACTCCGCTAATCGGCGCCTTGACCACTCCGTCAATGGTGGCCTGATAAGCCAACCAGGTTTGAGAAACACCTGCCTTGGCCTGTGCAAGAGTTTGCTCTTGGGCCTTATATTTTACTTCTGAAGCCAACCAATCTTTTTCTGAGATTTGGAATTCAGGTAATGTCCGGTTTTCTAAGTCAGGAGAGTCATCGTCTAAACTGTAAGTATCATTTTCAGCCAAGTTCTTAAAATCATCCCACTGCCCAAACATATCTGCCTGATAAGCGTATTGGTTAGCTTGAGCCGTTTTCAAAGTAGCTTGAGCGCTCAAATAGTTTTTTAAGGCTAGCGCTCGTTCTTCTTCAGTCGCACTACTGACAACTCTAAACAATTCTTGATTTCTGATTACTTGACCACCATTGTCGACATACATCTGGTCAACAATGCCGGTGATCGTCGAAGTCACCTCAGTTTTACCGGTACTCATAATCGCCCCGGTTTCTGAAACTATCTGACTGACTGAACCAGCTTCAACCATTCCAAACTGATAACTGACCTCGTCTTCTTTTGACTTTGGCCGCAAAAAAAAGATCACCAAAGCAATCATGACGATGATGATAACTTTTTTGATCAAGCTTTGAGCCTTGAACCAACTAAGGGCAGTTCTCAACTTTTCGACAATTTTATTCATGAAATCTCATTCCCGATGACCTTCGGCCAACATGGAATAATCGGAAAACGCCCATCCCCGGTGGCCGGTGATCGCCATCGGTCCTTTCTTGGCGGAAATTTTCAAGTTCAAGCTGGATTTCCTCGTCAGTTAAACCTTGCTCTTTCCAATGATCAATCATTACCTGACGCTGTTCCTGTATCGCCTCAAAACGCAAACGGCTATCTTTACTGAACCGATAAAAATTAAAACCCACTACCCCAATAATAATCATCACCGCAACAATCAACCACTTAAGCCAACTCTTTTTCTTTTTGGATGGCCGGTCAACAGACTTCACCTTGCTTTTTGATTCTTGATCTTTTTCTTTTTCCATTATTGTTTCCTTAATAAAATTCCCGCCTGCCCCCCTTAAAACACTTTTTTAGACAGTACGGGAACTTTTCACTAAGAATTTTACTTGATTCCTGATATTAATACAATCTTTTTAGCGATTTTCTTTCAACTGGTCAACCTCGGGGGTTGACAAGATATGATTACTTTGCTTTTTTTGCTTTCAGCTTTTTTTTCAAAGCCAAGCCCAAAACCTCATCCATGTGCTCGACAAAAACAAACTTAATATCTTTTTTGACTTTTCCGGGAACGTCTTCCAAGTCTTTCTTATTGTTTTTCGGCAATATAATTGTTTTTAAACCAGCCCGGTGGCCGGCAATCACTTTTTCTTTGACCCCGCCAATTTCCAAAACCCGACCCCTTAAGGTAATTTCTCCGGTCATGCCGACTTCACGCCGGGTCGGCACCTCAGTTAGAGCCGAAACCAAGGCAGTCGCCATCGCCACCCCGGCTGACGGTCCATCTTTAGGAACCGCTCCCTCTGGAACATGGACGTGAACATCTAGTTTTTTATAAAAGTCCTGAGCCAAACCTAGTTCTTGCCACCGACTTCGAACATAAGAAAGGGCCGCTGCTCCAGACTCTTTCATGACTTCCCCTAGCTTACCGGTCAACAGCAACTTGCCTTTCCCCGGCATCAGCGCCACTTCGATAAATAAAATATCACCACCCGACTGGGTATAGGCCAGACCGGTAGAAATACCAACCTCATCTATTTTCTCGGCCAAGGTTTCGGTAAATTTAGCTGGTCCTAAAAACTCTGCTACATCGACCCGATTAACTGTCTTTTTCATCTTCTTTTTTTCAGCTTTTTTCCTGGCTAATTTTCGACAAACGGTTGCCAAATTTCTTTCCAGTTCCCGAACTCCTGCTTCCCGAGTGTAGCGCCTGATAATATGATGAATCGCCGGGTTTACTAATTTCACTGATTTATCGACCAGGCCATTGGCTCTTAATTGCTTGTTCCACAAAAAATTCTTAGCAATCATGAATTTTTCGTCGCCGGTATAGCCCGGAAAGCGAATAATTTCCATCCGGTCTCGCAAGGCCGGTGGGATAGTGTCTAAAATATTACCAGTCGTGATAAACATCACCTTCGAAAGATTAAAAGGAACTTCCAAATAATGATCAGAAAACTCATAATTTTGTTCTGGATCTAATGCTTCTAATAAAGCCGCCGAAGGATCACCCCGAAAATCTGAGCCAACCTTGTCAATTTCATCAAGCATAAAAACCGGATTGTTGGAACCAGAATTTTTTATTCCTTGGATAATTCTTCCCGGCATCGCCCCGACATAGGTCCGGCGGTGCCCACGAATTTCAGCCTCGTCCCGGATTCCCCCGACACTCATCCGAACAAATTTTCTTCCCAAGGCCCGAGCAATTGACCTGCCAATCGAAGTTTTTCCCACCCCCGGAGGGCCAATAAAGCAAAGAATCGTTGGTCCACCAACTTCTTTAGGAATTTTTCTTTTTCTTGACTTGAGTACTTTCGCTTTTTTTGCTCTTTCCTTTAGCTTCATGACCGCCAAATATTCAACAACTCTTTCTTTGGCTTTCTTCAAACCATGGTGATCTTTGTTTAATGTTTTGGCCGCTTGGGAAATTGAGGTTTTATTGGGAGTTGAGACCGACCAGGGAATTTCAGTCAACCAATCCAGATAAGTCCGGATATAGCCATATTCCGGATGATTAGGATTTAAATGGGCCAAGCGCTTGAGTTCTTTTTTAGCCTTCTTGGCCGCTTCCTTTGAAAGCTTAGCTTTGACGATCTTCTCATGTAGTTCTTTAATTTCGCTCGATTCTTCTTCCCCAAGCTCCTCCTCAATTGTCTTCTTCCTTTCCCTTAAAACCGCCTCTCTCATCGAGCGATCAAACTTCTTCTGGGTCCGGCTATCAATCTTTCTTTCAATCTTTAATATCCCAATCTCGTGGGTAATATATTCGGCTACTTTTTCTAAACGTTTCTCGACAGAAAGAGTTTCTAATAATTTTTGCTTCTCAGAAGTTTTTAGCTCTAAAACATAAGCAACCTGATCAGCCACCTCGCTTGGGGAGCTTTCACCCATCAAGCGCATCATCATCATCACATCAACGGCCTTGCCTAAGTTGACTGATTTTTGGAACTTTTCAATGACGTGCTTTGCCAGGGCTTTGACTGAATCACCCTCTTCAATAATTTCCGGAATCCTGGTCACTTTGCCGACTAAAAACGGCTTTGTCGCTTCGATCTTGTCCAGCTTGACCCGGGAAACACCTTTCACCCAACCATAGATACCCTTTTCCATCGGCAATATTCGCTCGACCTTTCCCAACGACCCAATCCGGTAAAGACCGTCTTGACCGGGGTCAGTGTCTTTGTGATTTTTCTGACTGAAAAAAGCCATCAACTGGCCACTTTTATAGACCGCCTCAACAGCGGCGACAGATTTTGGCCGGCCAAAGGTTAAAAGGGTTTCGGTGCTTGGAAAAACAACTCCTTCCCGAATAGCGACCAGAGGTAAGACCTCGTCTTTGCGATCAAGTTTAATGACACTCATATCTTTAGCAGTCTATCAAATTAATTGCTAAAAGTCAATCGTAAAATTTTGAACAAATAAACAAATCTTCTTCTAAAACAATTGGAAAACAAAGTAATTTTTTCTTATTCGTGAATCACGATTCTTGTTCCCGGCTGCTTCTTAGAAGAGCGAGCCACCCACTCACCGGGAGAGACTATTGGACTAGTCCAGTGAAAAAGTTTTTCAGCGTCTAAAACTGATAAGTTAACACAACCATGGCTCATTGTTTGACCAAAGTTTTGGTGCCAATAAGCTCCATGAAGACCGTAGTCCTGATGAAAATACTGAATATAAGGAACATTTGGTAAATAGTAGTAAGTTCCGTTTTCTTTAGACCCGCCACTCATTTTCGAATATCTCAGCTTGGTCTGGACCCTGAATTCTCCGGTGACGGTTGGTGTCCAGGGTTTTCCGGAAGAAATTAAAAACTCGTAAGTCACTTTATTTCCCTCATGAGCAAAAATCTTCTGCTCGGAAAGATCGATCTCAATCCAGCGATCATCATCAGTTACTCCTAAAACTCTTTCTTCTGTTTGTCTTTGAGCCATTTGGCTTGGATTTAACTGAGCAAAAGGGTAATTCACTGGCTTATTATTAAAATAGGCGATCTCTTTTTGGGGATCAAACTTTCCCGTCGGGTCTTTTGAAGATAAGTTGCAACCACAATCTCTCTGGCTCAAGTAGCGACTGCTTGAAACAAAAAGAACCACCACCGCAAACAAAAAAGCAAACGGCAAAAGGAGCAAGAAAAACTGCTGGGGGCTCAAGCCCCTGATAAACTTTCTCATAGAACCATCTTACCACGAGTCAGATTTCCCTCGCAATAATTAAATAATGTTCTATAATAGGTAAAAAGGGATCATGAAGAAAATTACAAGGCTTTTATTTGTTCTTTGCTTGCTGATTTCAACCTTTTCTTATTTTCGTCAAGAAAAATTACCCCCTAAAGAAGAAGTTCTCAATGACCTTAATCAGGAACCACAACAAATAAGGGTTGAAATTCCAGCTTTTACCACAACCGTCGGCGAAATTGACTACACCATCACCCCTCGCTTTGAATATGAGCTCTATGGTTTAGTTGTTTCTTATCATCACAGTGCCCGCTGGTGGGACTACTATCACGACAAGTGGCAAGACTTTATCAATCTGAAGGATATTTGTGTTGTTTGGGGAGAAAACAGCCAAAACGAAGTTTACCAAGAGATGAAGTTCAGTAGCGGAAGCTGGACTTGCCACTACCAGTGGCCAAGCAGAGCAGTTGGCTCTCAATTTAATAAAGAACAGCTCTCAAATAACCACCTGTTAGCTGATGATCCCCAAATCTCTCAAGAAATTTTAAAGTCAAGAAGAGGAGATCAAGTATATTTTAAAGGTTATTTAGCCAATTATTCCCATAGTACTGGCTTTAACCGAAGCTCAAGTACCACCCGGAAAGACAACGGTTGCGAAGTTATTTATGTCACTGACTTTAAAATATTAAAAAGAGGCAACCAAACTTGGCGATTAATCCACTTATCAAGCAAATATTTGCTGGCCGCTTTGCTGGTGGTTGGACTAGCTTCATTCTTAATACCCCCCAGAAAAACTTCTTGAACACCCAGGCCTTTAGGTTGAATTTTGGGTTTTGAGGGCAATTTTAGCATCCAGGGCAAACATTCCTTTCTCGTCAGCCGCCAGGGGGTTAATTTCAGCTGACTCAAATTCAGGAAAGTCAGCCACCAAACGAGAAAATTGGCAAATAATTTTCCCCAAGGCTGGCAGGTCAACCGCCTTCATGTTTCGGTAACCCTTGAGAAGGCGATAGATCTTGGTTGCCTTGATCATTCTTTCAGCCAACAAACTGTTCAGGGGAGGCAAACCGGCACTGTAATCCTTAAAAACCTCGACCGCAATCCCCCCTTGGCCAAAAAGGACCACTGGCCCAAAAAGAACATCATTCTTACTACCTAAAAACAGTTCAAATCTTTTTTTGATCATCTTTTCAACTAAAACTTCTGCCGAGGGACTCTTGGGAAAATGTCGGGAATAGTTTTTAAGAACTTGATCATAAGCCACCTCCAGTTCCTCAAAAGTATCCAAATCCAATTCAACCCCTTTAAAATCAGTCTTATGGAAAATTCCTGGGGAAGAAATTTTTAAAACGACCGGTAAGCCAATTTTTTTAGCCATCTTAACAGCTTGTGATTTTGAATGAACAAGTTCCCCAGGAGGAACAGGAATTCCATAGGCTGAAAAAATTACTTTTGACTCCAGTTCGGTTAAAAAATTTCTTTTTTCTTTTTGGGCCACTTGCAATAATTTAAAAATCTTTCTCTTGTCTGGCTTAAAACCAGTTAAAGTTTTTTTTGGTTTTTCCCTCAGAAGCTCCTGGTTAAGAGAATAGTTGTAAAGATTGATAAAAGTTTTCGCCGCTCTTTCCGGATACTGGAAAGCCGGAATATAGTGCTTTTGTAAGACTTCAATCCCCTTACTAACTTCTTGCCCCCCCATCCAAGAAGCCAGCAAAGTCTTTTTCCCTAGCCTTGGTAAACCGACTAAAGTTTTGGCCACCCCAACCGGATCACTCATCGCCTGTGGGGCTAGAATAACCAAAACTCCATCGATCTGCTTATCATCTAGACATTCTTGAACCGCTATTCGGTAGCGCTTGGGATCGGCATCCCCTAAAATATCGATCGGATTCTTGACGTTGGCCGCTGGAGGGAGGACACTTTTAAGCTTTGCCTGGCTTTGTTTTGAAATTGTGGCCAAGGCCCCACCGCTTTCGACTAAAATATCGGTCGCGATCACCGCCGCCCCACCAGCGTTGGTCACAATCGCTAAACGGTTGCCCTTGGGAAGTGGCTGCATCGCCAAGGAACGAGTATTGTCGAAAAGTTCTTGCAGGGTATCGACCCTTAGGGCTCCGGCCTTTTTTAATACAGCCTCAAAAACTAAGCTGTCACCAACAATACTGCCGGTATGAGACAAGGCTGCCTTAGCCCCTTCTTCACTTTTTCCGGCTTTAAGAACAACCATTGGTTTTTTTAAAGAAAAACGCCTGGCTGATTCGATAAATCTCGCTGGGTCTTTGACGGTCTCGATATAAAGAATCGCACTAGTTGTTTCCGAGTCCTCAGACAAATAATCCAGTAAATCAGCAAAACCAACATCAACCATCTCACCAACTGAAACAAAATAACTAAAGCCAATATTTTTTAGAATCGCCCAATCAAAAACAGAGGCCCCCAAGGCCCCACTTTGAGAAATAAATGCCACCCGGCCTTCCTTGGCGTTCTGAAGAGCAAAGCTGGCATTGACCTTTTGACTCGGCTTCAAATAGCCTAAGCAGTTGGGACCAATCACCCGGGTGGAATATTTCTGGACCACCTTCTCTAATCGTTGGTAAAGTTCTTGTCCCTGACCCCCAACTTCTTTAAAACCAGATGAGATAATTACGGCTCCGGCGACCTCGACTTGGCCACACTGAACCATCACTTCGGGAACGGTTGGCGCCGGCGTGGCTACCAGAGCTAAATCAATTTTTTCAGGAACATCTTTGATGGTTGGAAAAGTATCCAACCGGAAGACTTTTTTCCGATAGGGATTCACCGGGAAAATCTTTCCCTTAAAACCACTCTTTTGAAGATTATTCATCAAGGAAAAACCAACGCTTCCTTTTTCGTCTGAGGCTCCAATGACAGCAATATTTTGGGGATTAAAAAGTTTTTTTAAATTTTCTTTTGATTTTTCCATTATGATCAACAGTTAATTTTCAATCCTGACTGCCCAGTTAAACGGATAGAAATATTTGTGCCAAAGCTCATTAGTTGAACCGTAAATATTTTCGCCAAAAAAATAATCAACTAATACTTCCCTCAAACGGCAAATCTCTTTTAATTTAGCCCACTGCTTCTTGCTTTGCAGATCAGCGATTGTCAAGTCAACCAGTTCTAAGGCTCTGAAAAAGGCCATTTGGCTGGATTTTTCATCTTTGCTTCGCCATTTGATGGTTCGCTCCACTTCCACCCCAATATTGGCCAGTTGCTCCATCAGGCTCAGTTTTTGCCACCGCCTGTTAGCTAAATCTTGATGGTGATATTTCATTTTACCGTGCAGAGACTACAAAAACACCTGCGAGGTGGCCAAATGGACTCCTCGGAGGTGGAGTATTTAAGAATGCATAACTAATTTACTAACTACCTCAATAATCCTTTTTCTAATTTTTGGATTTTCAACACCTCGGCTTAAATTTCCTTGATTGGGCCTTAAATTAATCATCGAATTAAATTCGATAAAATCTTCACCCTTTTTTCCGGGATAGAGATTAATTCCCCAGAGATTTTCTTTCCTTGAGCCGGTTTCCAGCAATTTATTTTCTTGATCAGCGTGCAAACCAGCATCAACAACCATGATTTCTTTTTTTATGTCAACAACGGTCTTAACAAAATCGCCGAATTTTTTATCGGCCATTTTTTCCAGCTCCTTAATGGTAATTTTATTTTTTACAACTTTCATAACTTGCTCTAAGTATACCAGATTTTTCTTTTAATTTACCTCTCTCCCACACCGGGAGCGTGATACTGCCCCGCCCCCACACCGGGAGTGTGATACCTTTAAAACTATGATAAGAATCACTCTCCCGGTGTGAAACACCAAGGGTCACTCCTCGGGGGTAAAATCGCAAGAAAGCCAAGAAAATGGTAAAATAAGATTAAATTGGGAGGTCGTCTAATGGTAGGACACGTGGTTCTGGACCATGGAATCGGGGTTCGAGTCCCTGCCTCCCAGCTCGGAAAAAGAAACGTCCTTTATGGGCGTTTTCTTTTTTCCGATTTGGGGGGCTTGCGAACCCCCAACTCCACCGACCATCAAGTTTCAAGATTAATATTCGGGAATAAAACTAAAAAGGATTGAGCTAAGCACAAACTTCGAACCCTCTTCGAATCCCTGCCCCGCAGCCAGAACGGACACCTCAACCAACCGAGGTGCCAAAATTATTCCCAAATACCTTGCCAAAAACTATATTCTTAGACTCTTCATAATTACTGGCGGAATTTAGTATACTATACTAAATACAAAATGACAGAAATAAAACCACTTTCTTTAACAGATCGATTAGATTCGGAAAAATATATTGCTTTTCAGCAATTACCGACATTATCTGATATTCAAGCTATTGCCGAAAGCGGACAATTAAAACAGCGCGAATACGGAGCACAGCTATATACAACTGGTGACAAGGTAGGCTGTAATTACGTTAGGGGCTATGATTCCAGGAGTGGGAATAAAGCGATTAGAGAGCCAAGGCCTCCAGAACGATTATGGGAAAAAATACAAAGTGGTGTTTTTATTCATACCCACCCACTGAAAGAAAAATATTTGCTAAAAAAACCTGATGTTCCCATGGGTGCTTTGCCATCCAGGTCAGGTGATATTCCAGCATCTTTACTGGCTAGTTATATAGGCACATATCTTAATGTGGCTACAGTGTATGGACTGGTAATGAATATTGGTGCAGAAGGAATAGATCGTTCGGAACATGTGGTTAGAACTTTAAGGGGTAGGTTGGGGGTACAAGAGCAAGCGAAGGAAGATGTATGGAAAGTTTGGACTGGAGAACGAGCTGGCGATACCCTTGCAGATAAAAAAGGTGGGGAATTTGATGACAATGATCTGCTGGGAAGAGAAAATATTGTGATTATTTCTCATACTCGTATTTCTGGACCGGTAAGTTGGTTTTTGTTTGTGTCGTGGGATAAGCTGAATGAATTGGAGGCAGTTCACGGTGGACTTGAAAATATATGTTTTGGCGATGGCGTTCAAAAAATCGTTAAAGAGCTTTCGATAGATGTTCCCCATGGTGAGAATCTTTCCGATATTGTAAAAAATCCATTCCCACGTCCTTTGGAGAGAAATCAGGAAAGTACTCGACCTACGTCAAGTAAAGTATGATACAAATAAGGGAACGACTCTCTTTGAGGTAACTAATTAACTCTTTTTTTATACTGTCTCATTTGTCTCATTTAGCCTCGAGATGTTACACTGGAAATGCTGAGTTATGAGGACTAAAAGGTTCAGAACCAACCTGCTCAGCCCGGAAAACAAAAAGCTGCTAATGCCGCTTTTTTTCGGGCTGCGGGGTTTATCGAGCCCCAACTCCCCTGACGATCAGTTTTGAGAAAACTTTTGGAAATTAAACAACGAAGTTTGATTGAAGTCACGTGTTTTGGACCCGCCGAGTCCTAGCCCCGCAGCCAGAACGGGCACCTCGACCGACCGAGGTGCCTATTTTATTCCTATTCTTCTTGCCAAAACGCTATTTCAAAAACCGAGAATTCAACAAACGTTATTCTATAAAAATATTTATTTGAAATAATTAGTATGGTTATTAATAATTCTTATGAACATTTTTTTCTTTATAGTCTCATCAAATTTCCATGTATGAGGAAGATCTAATTCAACTACTTCAATATTTCGGTAGATTTCTCTAAACTTTAGCGTTGAGTCTTTTTTTACAATATTGTCCCTTCTTAAGTTGATTAAAGTAAGAGGAATATCCATTTTTTTATTTGACTCGAGTTTAAAGTTAATGATTGATAACCATTGCTCAACAATGCTTTTGAGATTCTTTTGAGGAAATGAGTCAAAAAGGGGAAAGTATTTAACAATGGCCTGGCGGTAAATTTTCCTTAATAATTCCGAATACTTAGGAGGAATAAAAAGAACTTTAATTAAAAGCTTTTGAAAATCAGTAAAAAACTCACCACTAGCTAAAACAATAACCTTACTAATCGGCTTTTCATTAATCTTAACCATTTCATGAGCCAGAGCACCACCAAAAGAATAGCCAATTAGGGTAACTTTATTTAATTTTAATTTTTTGATTAATTTTTGAAGCTGGTTGGCGATGAAATCAAGGTTGTTGTTAGCTATTGGATCAGAGCCGCCTCTTCCAGGATAGTCAGGAATAACAATTTTTGTTTTTTTATTGGGTAGAGACTCAACATATTTTTTAAAAAATTTACCCTTTTCAACACCTCCAGCCAAAAACATATAAGCATCTTGATATTTTTTAGTAGTATTTGTCCAATATGACAACGTCTTGCCATTAATTTTAATTAATTTCCTTTTTAGAAGAAGGTTCTTCATAAAATTTATTTTAACTTAAAGTTCCCACCTAAGCTAATATTATTTATTTATGAAGTAGTAGTAGAAAATTAGGCAAAATACAAGGCTCTTTTAGACCTATAAAGTGGGTTCGAATGGTGTCCACACTCGTCAGCCAAGAAATTTAGCCTTGAAAATTACCACCGAAGTGGGACAGTGACGCGGCACTTCGTTGGCCACTGTGTTCCTGCCTACGGCAGGAGGCCAAACCTTTAGCCTCAAGCGGTCTTTCCAAAATTCCTCAATTTCAGTAAAATAGGCTAGATGGCAAGTGCTCAGAAAAACATCAAACTATTATCTTGGTTTAACTTCTTTACCGACTTTAAACTGTATTCTCCGGTGGCAATCATTTATTTTGCCGAAGTATCTGGTTCCTATGCCCTTGGCATGAGTGTTTTTTCAATTATCATGCTTTCTGCCGCCTTGTTCGAGGTGCCAACAGGAGTGTTTTCAGACTTAATTGGTAGAAAAAAGACTGTCGTCTTTGGTGCTTTATCTAGTGTTCTGGGTGTAATTTTTTATGCCATTGGGGGAGCTTACTTATTTTTAGTCATCGGAGCTATTCTTGAGGGTCTTTCTCGTTCTTTCTATAGTGGAAATAATAGTGCCTTACTTTACGATACTCTTGCTGAAACTCAAGAGGAGGCAGAATACCATACGTTTTTGGGTAAAACGAGCTCTATGTTTCAGGTTGCTTTATCAATTAGTGCCATCGCTGGAAGCGTTATTGCTCATTGGTCTTTTGCCTGGGTGATGTGGGTTTCGGTTATTCCTCAAACTTTATGCTTACTTATCAGTTTTATAATGGTTGAACCGGCGAATCAATCAGCAAGGAGCGGTAATGTTTTTATTCATACTAAAGAAGCCTTAAGGCTCTTTGTTAAAAACAAAAAAATTCGTCTCCTGAGTCTAGCCTCAATCATAGGTTATTCCTTAGGAGAATCAAGCCACCAATTCAGATCCGCCTTTATTAATATGCTTTGGCCACTCTGGGCAGTTGGAATTGCCCAAGCCTTATCAAATATTGCAGCTGCCTTTAGCTTTTATTTCAGCGGCAAAATTATCAAAAAGTTCAAAGAATTAAAAATATTAATTTTTAGAAGTATCTTTGGTCCATTAATAAATCTTATTTCTCTGATTTTCCCCACTGCTTTATCTCCTGTATTAATGTCCAGCACTTCTTTACTATTTGGAGTATCCACAACCGCTAAAGAAAATCTTTTCCAAAAAGAATTTACTTCTGCTCAGAGGGCTACAATGGGATCATTAAATTCGCTTTTTGGCAGCATTGCCTTTGCGATTGTTGCTTTAGTTCTTGGCATATTTGCTGATAAACTTGGGCCGATTAAGGCATTAATAGCAGTCCAAGTCTGCATGTTTATTACGATAGGCATATATTGGAAGCTTTTTAAAAGAGAAGCTACAAATAGTTAGGAATAAAAGGGCCTGATGGGCGGTTAGTAAAAAGGTTCGAACTCTGTAGTTCGATTTCACTCACCATAAATCCACGGTTCGCAGCAAAGATGGACTATAACCCTAAAGCTCCGATTCGTTGCCCTCGAATTCATAAGCCATTTTTAAAATTCCAATTTAAAATGATAATCTATAGTCAAAAATCGCTGAAAAGTGCGCTTATAGTGATAATTTAGTTCTAGACCGAGTTCTCCCCTTGGAATTGCTGCTATAATGATAGACGGAGCATTTATATGCTTGAGTTATCATCAAATACTATAAGGGCACTTGGAATTTTTGGGCGGCTTTCAAATAAGCAAGAGAAATACTTTGATGCTTTGGAGCAAAAATATAGCAAAAAACCTGACCCTGGTGCTGGATACGATATCTTCAGGCATCTTACTCTTACATTTATCCGCAATGCTTCAGTTAGCGATATTAGAAATGAACTCAATCTTTTAAAAGACTTAAAAAGGTTTCTACCTCTTAGATTAAAGGCTAAGAGGGCTTTCGTAAAAGATGAGGTAACAATGCCAGGGGCTGAGCATATAGCGATTAAATTTGGAATTAAACAAACTGAGAAGCTTGTGGAATTCGTTAGAAACAGGGCCGGAGATAATACGGTAGCAACACCATATACTAAAGTAGTTTGGTTTGTGCCCAAAAAAAATCAACAAAAGGTTATAGATAAACTTTCTAATTTTAGAGAATTAATCTTTGTTGACTTTTATCTCGTGGCAAATAAACAAGATGACGAAAACACGATTTATACAACTAATCTTTTCGGGTCAAAAGGGAAAGTTGCTAGATAAAATAAGCTTTGTAATAAAATAACAGCTAGAATCATAACCATAGACAATTAGGAATAAAAATTGGTTCTTTTGCTACAATCAAAAAGGTTCGAACTCTGTCCACGGTTCGCAGCCAGTAAGAAGAAGAAAACTGTGAAGAGGTAGCGCTTACGAAGCTCGTTTATGATTTTTCTAAAATTTTAATATTAAATCTTTCGGATATCGCTTGTCGCAAATTATCTTCATTTAAATCTCTGTTTCCAATAAATTTCTGCAACCCTGATTTTTGAAGTGCTATTACCTCCATCGCAACATCTCTATAAGCCAATTGTGGAAGTCTTTCTTCCATCGCGTCAGCTCTTTGTTGTAACTCCTCATCGTTATTTAATGCCGCCAGTAGTCTGACGTTTGCCAACATATCTTCATTTGCGCGACGGGGGTCTCGCTGTTTTTCTTGAGAGTAGATTTTTGCCTGCTCATGAATAATCAAACTCATATCTCGCAAAATTCTCGCCCATTTATCCACTACAATTGCTCTAATATCGACAGGAGGAATAATATTACAAGCGGCTACTTCATCACTATAAGCCGTTGCATTGCCAACTTCATAATCACCTTCGACTTTTTGAACTTTAATTCCATGCCCGTACCCGGTTGCTTCTCTTGGCCCTTCCAATCCCCAAACTTGAGTGTCTGGATTTACTAGTAAAAGTACATTTCCTGGACCCGCAAACATATTTTCGTTCCAAAGGCTCATACTTATACTATCCTTCCCTTGATAACTTGCTCCCTGTTTAAAACGAAAGCCAGAGATTTGATTTGCAATCACATCAAGCTCAGGGTCAGAAGCCCTGTGTTCAGACAATTGGTTTTTGAAATTATTGCTTTGAAGACCGAATCTAAGTATCTGTAACAAATTGCCACCATGAGTGTAGTGCATTAATGGTTTTTCAGAACTCGCTGTGTCTAATGAATATTCGACCCTTGAATTATCAGCTACTTTCAAAAATTTAATCGCATCTTCTGTTCTTGTAAATTTTTTAGACCGAGACAGTGTTTTTTCTGGAGGAGTAGTCTGGTTAATATTTTGTTCTACAGTGGAAACTTCTTCGGGCATACTAAGGCTATTATATCTTATTTTTATTAAATTTTTGCGAAACGAGTAATGTACAAGTCAACCAGATCATTGATAAAATAGGTTCGAACACTGTCCACGGCTCGTAGCAAAGGTTTTTTAGCCTTGAAAATTAAAGGTGGGCCTGGACGACTCGAACCTTCTTGATTTTCTTCCACTCTTCATGAAAGCCATTAATTTATGTAAAATATCTTTAATGAAAATTAAACAGTTAAAAATTAAAACGAAAAATTTCAAGGATTTTAAGAAAACCGAATGGATAAAAATTCACCCTAAGCACTACGGGGTAGAATTAGAGGAAGATTATTGGGATACTAAGCACCTCATTTTGGAAGCGGTAGAAGGGAAAAAAACTGTGGGCGCTCTTACCGGAGAATTAATGGCGGGAGTACTTTATATCCCTGAATTAATTATTGCTGATAACCTTCGAGGAAAAGGAATAGGAACATCTCTTCTAAAAGAAGCCGAAAAATGGGTAAGAAAACAAGGCGGTCACGAAGTTTATCTGGTAACAGGAAAAAAGTGGCAAGCAAGAGATTTTTACAAAAAATTGGGGTATCAAGTTTCAGCGGAGATGCCAAAACATTATTCCAAAGTCGATTTTGTTTTATTGAGGAAATTATTGGAATAAAAAAAATTATAAAATTCTGTCGAGAGCTGGAACGAAAACAGGCTGTTTTAAACCCATAATATAGGTTCGAATAGTGTCCACACTCGCCAGCCCAAAATTTAGCCTCAAAATTTAACACCGAAGTGGGACAGTTCGAACCTCAAGTGGTAAAATAACTTCATGAAGGCACAATATTTTTCAACGTTTATTACAGGCTTCGAAAAAGTAGTTGAAGAGGCTCTAAAAAATACTTTAAGAAACGTAAGAGTTGATTTACTTTTGGATGGCCTCGTAGTTTACTCGACAACTTCAAGCATAAATAGTATTAAGAAACTGAAGTTTATCAACAACACCTTTCTGCTCATTGAAAAGTTTGAGGATTTATCTGACCAACCGATGGACAAGATGATGAAATATGCATTAAATAAAATAAACTTTGAAAAAGCACTCAACATTAGTATTCCTAGAAAATATCGAACCTTTAGGGTGATAGCATCGAAGGAAAATCAACTTGTATCTGTGAATAAGAAACTATTGTCGGAGTTAGAAGATATCTTGTCGATAAAGCTAAAGCTTAAAGTAAATCGAAGCTTACCTGACATAGAAGTGTGGTTTTTAACAAGAAGTGAAGGATTAGGATTAATAGGTCTAAGGATTACTAAAACTCCCAATTACGAAAAAACGTTACATAAGGGAGAGTTACGACCTGAATTAGCAAGCCT
The DNA here is from genome assembly GCA_042570465.1 of Patescibacteria group bacterium. GTDB lineage: Bacteria > Patescibacteriota > Microgenomatia > PFEM01 > JBHPGO01 > JBHPGO01. Next base: position 19,752 of record JBHPGO010000007.1, read on the forward strand.
AATGTGTGTATTGGCTGAACTAGAAAAAACAGATGTAATATTTGACCCCTTTTCTGGTTACGGAGCGATTCCCCTCGAATGTGCTAAAGGATTTAAGGTTAAGCAGATAATTGCTGGGGAAAAAGATGAAAAAGTATTTAAGTTGCTTCAAGATAAAACTAAAAAAATGAGGCCTAAGATTATTGTCGAAAGATGGGATGCCATAAATCTCAGCTCACTTACGGATAATTCAGTCGATAAAATAATTACTGATCCTCCGTGGGGATTATTTGATGAAAATATTGATTTGAGAAAATTTTACAAACGAATGCTGGAAGAATTTACCCGTATATTATCACCGAAAGGCCTACTTATTATACTCACTGCTCAAAAAGAGCTCATTGAAAACCTCATAAATCAATCTGCAAGTTTTAAATTGATAGAAAAATATAATGTCCTTGTATCTGGTAAAAAAGCAAGTATATATAAATTACAAAATTAGGAAAAAACTGGAACGCAGATGGGCTTTTCTAGAGACGTAAAAAAAGTTCGAATAGTGTCCACACCCGCCAGCAAAACGAAAAAGAAGAAATTTATGCTATACTCGAAATACTTTTATGCGATACTTCAGAATTTTATTAGTTTTTGCCTTAACCTTATTTTTGTCATTTAGCTATAACTCATCGGCATCGCTTGCTTTCCTGCCAAAAGGTATCGCGACAATAGACGCTGGTGGCCCCTATGAAGGAAAGGTAGATCAACAGATCACTTTGTCAGCTGCTGGTTGTTATGATGCCGACGGATTTATTACTTCCTATGAGTGGGATTTTGAAAGTGATGGTGTTTATGACTTGAAGGTTTCTCATTTTGCAACTAACTATACTTTTGACAAGCCCTTGTCTGGAAAATTGACTTTACGGGTAACCGATAACGAAGGTAATACAGGAACTGACACGACTAATATTACTATAGTCAAACCAGCAGATTTGAGAAATTTATTAGCAATACTTTCCTTTCCATTAAAAGGATTATTATTTATTATTTTTTACTCACTTTCATTAGTTTTCCAGCAATCATTTATATTTTACTATTATTATCTTACAGAAGAAAAACCGCTTACTTTTGGAATTATTGGAGGAATAGTAACTATCGTATATATTGTCGTTTTGGTGAAGTTAATTAAAAAGAAAATAAAGAAAAAGTAAATTATTTAATAGCGGGTAGGAAAGTTGGCTCTTTTGAATCAAGCAAAAAGGTTCGAACTCTGTGGTTCGACTTGGCTCACCATTTTCAATCCACGGTTCGCAGCAAGAGAAGTTCGATAGGCTCAATGTCTAGTGACTTTTCCTTTATTTCCGGATGTTCCTCTATGAGGTTCGGCCTTTCGAACGAAGTGAGAAAACTCAGTGACAAGCGAAGCGACGCGTCATCCTTACTCGGCAGCCCAGAACGAAAAGATACTTCTTCAAAAGATTAAAATAAAAGAAATTTGTCTAAATTTTCTTTCGTGTATGTACTTTTAACTTACTTCTATGAAATAATAAGTTGATAAATATTTTAAAACCAATGAAACCAATTATAATTAAGCCAAAAATAACTGTATGGGCAATTGGATTTTTATTAGCTGTCTTTTTTTCTGTCTTCATTGCTAAGGAAAATTTTAAAACCATTATCGGAGCGTCTCTGGGAATAGGGTTAGTTATTCTTTATCTTAAATTTCGTGTGAATACAGTTCTCACAGAGGAGTATATTGAAAGCACGAATTTTTCTAAAATAAAAATTAAATTAAATGAAATAAAACGAATCGATTTGAAATTAAAAGGTTATGGGCATAGAGGAGTCATAGGGGTTTCTAACACACCAGGTCGAACTGCAAGCATGATTACAATAAAGGGGGATGAAAAAAAGTTGGGCCTAAGTGCTCTGGTTTACTCTGAAAAACAATTAGCTTTCTTAATGAAGAATTTGCTAAAAATTTTAAAACAAAGACAAATTAAAAACGTCTATATTTCACCTCAGCTTGTTGAAGCCATAAAAAATCACGAGTTTATCGATTACGCATAAAAAGTAACTAAGTCAACATTTTAGAAAGACGATAGCCGATAAAATAGGTTCGAACTTGGTCCACGGTTCGCAGCTAGGAATTTTAGCCTTGAAAATTACCACCGAAGTGGGACCACGTCGAACGTGGCTTAGGCAGTTCGAACCTCTTTCCATAGATATATTCATCTATTCTTGATAAAATTGCCTTGATGAAACAATTCCTGGTGATTATTAGAGGAGCTCCTGCCAGCGGCAAAACAACCATCGCTAAAAAATTTGTTAATTATGATAAGAAGATTGTTTGGCTTAAAGTTGACAACTTCAAACCTTTTTTTGGTGAAAAAGCCTTGTTAAAACACCAAAATGATGTTGACCAGTGCGCCTTGTCAACACTTAAATATCTACTCGATACTGGATTTTCGGTGGTAATGGAAAAGATTTTTTATGACCCCTCAGTTATTCCATTGGCAGTGGACGAAGCTAAAGAGAGAGAAATTAAAGTGGCTGTTTTCCAAATAAAATGCTCGCTAAAAACGTTACAGAAAAGAGACAGAGCCAGACCGGGAATAAAAGAAGGCTGTCGGAAACCAATGGGTGATAAAGCTATAGAAAGGATTCACCGCCAATTGGAAGAAACTTTTTATCCCAAGGCTATTGAATTAGATACCGAAAAACTGGCAGTCAATCAATGTATTTTAATGATTAAAAAGCAATTAAATATATGACATTATCATCTTCTTCAAACACAATTAATGCCTTAGGAATCTTCGGCAGATTAGAACCAAGACAGGAAAAATACTTTCTTAAACTTTCTGAAAAATACAGTCGTTATCCTGAAAATAATGACGCCATTGGTATTTTTAATCACCTTTCTTTAGTAGTAAATAATAATGTGGAGGTGGGAGAAATTGCTTCACATCTTGACCTTCTTAAAAAATTAAAGCCTCATCTTCCCTTTAGGCTTACAGTTTCCAAGCCAATTATTATTGATGATAAACACATTGCCTTATCATTTGATATTAAGCAAACTCAAAAAATTCGTAACTTGGCAAAAAGAACTATTACTGGACATGTTGTAGAAACCTATTACACTAAAGTCGTCTGGTATGTCCCAAAAAACAAACAACAGGAAGTTATGGATATACTTAAAAATATAAAAGAAATGACTTTTTATGATTTTAAGCTTTGTGCGAACAGGCAAGACGACCAGTCAACTATATATTCTTCATTGAAATTTAAATAGCAACTAAAAAGTTGTAACCGGGGTGGCGTGAAGTATTTTCCCAGGTAAACCTTTAGAGCTATGGTAGAGCCTAAGTTTTTCCAAAGTCCCCATAGTCAGAAATTAAATATCTTGAGTCTTCGTTGGAAAAACCTCCCTGAAGGGCAAACAATAAATAAAGCTTTTCATTTTTATGCCCAATAGTTTGCCCATCACTATCTCGCTCTCGAAAATTTTGCTGTCCTCCAGAGATATCGAAACCCATCATTTCCCTTAATTTTCCAAGTGAATGCGGATCGATACTAAATCTTTCGCGATCATTATTTTTTAAGATTAGCTGCGCTGCCTGATGGGAACAGGCAGCCGTGAGGTTCATATAAAGGATATCTTGTTCATCGTCACTTGTTCTTGGAACGTCATAGGATTCAACCTTTTGACCTTCCGGCATAATAAGCAAAGCACGATGTTCTGGAAAATCTTCATCACCTGTTTTTAAAATAACTATTTCGGCTTTATCAGTATTCTTTTCAGCAAGGTTCAACATTGTTTCAATAATTCCAGCCTCTTCTTCAAATCTCTCTCTATCTCTTTCTTCCATAAAGTCGGCAAGCCAATCATCGGCTGTCAAGTCTCCGCATTCAGCCCTTGTCCACTCAAGGTTATTAGGCTTCAAGTTTCTTGCCGCATTGGTAAGTTGCAAATGTTCCACTAGGCTACTTGCATGGGGCAGTTTAGCCAATGCCATTTTCTGAGCTTCTTTGATATTTTCAGCAAAAGGATCAGCTTCTTGCTCAGGAAGCTCAATTCTAATAACCTCTTCGTGGCCCTGTTCACTCATTTTTATTGATTTAACTTGTTTTCAACTATTAAATTATCAGTTTTGCTGTAAATTGGCAAATTTCAACATTCGAAGTGGGACGGTTCGAACCTTTTAGCCTTCGCTTGGTCTTTATAAAAAGCCTTAACTTCAGTAGAATAGAATTATGCAAAAACTAATCATTATCCGCGGAGCGGCGGCCAGTGGTAAATCCACCATCGCCCAGAAGCTTAGGAATTACAAAAAGAAAATCGTGTGGCTGAAAGTTGACGCTTTTAAGGGATTTTTTGCCGAAGACGCTACAGAAGCCATGGAGTATGTTCACGGCTCCGCTATTGCCACCCTTGAATATCTCTTGTCTCAAGGCTTTTCAGTGGTGATGGAGGGAATTTTTCGAGACCCTGGTTATATTACTCAATCGGTCGCTGTCGCTAAGAAAATGGGCATTCCCTTTAAAGTTTATGAATTGGAATGCTCACGAGATATTCTCAAAGAAAGAGACAAAGAAAGGCCACTGGTGAAACAGGGTTGGCGAAAACCACTTGGGGACAAAGTAATTGCTCGCCTCCACGATAAAGTTAAGCAAAACCCCTGGGAAGGAGCCGAAAAGCTCGACACCGAAAAATTGTCATTAGACGAGTGTGTTGAAATAATTCGTGACGAACTTAAGCGTTTAAAATAGGAGCGTATGGTTCAAATTAAAAAGCCTAGTATTAGCGATTTAAAACAAATTGAAAAGATTTTGGCTCAATGGACCGATCTTGAAGAAGTCCAAAAGTATGTTAAAAGAATATCTGACGAGGTAAACGAGCAAACGCAGTTTAATATGTGTTTTTGGGTGGCTAAAAAAGATGGGCACGCAATTGGAATAGCGGGTTTAGCCGATGCCTTACCTAAGGTTCTTTATTTAGCAAAAACTAAAAAACCAGGCGAAGTTAAAATCTTATATGTTGATAAAAAGCATTTGAAAACGGGAGTTGGGAAGATGTTGACTCAATTCCTTGAAAAAGAAGCCAAGAGACAAGGTTATTCCGAATTGATTGTCAGAAGTGCTGAAAAATATCAAGATACCGCTTGGGGTTTTTATGATAGGCTGGATTATAAAAGAATTGGTAAAGTCGCAGGCGGAGATAGGTCAAAAGAAATGCAAGTTTTCGGAAAAGAATTATAGGAAAAGATAATTATCACAAATTGAATATGCAGGGTAATTTGCTATAAAAAAGGTTCGAACTCTGTCCACGGTTCGCAGCAAGTTAGAAATTTCAACAAAAAAAGCAAAAATACCAGAGGTGCCAATAGCATTCCACTTCTAAAGTGGGAGAACATATCCTTAGCGCGAAAACAAAAAAAGCGGGCCCAAAAACCCGCTTCTTGCTAAAAATGGAAAAATCGTCTTTTATTTAAGGATCAGGATCGACTCTAATGCCAGGTCTAGTATCAACCTTCTTAATGACTGTTTCTTTGGGCAAATATTTAATCAAGGCTCTTTCTACCAAAGCAGTTAAGCTAAGTTCTTCAAGGACCGCTTGAGCTCTAGCCTGCTTTGCAATAGCAGGATTAATGAAAAGGGTTAATCGTTTCTTGTTATTGTTTGTCATACTACCTATACTACCACCAGTTGAAGTAGTTGTCAAGTAGCAATTTGAGGCTCTTTCCAAAACTGCAGTCTGCTTGGTTTAGATGATCTTATTTTGAAACGGGACCTTGTCACAATTAAGTGGTGGTCCTGGGGTCGCTCTGGGTGGCTGATAGTATTTTTCCAATCAACTCATTAGTTGAAGTGTTAGGACCATACTCCACATCCAAATCTGTAGCGATAGACCTCAATTTCTCCAATGCCTCCGGGCCGCCGTCCTTAGCAAGGGATTGAAGAAATTTAGAACTGGGCTGGCCGTGTTCATTGCGCCAGTCTTCCATGTCTTCGATTTTCTTTTCGCTTGACGTTTTGGCTTTATTGGTAAGGTCCCGGTTATTGTCGTCGTTTTGTTGCATCATACAACCTAACTATATCATTTTTTGGCTATAAAATCATTTAATAAATTCTATCCCCGAAGTAGGGCAGTTTAAACCTTTAAGCTTCTGCTTTGTAGTAATAGTCAAAAAATATATTTTCAATATTTGCTATAATTAACACAACAATATGCAAAGTAGTGAATGGTACCAGCAATTAATTAGACCGTCATGGTCACCACCATCTTGGCTTTTTGGCCCAGTTTGGACTTTTCTATATATTTTAATCGCTGTTTCTTTTTTCAGAGTATTTCAACTAGCATTTCAAAAGAAAATCTCGTTTATTATCGCTCTCCCGTTTATTCTTAATCTCATTTTTAATTTTGCCTTTACCCCTTTACAATTTGGGTTAAGAAATAATCTATTGGCGGCCATTGATATTCTTCTTGTCTTAGTTACTCTTGTGTGGGCGATGAAAGTGATCTTTCCTCATGCAAAATGGATTTCTTATATCCAAATCCCTTATTTGCTGTGGGTTTGTTTTGCGACTGTTTTACAATTAACAATTACTTATTTAAACCGTTAAGATGTTTATTAAAACATATTTAATCACCCTGCCAGTTTTTTTAGCCATTGATTTGGTTTGGCTCAGTCTAATCGCCAGGAATTTTTATGCACAATACCTGGGTTATTTAATGAAGACAAACGTCAATTTTGTAGCCGCCGGTCTATTCTATTTGCTATTTGTATTTGGCTTGGTGGTTTTTTCAGTTTTACCGGCTTTGGAGAAAAACTCTTGGACCCAAGCTCTGTTTTTGGGAGCTTTGCTTGGACTAGTCTCTTACGCCACCTATGATTTGACAAATTTGGCTACCATTAAAGACTGGCCGCTTATGGTCACGATTGTGGATATGATTTGGGGGACAGTCTTGGGGGCCTCAGTATCTCTAATTAGCTACTATTTTGCCACAAAAATATAGAAGAGTTCATTTTTTTTGAGACAGAGGAATTAAAATACTAGTTCTCTTTTTGTACTCCTGGTATTTTTTGTTATTGGCATATTTAGAGTCATATCTTTTTTCCAGCAGAGGAATACCGCTGACAAATAGAAGAATAAAGGTGATAAACAACGGACTGATAATTGTTAACCACGACAGCCCTTGGAGAAAAGGTAGGGCAAAGACAAAAATTCCCCACCAACAGAGCATTTCACCAAAGTAATTTGGATGTCTAGAATATTTCCATAGCCCTGATTGAATCCATAAATTTTTGTTTTTAGGATTGTTTTTGAAGGTAAACTTTTGCCAATCGGAAATGGTTTCTATTAACAATCCCAAAGCCCAAACCATAATTCCTGAAAGCATAAAAGGATTTAATCCTTTATCTTTCGTTACATTTAGTAAATATATTGACGGAAACATAATTACCCCAACGGTAATCCCTTGGAAGAGCCAAAATTGCAAGAATTTAAGCGGCTTTTCCCTCATCTTGTCAAAACGACGATCTTTTTTAATCTTTAAGATCCTTGCCAAAAGATAGCTAATCAATCTTATTCCCCATAGGGTGACCATTAATGTTAGTAACAATTGGTAAAGGTAGAATGTTTGGTTTTTAATAAGGAATAGAAAAGCGAGAATAATAAAGGTTAGGCCATAGGTAAAATCAGTGAACTTGTCTGTCTTAAAAGTACTGGCTAAAAGAAAAAACAGAAGATTGATTCCTAAACTAACAAGTAAAGCTAGAACATAAATATTAATATCCATGGTTTTATTATATAATTTTAATTGTTTAAACTATAAGTGGGAATAATAATTGATTGGTTTGTAGTCATTAAAAAGGTTCGAACTCTGTCCACGCTCCCCAGCCAAGACGGGCACCTCAACTGACCGAGGTGCCTATTTTATTCCCAAACACCTTGCTAAAAGCCGCTTTTCAAAACTGAGAATTCGAACCGGATTTTACCCTCAAAAAAGCCCCGTTCGAATCCCTTTTCTATGTTCCTTTTTTGATCAAATCTAGTACTGGCACTTAAGTTCATTTTCTGCTAAAATTAAGCTTGTCTTAGGGTCGTTTTCTTCACGACCCCTAAAGTTATGAAGGCACTTGCTTAAATTGGACAGGCTTAAGCATAAGTTTAGGTTTAGAGGTAGAGCGCCCCAAGTGGCATCTATCTCTTTTTTATTTGAAAGGAGGTGATGTATGGGCTAATCTTAAAAAAGAGCTGCTAATTGTTGATTACAAGGCCACCAGCACTAATAACGAAATTTCGCTTGATGATGAATACAAGCAGGGTTTTAAAAAGCAAATGGAAATTTATCAGTGGATTTTCCGACAGAACGGTTTTAAGGTCAACAAAACTGGTTATTTTGTTTACGCTAACGCCTACAAACACCGGCCGAAATTTGACGGTCGGTTAGAGTTTGAAGTCCAAATCATTCCTCACAAAGGCGATGATTCTTGGGTTAATCCCACCATTTTTGAAATCAAAAAATGCCTTGAATCAGACAAAATGCCTGATCCCAATTCTGATTGTGAATTCCGCCAATATAGGAAATTGATTAAAAAAGAAGAAAGTAACTAAGGTGAAAAATAAAGCTGATTTTTTGACAAAGCTGTCAAAAAAATTAAATCTCGTTGGAAAAATTTCTCTCAAAGATTAAAAGCATATTTTTAAAAACTTCTTTTTCCCCTAGTTTTTACCTCATTTGATATAATAACCAAGCTGCCTTTTTAAACTATGGAAACCCAGACAATAAAAATTGAAGGAGATTACAAACTTCCTGACTTAATTCATGATGTCAGCAAGGGTAACTTAAGAATTCCGAACTTCCAAAGACACTTTGTTTGGAAAAAACCCAAAGTCATCAAGCTTCTGCAAAGTATGTACCTCCAGTTTCCCATCGGCACATTTTTCTTTTGGAATTCCCCGAAAGCTTACCACCATTTTTATCGTGATATTCCCGCTTTGAAACTGCCCAAACCCGGCCGCTATGACCAGGTGACTTTTATTCTCGATGGCCAACAAAGGATCACCTCGATCTATTTAGCTGTTAAAGGCTTTAATTTATTTGGTAAAGATTATCATCGAATTTGTTTTGATTTAGATTCGCCGGCTAAAAAAGGAGATGAGCGAGAAAAAAGACATTTTGTTGATCGTAATCCCGATAACGAAAGATATGTTTCTTTGAAGGACTTATTGGCCGGTGACTATTCAGCTATTTATGACCAACTGACTACACCCAGAAGAAAAGCTTTCAATGATTGTCGAAACCGCTTTTTTACCTATCCTTTTTCCGTGGTTTATGTTCGGGAAAAAGATTTGGATGAAGTATGCGAGATTTTTGAGCGCTTGAACCAAGGTGGACAACGCTTGAACCTTTTTGATTTGATTTCTGCCGGTACCTGGAGCCCGGATTTTGATTTGCGTAAGGCGGTTGAAGAAGAAAATGTTCATTTTCAGGAGAAAGGTTTTGGAAAACTTGGTGACGAGATCTATACCCAAACCTTGGCTTTAATTGCGAAAAACTCTTGTATTCGCACTTCACAATTACAACTGAGAAAAGAAGATATTAATGAATGTTGGGAAGACACTGTAAAAGTAATTCAACTGGCGGTTGACTATCTTCGGTCCAACTTAGGTGTCGTTAATTATCAGTTTATTCCGTATAGAAGCATGATCAGCATAGTGGCCTATTTGTTTTATAAAAATAATATGAAGGGTTTGAACAGTCGGCAAAAAAAGACTTTGGACTCTTGGTTTTGGCAAGTGTCTTTTTCCGAAAGATATGGCGGTTCGACCCTGACATTAATGACGGAAGATGCCAAGTCTTTTACTAAAATTATTGAAGGAAAAGATGCCAAATTCCAATTTCCCCACAACTTAACGATTGACTCTTTGATGAAAGTACGGATGTCAAGAACTTCGGCGATTAAGAATGGCTTTTTATGTTTGCTGGCAAAAAAAGAACCGCGGCATTTTAAAAACAATTCAATTATTCCTCTGAGAGAAGATTATTTTTCTGATTTTAATAATGCCGAAAAACATCATATTTTTCCGAAATCATTTGTTGAGAAAAAATATTCACTGGCAGAAGTTCATTCATTACCGAATTTTTGTTTTTTACCCAGAGAACTTAATAGGGAAATCTTGAATAAAAAACCCAGTGTTTATTTTAAGCAATATGATTCATCTAATCCTGACTATAAAAATAGCCTAGAAACACATCTAATTCCCTTTGATCGGACAATTGAAAAAAATGACTTCCGGCTCTTTTTAGGAGCTCGGGCAAATTTAATTTTATCGGAAATTGAAAAATTGGTGGGCTTGAGTGGGCAAGTTGTTAGTGGAAATACGGATAAGGAGCTAGAAAAGTTTGAGAAAAGATTACGTGATTTTCTTGATCTAAGGCTTTCAAATAAAGAAAAAGACTATTGGATGAAGTTAATCCCACCAGCAATTATTGACCAGGTTGAAAGGCGCTTGAAAGGTTATTTAAAAAAAGATCCGACTAAGAAGAAGGCCGATTTTACCCCTAGGATGAGAATGGATTTTTGTGATTTCATGGACTACCCTCAAATAATTTTTGCCAACTGGTCGGTTTTTTATCCTGATTTTCGTTCAAAGTATGAAATGGAGAGAAGGTTTATCAGTCTGAAAGAATTCCGCCATGCCACAGCCCATTACCGGGAATTACCTTCATTTTTGAAAAAAGAGGGACAGGCGGCCTTAGAGTGGTTTATTCCGATTTTAAAAAATGCTTTCAGCGTAAAGAAAAAGAAGGCTAAAACGGTGGGAGACTTGAAACGCCATCGCTATCGAAAGAAGTTTTGGGGGCAATTACTGGAAAAGTCGAAAAAAAAGACCAGCTTGTTTGCTAATATTTCTCCCGGAATTTATAACTGGATTAGCGCCGGGTCTGGAAAATCGGGTCTAATTTATGTTTATTCCATTGGGATTAAGGTTTCCCAAGTTGAGCTTTATATTGACCATGGTAAAGATAGTAAGGCTCAAAACAAAAAAATATTTGATAATCTTCACTCACGCCGAGGGAAAATTGAGAATATTTTTGGTGATAAATTGGATTGGGAAAGACTGGACGATAAAAGAGCTTGCCGGATTGCAAAGCGCTACGAAAATGGCGGGCTTTATGAAGAAGAAAAATGGCCAAAACTTCAGCAGAAAATGATTCAAGGAATGATTAATCTTGAGAGGGCATTGAAAAGCCATATCGAAGAAATAAATAAAAAGAACTCTCAAGTTTAAAGTTAAATTTATGAGTATTAAAAGTATAAAAATGATTAATTCCTTTTTTATACTGTCTCTCCACACCCCCTTGAAACATTTTTAGCTTTTCCGCCTGGGAGTGAGGGTTCAAATTTGGTAGAATATGGCTTGTGAAAAATCAGCGGCAAGTTAAAAAGACTATCAAAGATTCCTACGCTCAAATTGCTCAGTCTTCGGATGGTTGCGGATGTGGGGGTTGTGACTGCGATTCTAATCAAAATGCCCAAAGACAATCCGGCCAAATGGGCTATTCACAAGGTGAAATGAGCCAGGCTCCCACTGGCTCCAACCTTGGGCTGGGCTGCGGCAATCCGGTGGCGATTGCTTCTTTAAAAGAAGGTGAAACGGTTCTTGACTTGGGCTGCGGTGCCGGTTTTGATGCTTTTTTAGCTTCTGCCAAAGTTGGTAAAACCGGCAAGGTTATTGGTGTTGACATGACAGATGAAATGATTAAAAAAGCAAAGGAAAACGCTGAGAAGGGAAACTACACCAACGTTGAATTTAAAAAGGGTGATATTGAAAAACTACCGGTGGAAGATAATTCGGTTGATGTGATTATCAGCAACTGTGTTATTAATCTGGCCCCGGATAAAGAAAAGGTTTTTAAAGAGGCCTACCGAGTATTAAAGCCAAAAGGTAGGTTGATGGTTTCGGATGTTGTTTTAGTGAAACCCCTGCCGGAAGAATTAAAAAATGACAAAGAACTTTTAGTCGGTTGTGTTAGCGGCGCGATATTAAAAGAGGATTATTTTGATCTTCTTAAAAAGATCGGGTTTTCAGACATAAAGATAGTCAAAGAAGCACCGGCCTTTTTACCGGAATACGGTTTGAGTATGACTTATTCGGCAGTCAAACATATCTGATAGCTAACCCCTTTTTTATAGTGTCCCAAATGTCTCATTTAGCCTTGATGTGAGACATCAGTTATAATGACAGAAAGGTTCTAGACCACGCTGCTCAGCAGAACTGAAAGTTTAGGATCGTGATTTTGCCTTGGAGAGCTTTGCGCCCTTTATCACGACCCAAAGCATGAAAACAACTTCTCCAAATATTAAAATTTCAAAGACAGAGAGAATAGCTTCGTTTTTAAGCATTAACAGCTGCATAAATGAGCCAAGGAAATAGCCGATACCTGCTAAGATCATCAGCCGGCCAAAAATTTTGGGGAAATATTTTGATTCAATAATTAAGTAGCCCTGAGGGATTAACCAAAGACCCCAGAAGATTGAGGCGATGACAACTCCCTGATTGTATAAGTCATGAAAAAACATCACCAAAGACTGTAGTTGAGATGATTCAAGGGCCTTGAGGTATTCAGTACCGCTGGTCAGTATTAATGCTGCGACATGATTTATTTCATTAAACATCGCAATTGGGACACCAACTAAGCCCAAGATTACGACCAACATTGCATATTTTTTATTGACCCCCTTGAACAGCTGGTACAAAACCAAAACTACGATAATGTGAATGAGCTGAACAATCAAACTGCCGGCGATACTCATGCCAAGCGAACCTTGATTTGTGGTGAGATTGTTGAAAGTTTTGGCTGCGTCTTCTGCGATGAATATGCCGGAAGGAATATATTGAAGACTGACGATTCCCAATACTGCCCATAGAGGATACAGGAATCTCAGGGCGGTGACGGCTTGGTGCTGTGATATATTAGTAAACCTCTTCATTACTGGCCCTTTCTTTCCTAGAATATAACACAATAAACTATCTTTTTTCCATAGCTTTTTCCTGAGAAATTAAATATTGGAGCGAAAAATAAATAGAGATACTGATCAAAAGACGTAAATATGAAGATAGTCCCTCTCGGTAGAAAAGAAAGAATTGGCCTAAAAAGATGTCAATCATGATTGCATATCTGAATAGCCTGTAAGCGGCTAGTCGATTGTGTTTTCTCAGGTAATTAACGCCAATAGTAACAGTTAAAGCGACAGAAAGGGCTACTGCTAATTGCCCCCAATCCCAAAAAGATAGTTTGTTAACCATGACAACAAGATCATCAAGGGTAAAGAAAACATTGAGCAAGGAAACAAGAATAAATAATACCATTAATGATTTGGCTAAATACTTATTGCTTACTAATTTCAGATAAGCTTTACTCAAGGATTTTTTAAATCTCCTGATGGGGTATTTTTTGGAAGTGGGCTTAACTGAGATTGACTTTAAGGTTGCTTTAAGATGCTTTACAGTCGGGTTATTCGGATCGCATTGGTTAAGATAGTAGGAAACACGAACCTTTTCGTCTTTGTCCAGTCCATGGTGAAGGCCACCTTTAAAAAACTCAAGGGCATTGATTAGGTAATCTCTCTCTGATTTGGCAGGATGTTTTTCTAAACTTCTAAATACAAACAACAGTAAAATAAAGGCTACGTAAAGAAGGGCGATGGTGGGTTGGAAAAAATAATTGTTGTCACTAGTAATGAATTTACCAAGCTCATCGATAAAGACGCCGAAGCCTACGCCGCCAATAATTGAGGCAATATGTCTTGTTTGCCAGCCCAAAAAGGCTAGCAGGATGACAAGTGCTATCAGCATCAGTAGCCCTCCCCAGAGCATATGGGCGATGTGAAGCCCGCCACCTCCGATTTGGGGATAGCCGGTTTGCGATAAAAACACCCTGATCGCAAAAATTGAAAAGACGGCGGAAACGAGAAAGTTTTCCAGATACTCTCTCGCCTCAAGGCTGACCATTAACTGAGGTAGCCACTTTTTGATTATTAATTTCATCTAGTTTTATTATATTATAATCAGCATAAATTCGCCTTAGCTTACGCCTGGTCTTTATAAAAGTGCCCAACTTAAGTAAGATAACTTTATGAGTAAAAAATCAAAAAGGACTGGACTGGTGATTGGGATACAGCTAGTAATTGCAGCCTTTTTTGTTTTGGGTGCAGATAGAGATAATCGTTCTCTATATATTCTTTATCAAAGTTATTTTGCTGATATATTTCTTCCTTTTGGTTTATATTTTCTACTGTCACTTGTTGAAGATAAACAATCATTATTTAAAAAGTGGTGGGTAAAAGGGCTATCAGTGCTTGCCCTTTGTTCAGCCTCTGAGATGCTTCAATACTTTGGAATTTTTGCGTTGGCAAGAGTATTTGACCCATTAGATTTTGTAATGTACGGGATGGGCGTTGGATTAGCAGTTGTTGTCGATAGGCAGATATTTTCCAGATTTCTCAGTTTTTGGAATTACGAGTAATCCACAAGAAATCGTTGAATAATTTTTGTAAAGTGCCAGCTCAATAACCAAAAACAGATATAACAGTTTACTCTTGTTATGGTAAAATATATTTGTGGGGAAGGAATGTTTTCAGTTTTCACTGCCCCCAAAATTAAAGACAAATTGCTTTGATAAACGTGGCGCATGTAATGATCCTAGATGTGCTGTTTTAGACTCCATCGACAACGATCCTGTCTTCAGAATGGCAGTTCCTGATGAATATAAAGTATCAGCCTTGCTTTGTCGTATAATCCACTTTACTTGCAGGACAGGAAATAACCATAAAGAACCAAAATAGTAGGTTCAAATAGTGTACATTTGACAAACTCAGGATTTTCAATGGTTCGGTAAATTATAATACTGAGCAACGTCGAAGTACTCATCATAAATCCACGGTTTGCAACCAATCTTCATTTTAACCCTTGACAATGTACATTTGAAATGTTAGATTAAACATATCATGAACGTCGTCAGCGCAACTAC
>JBHPGO010000008.1:0-34075 GCA_042570465.1 Patescibacteria group bacterium
GACTCGGGTCGATCCGAGGCGGACCCGTCTCGACTCGGGTCGATCCGAGGCGGGCGTTGTTAACACCGGGTGTTTGCAAATTCAAGTGTGCTTGTCGGCGACACAAAAAGCTCCGTAAGACTCTGGTTTGGTTTTAGCGGTGTAACCGTTGCCATTGACCATCCCAACCACCTCTTTAATCATCTCTCGAGTTGGCCCATTATCACCCACGTCGATATGAATCTCGAGCCGATATCGCTGACCATTTAACTTTTTAGTTATTCCCGGCACCATTTTTTCAGCTAATTGGAGAGAAAGTAAGGTTTCAGTGTAAATTTTGTCCCTTAAAGTTGCGATTTTATTAACTTTATTTTTTTGCCAAAAATAACGGGCTCCTTTGCCTTTTCGATGGATGACCACGGCGGTGACAAAATCAACTGACTGAGATTTCTTGAGCTGGCCGCTTTTAGAGTCAGTGCCAATGACTAAACGGTAGAAGTAATCCGGAGCCTCACCCATAAAACTAACTAACTCTTTAACCATTTTTTCCGAAGTTACCTTGCCCTGACTGGGACTGTTAAATGTCTTTTTGGTCATCATTTAGGCAAAAAAAATAAGCCTGCCCTTAGGGGGTATTATAGCATAAGGCCAACTTTACCCAATAATTATTTCGTTGGTTTATCCATTTAGTCGACCGATCGTCCCCACCTCCGAGGTGATTTCATGGCCTAGCACCCGGTGTTTCTCTAAGTCAGACCAAGCTCAACACCGGGTGTTTTTCCTAACCGCGTTTTAGGGCTTCAATCAGGCCAGTCTGGCGGTCATTTTAACTGTGGCCGCTGAAAATTCTTGAGCCTGATCAGGAAAAACCAGTATTTCGGATCGCTGATATTCTTTCCCATCATTAGCCCAGCGGGATTCTGTCAGAATCAGGAATTTTTTGCCTTCTTGGGTTTCTTTAAGATCGAAGAAATAAGTGCGACCACCGGCCCTCACCATTTGAGACTTTTCTTCTCTTACCATCTCTCATCACCTCCTTTCCCAATCTGATTACTCTTTTCTTGGAAGAATTTGTTTCCGGGTTTTATTCGGCTTCCATATAACTTAATGTAAATTATTTTGAAAACCAGGTCAAGCCCCAATTTTCGTCTTTATTTCGGGTAATGTTATTTATAGGGGATTAAAGGAAATTAGAGGAAGCTGAATAAGGGGTAACTGGGGTAATACTATATATAGTATGGAAGGTCCCCCAACAACCGGTGTTTTCTCCAAAGTTTTAACCTGGGCCTTAACACCGGGTGTTTGAAGAGAAAATTCAAAATTTGCCCTATAATCTTGAAATTCGGTTGATTTTGCGATATAATCACATTGATAAAAAGCCCACAACTAAATATATATAAGGGAGGTGATAGCCAGATGGGATCAAAAATTGAAAAGATTGAAATTACACAGCCCGGTGGATTACTTAATCCCCAAGCTCCTGAACCAGAAACTGATAGGCCAGTACTAACTAGAAAAGAATTGTTTCAGCACTGTAACAAAGTCACAGGAGTGATCCATATGGCTTTTATGACTGATGAAAGAATCGGTTATGATAGTCCAGCTGCAAAAGAACTAAGAGAAACATCTCTTGCTTTTAGCACAGCATTTCAAAAAAGGCACGGCCTATAAAGTTTTAAAAGTTATTTTTGACAGACTTTAAGGCTAACACCCGGTGTTTTTCTAAAGATTATAGGGAATTAAGGGTAAGTTTAAAATCAACACCCGGTGTTTCTTCGAAGCTTTGACCAAGTTTAACACCGGGTGTTTTGCCACCGAACTTTAGGTTCTAAGCAATAAAAATATCACCGCCACACAGGCGATCATCGCCACGGCCACATATTCAACAACGATCCGCCAATGAAGGTCATTTTTGATGGTGTGATGAACAAGCCCCCATAAAACATAAACAATTCCGGTCGCGATGATGACCAGAATTTGAATCTGCCGATGATAATTAAAAACCCAAAAAGCCCCAAAGGCAAAAGATAAAATGGTTGCTAAAGAAAGATAGTGTTTTAAATCCTTCATCTTATCAATATTAAATATTAAAGATAAATAATAAAAAATACAAATTAAAAACTTTAATATTCATATTTTTTTGAAAATCTGTTTTTAGTATTTGATATTTCATTCCAAGACTCAAAATGTTCAAATTGTTCAAAACGTTTTAATTGTTTAAGGCGCTTAACCTCGCTCGGTTCTAATTACTAATTTCTAATGACTAATTATCTCCTTCTTAAAGTATCGCTCCGGGATTCATTAAGATCACTGAAAGCAGTAAGGCGCCAATAAATATCAGGTGAGCCACATTTTTCCCGGAAAGCCTGACAATCTTTTTCCGATAAACCCACAAAACGTCCAGCGCTAAAGCGGAGACTAATCCACCCAAGAGCAAGACCGAGATCACCTTCGTTAAATTAAAGGGAGAAAGCCACGATGCTTGAGTCACCCCTCCCTTTGATTGGAGCAGGTTTGTCGGTGGCAAGCCTAAAGGCAAAGGCTCCTGAGCCGGGGCGAGGGTTGGGGTAGGGGTTGGGGTCAACCAAACAGTTGGGGTGGGCTTTGGCAATTCCACTGGTTCAGAAAACAGACTTTCGACAACCGCCGCTAGAGTAGGGGTAGCTGTTGGCAGCGCCGGAGCAATTGCTGAAGCCTCAACCGGGACCGAAGGCGGGGCTGGAGTCGGTGTTCCAAAAAGCTGAACAACTAAGGTTGTTTCCACTCCATCTAAAGTTCCGTCAACAACGACCAAGCCAATTTCTTGGTACCGATCATTGAGAATATTTTCCCGGTGACTGGGTGAATTCATCCAAGCCTGAACAACGGCTTCCGGATTTTGGAAATCGCGGGCCAAGTTTTCACCGGCGTAAAGATAAGTGTAACCCGCATCCTTAAAAAAGCCCCAGGGATCTCTTCCCGAAGGCGAGGTATGGGCCCAATAATCAAAAGCAAACATATCGCCAGCCTTTAATTGAGCGGCTTGACTAAGGGTCAAATTATGGTTTAAAGGAGACAGGCCATGCTTGGCCCTTTCTTGATTAGTCAGCTCAATGACTCTTTCCGGAGGAATATTTGAGGCGTAACCGAGGATTGAAGGCTGAAGCAAAAGGGCAAAGTTAATTCCAAATTGGTAAACCAAAAGAAGGGCGACCAAAATTGAAATAACCGAAGGGTGCAGTATCTTGGCTCGATGGTTATTGGTGTGGTGAGGCACCCAAAAATGCCTCAACCAAATGAGCAGTTTCATGGTTTGATATTACCACTGTTATCGGCTGGTTTTCAATAAGGCAAATACCACAACACCCGGTGCTTATGAATTACCAACACCGGGTGTTTAAACCAATTTTTTAAAAAAATTTATTCAGTAAACCAGTTAAAAGAAAAATCTTGTAAAGAGAAAACAACCAGACAGCCAAAACCAAAAGATAAACAAAGAGGTTAATGACCAACTTCCCGGTTTTTGAAGATTTCAGAGCGAATTTCATGAAGATTTGTTTAATTTAGCCATTTTCCGGCTCTTGTCAATCAGCCAGAGGGAGCTCATGGTCAGCAGTAAAACATAGGGAAGGATGTTTTCATCTTCAAGGCAAGCTTTAGCTGAAGCGACACCCAAGACGTCTTCCTCTTCTTCTTTGGCTTGAACATCAATCAAAGCTGAAAGGGTTTTAAGCTTAATTTCAAAATCCGTCCCAGCCTGATTAGAGACCACTTTATTGCCGTTGGGAGCATAACCAATCACCTGACTGACAGTGTGATAATCACCAGCCGACAAACCGCTGCCATTGCCCATCTTCAGACCGAAACTTAGTTTTACTCCTTTACCTGCACTTAAATCACCCACTTTAAACTCAGCCACTCCGAGACTGTTTTCCGGAAGACCGTTGAATAATTGGTGCGTCAACAACACATCTTTAGCCTTAACCCCGCTTTCGTTTTTAACCACCACCTCAAAGGTAACAATATCACCCGAATAAACAAACTGATTAACATTGTTTGTGGCAGTCACAGAAAGTACCGGTTGTGATTGGTCAACTTCCTGATTATCACCTTCCGAATCATTTTCTGAGGCATAAACTTTGGTTTTAACTGAATCAGAATTGTTATTAGTATCCGACTCCGGGTCACCGGTAGCAATCAAAGCCACGGCTACAATCTCGCTACTGATCTCGTTTTCAGCCGCGTGCGCCTGAGGAAATATTTTTGACCAAAAAGAGAGCTGATTATCATCAAAATTAAAGTCCGGCTCGACATGGACCTGAATCTGAAAACTATTACTTTCACCAATTCCCAGAGTACCGATCGTCCAAAGATAACTTTGGCCCGAGATCTCCGGAGTCAGGCCACTGGTATCACCCAGGTAACTCAAACCATCAGGCAATTCAAAGGCGACGACGACATTATTGGCTTCATCATAACCCTTGTTTTCATAACTTAAAGTGTAGCTGGTGGTTTCCCCAACCTTAATTTGCCCTGAGCCATTACTGAGGCTGACCAAAACATCCGGATAAGCAAAGATAATATTGCCCGACCAGTTACCCAAAACATTGATCACTCCAAAAAACATCCGGCCCCCAACTAAATTAAAGTTAATTAAATTAAAGAGGTTAACCAAGGCGGTCGCTTCGCCGGTCTTGATCGTTGAGCTTTCCTGACTATCATTAATCTCGTTTTCACCGGTATTAGCCATCACCGAAAGATTATTTCCCACCAAGGCCTGATTCGAGTTTTCAAGGCTCAAGGTCGATGACCCCTGACCATTGCCCCCTCCAGGGCCTGTCCCGGAACCAAGCTGGTACGTCTGAGATTCCTGATCCTGAGATTCGACCCCGTCAGGTGAAGCCCAACCGAATACTTGTCCGGTCCAACCGCCTAAGGTGTTAATGATCAGGAAAAACCAGTCATTCTGCCAAACAGTTAAATTCACCAGGGAGAAAACATTGGCTAAAGCCGTCGCGTCGCCGGATTCGATCTCAGCTTCAGAACCACCCGCAATAATTTGGTTATCACCAGTTTGGGCTTCAACCATTAACTCATTTTCTACCTCGGCCTGATTTTCAACCTCGATCTCGATGACCTGACCATTATCCCCTTCTCCGGTTTCGGTCGGGGAGTCAGCGGTAAAATTCTCCGGCCGGGGTAAGACAAGATCACCATCGGAAGAACCAAAAATATTAATGATAAAAAACAAAATCTCTGATCCAAAAACATTAACGTTCGTCAGGTTAAGAATGTTGGCCAAGGCAGTCGCATCACCGGTATTAATTTCGGCACTCCCGCTTTGGTTGGCTTCATTCTGGCCGGTTTCGGCCAAAACACAAACATTATTGGTCAAATCCACTTGATTAAGGTTTTTGATCAAAGCATCCATCCGCTCGAACTCACTCTCCTCAATCGAACCTAACTCACCACCAGCTTTTTTACCCAGAATTTCTTGCCAAATTTCATGAAGGTTAATTAACTCGCTCCCCTCTCCGACTTCCTCATCGAGCAAATCAAGAAACAGAAACTCAACTTGAGAACCAATAAAATTGGTGTTGATAAAATTAAGTAAGTTAACCCAAGCCAAGGCATCGCCGGTATTAATGACTGCTTGACCCTGAATATTTTCAGTGGAATTTGAGCCGGTTTCAGCCAAAGCACAAAGGTCATTATCAACATCGGCCTGATTATCAGTTGTAATTTCGATCTCCCCTTCCCCATCTCCTTCTCCTTCCTGGCTATCTGCCTCCCCAGACTGTCCGGCCCCCTCGAGTGAGACATCATTGGTGTTGACTTGAGTATTCCCATCAACTCCGGCAGCAGCACCGCCGGTATCGATTGAAGCATCCCCGGAACTATTTTCAATTTGGTTGTCACCAGTTTGGGCCAAAGAAGTCGCTTCATTGGCGACGGTCGCGCTGCTACTGATATCTAAATCCAGTCCCCCCGGACAATCGGTTGAAATTTCCGGAGAATCACAAGGATCAGCCGGATCAGTGGTCACTTCACCCTCCAGGGCTACTTCACTGGTGTTGGCTTCGGTTTCTAAATCAGTCAGAGCGACTGCGTCCCCGGTACCGATAGATGTGTCGTCTTCTCCCTCTGTACTGGCTGTTTCTTCCGGAAGGACTTCTTCGGGACCTTCTTGTCCGGTAGTTTCGGCCGGAACTTCCTCACCATCACCACCACTTTCTTCTTCACAATCAAAGCAAACTTCTTCAGAGGTCGTCTCCTCCGGTTGAACAACAGTTTCCTCAGGTGGCAGTTCAGCTACTTCTTCAGCTAAAACAACCCTGGCCGCAACCGGATTGGCCACTAAAAGAAAAGCCAATATCAAGGCCAAGAATTTTTTGATTATTTTTTGTTTGATAAGCATCTTGCCGATTTCCTAATTACTTAATTTCCAATTACTAATTACTATCTTTCCTTTGCTCCCAGGGAGGGAGAAATTTTCTCTCCTCCCTAGGACAAAAGAATGGTGTTTAGCTTGGGTCCACGCCAACCATACTATAGTTGACAACACTCCACACATCAGACAATGCCCCGGCTGCGCCGGTCACAATTGAGCCGCCTCCAACACACATCCCACCAAGGTAGTTATCACCAGTGTCCGCTTTGGTGCGAACCCTAGTTTTAACTACCGCCCAGTTACCAACATTCACATCCCCATCACAATCATTACAACCAACGAAAGTTTCATTGACATCGTTAGTTACCAATGAGGTTGCTCCTGCCGCACCTGTTCGGATTGAACCACCATAAACCATCATCCCACCAAGGTAGTTATCACCAGAATCAGCTTTGGTAGAAACCTTAGTTTTAACCACGGCCCAGTTACCGATATTCACATCGTTACTGCCAAACCACATACCAAAAGCTGGAACTGCCATTGTTGCCAAAAGGGCTCCGGCTCCAGCTAAACTTGCAATTTTTTTAACCATATTTATTTTCACCCCCCTTCTTTGTCAGCTCACGAAGACTTTTTAAAGCCCTTTGTGAGCCAAAATTCTTAAATAAAGTAATATTAAAAACAATAAACCCAGCACAATAAGGCTGGGAATAAATTCTTAATCTGGCAGTGGAAAACTATTGTTCATAAGCTTGCCCTCAATCAAAAAAGACACCCCTAAAAAGGTGCCTCTGTGTGCAGTCAGCGATCCTATAACAAAAAGACTATCAGACTATTGATGTCTCCTTGTAATGACAGTTATAGTCTTTCCACGACCCCTTGTCAAGAAGCAATTGCCCCTTAAAATAAGACTATTTATCACTTTTGGCCATTAATTAGAGACGCTCTAAGAAGACTTAAGAGAATGCTTGACCTTTCTGATAACTCTTTTAGTAATTTGAGTTACCCGATGGTCTTGAACAAAGATTTCAAGACTGCCCCAACCACCGATTTCTTCGATCGCCTTAATAATTTCCTGGTGAAGCCGGGGATTGATCCTAACTTTAGACTTTGTTGATGCTTGCATTTAAAAACCTGCCTAATGAGGGGCAGGTATATAATAGTTGATTGTCGTCTTCAATTTACCGTAAAACAGCCTATTTGTCAAGCTTTTTTAACGGCCAAAAACTTTCGCCAACTGGTCAAAAATTGAATTAATGACTCTCCAAAAAAATGAGACCGGCGGCTGGGAATCTTTTGAAAAACCAGGATCAATTGTTGGCCGTGGAGTTATCTTTTGCCCACTGGGGGTCGGCTTAATGATGGTTGAGTCGGAACCACAGCTACCTTGACTGCCTTGACTTTCCTGACAAGACTCAACGTTTGTCTCAACACTAACCGAACTCGAAGAAGTTCCATCCCAAGATAAAACTGTAAAATTTTTCTGGCTGGCAAAAGTCGTCCCCTGACCTTTTAGCTCAACATCAAGATAATAGGTTCCCGGATCACTGGGGGCAAAAAACGAGCCAGTGTAAAAATATGGCCCTTGACCGGTTTTTGATAAAGCGATGTTTTGAACTTCCTGGTGATTATGATCTAAAACCCTGGCCAAGCTTTGTACTTCTCCATCACTGACACTCATGATCCTCACGTAAAGCTCCTGACGAGGCGAAAAATCGTTGATTAAACGATTGCCCTCTTCCAGCGAATATAACTGAACCTCGTTCGACCCCTCATCTAAGCTAATTGTTGGGAAGGCCGGCATGGGTGGTAAAGAAACATTAGCACAAGAAGGACAAACAGCCCTCACCACTGAAGCAGAGCAAAAAAATAATAATAAAAATAAAAGAAATTTTCTCATGAATTTAAAATAAGGCTATAGAGCAGTCACAACCTGATAAGTATCTATCAAACCCATCCCCACTTGAACTAAAGGCAATGGCAACAACTCAGTGTTGGCCTCCAAAAGAGACCTGATCAAATTCGGGCTTTCTCCTGAATGATCTTCTAGCCTTAAGGCAACAACTCCAACGACATGGGGTGCGGCCATTGAAGTCCCGGACATAAGTTTATAACCACCCCGGCGATAAGTGGAATAAACGCTCACTCCCGGCGCCGCCAGATCAATCTCAGGCCCCCGGCTGGACCAATCCGGTACTGATTTACTTGAGTCAACCGCCGCCACCGCAATCACCTCCGGGTATTTGGCCGGATACTTGATCGTGTTGTCAGCCGGACCACTGTTGCCGGCAGAAGCCACCTGAACAATGCCAGCTTGCTCAACCCTTTGGACAGCCTCACGAAAAGAAGCCACATCTGAAGACGCCCCCAAACTCATATTAACGACATCGATGTCGTTGCTGATCGCCCAATCTAGGGCCTCAATAATATCTGAAAGATAACCTGAACCCCGATAGTTAAGGGCTTTAAGGGCATAAATATTGGCGTTTGGGGCCACTCCAACAACCCCAAAGTCATTATTTTCCGCCGCGATGATCCCACTGACATGAGTCCCATGACCATTATCATCCTCACAACTACGCCACCGGGAAATAAAGTTTTTACAACCAACTAAATTAGCCTTTAGATCCGGATGATCACGGTCGATGCCGGTGTCGATCACCGCCACCTTAACCCCTTCACCGGTAGAAACCGACCAAGCCTCGTCGGCATTTATCAAGGCAATCCCCCAAGGAAAAGGCTGGACAGACGAAGGGATGGGGGTCGGCGTGGGTGTGGACGTAGGCACCAAGGTCGGCGTCGCTGTGGGTAGAGGTGTCGGCGTGGCCGTTGGCTGAATCGGAGTTGGAGTCGCCGTTGGTAAAGATGGTAACGGTGTGGGAGTAAGGGTAGGCACTAAGGTAGGAGTAGAAGTGGGCTCAGGTGTGGGGGTCGGTTCAGATGTTGGCGTTGGGGTTGGTTGAGGGCACCAAGGAAACCAAGGGTAGCGGACACACCAATCTTGCCTTGGCAAGGCATAAACAATAATATCCGGATCAACCCGCAAAACCCGAGAATCTTTTGCCAAAAGCTCGGCTTGATGCCCAGACAAAGAAACTGATCGAGCATTGATCAGCCTTAATTTTTTTAATGAAGCTACCCCAAAGTCGACTAATAATCTTTCTTGAGATTCAGCCGCCACTCCCTCTTTAAAGACAATAATTTTTCTTTGCCCCCTGGGCAATTCAATCGCCCTTGCCTTGTCCCCTGCAGTTGTAAAAAGCGTAAATAGAAAACCAATCGAAAGAAGGAAAATAATCGCAAAACGAGAAGGCAGTTTTTTATTCACTTAAATTATTTTAATTATTGATAAACTCGCCACCAGTAATTGTTTCAAAAAAAGAGTTGATGATCAAGAGCGGCGGCGGTAGAACCAGTAGACAATTGCTCCTAAAACTGAAGCCCCACCGATAATCAAAGGCCAGCGGCGGTTGCCTTCTTCATCGGTTAAGATTCCCAATAAACCACTTTCGACTTCTTGAGCCTCATCTTCATCCTCTTCCTTATCCTCTTTGACTTCATCATCTTCTGTTGCTGCCTCTGTCTCACCGCCTAAGACCTGGCCCTGAGGCTCCGCTAGAGTTTCCCCTACAGCACCAACTACCGAACCAGCACCCGATTCAACAACAACCTCCTCATAAACTGCTGAGCCGCCATCACCAATCAGCTGTGAATAATGACCAGCTTTATCAAAGCTTTGAAGGGCAAAGAAGTATTCTTTATCCGCCTCAAAACCACCAAAAACATGGTCAAATTCTTCATCCGGACTACCATGAATATCTTCCCACTTTGTTGAGTCATTGGCAGTGAAATTTTGTTCTTGAGAAGCATAGACCCGGACAAAACTGAAATCACCATTATCTGGTGTTCGCCAATGAACCCTGTAGGTCATCGAAGAGTCTCTGGTTTTATGATAATCCTTAACATTTTCCGGCCGAACCCGATCTAAGGTAGTGTAAGTTTCATTGCTCTCAGTCGAACCGTCGGGGCCACTGGCGACCGCCTTAAAGAAATAAAGATCATCGCCTTCAAAATCTTCGTTGGTTGCCTGGCATAATCCAGCCGGGTCGGTTTGAGTGTCATCAAACTGGCGCCATCCAAAACCTCCGTCTTGCCTGAGATAACACCGAACCTCAATTGACCGGTTATCCCTTTCAAGAGCATTGTAATAAAGATCAATGTAGTCTGACGGACTATACTCAGGAAGATTCATTAACTGGATATAAAGACTATCAACCGCCAAAACTCCCCCGGTAAAAGCCAGGAAAAACAATAAGCAGGCTAGGAAAATTAACATCTTTTTACTCATTTGAGTGATTTTCTTCCTTAGTAACCCGACTTTACTAAAATCAAAGAAGATCATTACCAAACCAAAACCGATCATCCCCATGGCTAAGATAAACCAAATTGTTTCTGCACCGGTGGCGGCCCCCAAAACAGCTCCAACCACAGTACTGACTCCTAAAACTTGCCCTTCAATATCTGTCGACGGCCAATCGTATTTATCTATTTTCACCGTGGCAACAACAAAATTACTGTAGCTAACCTCTCGCCTCAAGCTTCTAACCCTTGAGGTAAACAGTTGCTCATCTCCAGGCGGATCGTTTGGTAAATTAAAAGCCAAGGCAAAAGCAATGTTCGGGTAACGCCCGGAACGCAAACCATCTTCAAACTCGGCTTCAAATTCAATCGTCACTGTTTCTTCCGGATCAAGATTACCTAAAGACCAAACCAAAAATTGGCCGGTGCTTTGAGAATCACCACTAATCGAAGGATCACCAGCTGAAACCCCATTAACCAGAGTCGTTCCGGTTTGGTATTCAAACTTTCTCGGTAAACGATCCTTAATTTGAGGATCATAAGCAGTGGAAGAAGAATTATTAAAGAGTTCAAGGGTAAAAGTAACCATCCTCCCGTCTTGAGAGGACCACTTGGCTAAATCTAAATCCAAAGCTGAAATCTCTTCCAGCTCACATAAAGCACTGCAACCGTCACCGTCATCTAAATTACCATCGTCACATTGCTCTTCCTGCTCCCTTTCTAAAACACCGTTACCGCAAGTATTGTGATATTGGTTGAGAACGACCAGGGTTCGATCAGGGCGGCCTTCGGACAGAACAATATGACCATCGGCATCTTCATTGCGGGCACTATCATTATTTTGGTCTAAATCAAAAAGCTCACCACTGTAAGTAAAAAAATCGCTCAGGCTGTCGACCGAGGTTTTAAATTGGTCATTATACTTGGGGACTAACCACCGGGCAGAAGGAAACACCTCTTGACCATAGTAATAACCACCTAAAGGCAAGTCACTGTAAGTCTGGCAATCGGCGTCATAAACCCGATCATTACCAAAAAGATCAGTGTCATAAACCAAGGGAGTGGTGAAAGAACTGGTCCCCAGCACTCCAACCGGCACTCCGGTGGAAGGAACCGGATTCGGATTTAAGCCTGAAATACTCAAAGTATGACCGGACCAAGCCGAACCATCGACAATTTGATTTTCCGGATCAACGATCACCTTACAAATTGTAATGCTCCCCAAGGTCTCTTCTTCTATCACACAATCAGCACTGCAACCGTCACCGTCTGCTTGATTACCATCGTCACACTGTTCATGACCTTGGTTGACTATCCCGTCACCGCAGTAAGGTTCGAAACCCCCTAGACGATTAGTGAATGAATAATTTTCTTCAGTTTCATCGATCAGAACCGGATTTTCAGGACCGGAAATTTGTTCCCAACCAAACTTAATTAATTCTTCCAAATCGTATTGACCAAAAGGCACGTCTGGAAAAGTCAAGCAACCATTTTCACCGGTTTGACCTACCCAACCCTGGTAAATACCCACCGGGATATTACCGGAGTTGTCGCCGTAATTAGAATCAAGGATGTTAAACGAAATAGCTCCCCCAGAATGAGCCAGACCAAGAGCATAGCGATGATCAGCCGTCAAATAACCCCAATCGACATTGGCACTATTAACTTGAACCTCAAGATAACCAACCCAAGGACTGTCCAAAACATCACCGCTCACCCACTGTGGTCCAGGGCCAGGATTGAAGCTTCCCTCAGGCCTTAAAGAATATCCAGCATTGGCAATACCGGCATCAGTTAATTGAGCTGGCCAATAGGTGTAAGTTCCAATTGGCTCCAAAACTAAATTCTCTGCGGGAAGACTGGAAGATGAAACAGTAGAACCATCAGAAGAAACGACTACATCTTCGAGATGATCGCCTTTCAAAACCATTGTCCAATCGGAAAGAGGATTTTGACCTGAGTCATACTTGCAAACGGTTACTTGAGAAACCTCGGGAACTTCCAGCTCACAATTGGCACTACAACCGTCACCATCTTCAAGATTGCCATCGTCACATTCTTCACGAGCATCTAAATTACCGTCACCGCAAATTGGCGCTGGCGTTGGGGTCGGGCAAAAACAATCACCGCACCGTGAGCATTCATCACTCCAAAGCTCACCTAATCCTGGATGGCCCGGACGCTGATAAGCTTTAAACATATAGTTGCCAAACCAATTCTCGGGGCTCACTGAAGCACTGATTGTTTGGCATTCACCGGTTCCTAATGGACCAACTAATCCACTACTGATCACTACACCATCCTTAGGATTACCAAAAGCTGACCAATAAAGTTCCCAATCAGTAGAATCAGCCATTGGCTGGGAATCTCCTCCGTTACAAACAGTGGCTGAAACATTAAGACAATTAGTTTGGCAAGCGCCGGTAAAATACAAAGAAGATCGGTCCCATTCACCTGGTCCTTGATCAATAAAGCAAGCATTGACCAAGTTTTTAGTTGTGGTGCCTGAAATTACCCAGTCACCGCTACCATTTGGGCACCGGTTAGCTGATTCACCACTTCCCGGAGCAACCACATCCTCAGTAGCACCGCTTCCATAAGAAACCTCATTAATAATACTTCCACCACCATCTTTCAAAAAAACTGTGTCACCAGCGTTATTTAGACGGTTGCTAACCTCAAAAACGGCGTATTCTCCTGCAGCCATTGAAACTCCGTCAGGAATTGTCGTCATTATTGAAGTAGTGTCCTCAAGATACCAATTTGAAATATCTACAATAGAGGAGTCATTATTAAATAATTCAACCCAGTCTGAGCTTCCATAAGATAAAAATTCATTAATCACAACTTGGACTACTTGAACAACAGGACCGTCAGTAAAAGTGGTCGTTGCTAAAACTTGACCACCTTCATCAAGAACCTCAACCAGATATTCACCGATAATCCCATTTAATACATAGAGATAATTAAGCTTTCCTTCCTCATTTGTTTCCACCGTGTCAATTCCTGGCTCAAAACTACCGTCTCCTTTAACGACTGACCCATCTGGCCGAGTTACTTTTATACTCAAAATCAAATTTGGGGAAAAATTTTCCCCATTTATGGTGACAGTCTCTCCCGGAGCATAATCATCTTTATCGGTATAAACAGTTGGATTAATCTGAGCACTGGCAGCCGCTTCTTCCGGATCTTGGAAATCCAAAACTAGAGGCTCTTCTACTTTTAAAGTCTCTGCTTCTTGTTTTTGAGAAGTTTCTTCTGTTTCTTCCGGTAATGACTCATCACTTTCACCCTGAACAACAGTTAGATTTGGCTCCTCAATCACAATTTCATCTGGCTCCAAAACATTTTCCTCTTCCGAAGCAATAAGATCTCCAAAATCAACCAGGTTTTCTTCAGTTTGATTTTCAGGAGATTCTTCTTCGCTTGAATCAGAACTAACTTGAGGTTCCGGTGCTTCAGTTGGTTCTTCCACCGGAGTGGATTCTTCAACTAACCCTTCGTCGGGAGTATTTTCGATTGGCAAGGTTTCTGCTGTTTCGGTTTCTTGAGCAAAAATATAAGAGGCTGATAAAATTCCGCTATTGGTTTGAAAAACTAAGGCCAAAATTGCCAACCAAACAAATAATTTTTGATATCGCTTACCAAACCTTGAGAAAATTTTCATCATAATAAAGAAAAAAACTTCAGAGCAGAGTAAGGCGATTGTAAAGGTATATCGGATAATTTGTCAAGGGCTAACTTGAGGTTTTTAAAGCCTAACTTCCGGATTGTCGATAGTTTTACTAATAACCAAAAGCCGATTAAGAGTTGTCCCCGGCGGGTGGCAAGTTTGAAGAACCAAATAACCCTCTCCTAAGTTAGTCACCACTTCCCTAACCTTGACGGGACTGACAATCTTTTTCTCGATCACTTGATATTCGTACTCCTGATTTTGGTAATAAATCAGTACCTGATCACCTTTAACCAGTTTGTTTATCAAATAAAAAACAGCGTTGTAGCGAGTGATGCTCAAGGGCGAATCAGCCGAATGGGCAAAAATAAAAACCATTCCTTTTTGGTTTGGTAAAACACTCCACTTGGCGTGGGCAACTCCCTGGGCGAGTAAGGGGCGATATTCGGCAGGATTTTGATCATCAACAATCGGAAAGACCCGGGAATTAATCTGAATCTGAGGAATAACCAACCCAAATTCACTTGAAACCGGCACAATTTTTTCAGCTAGCTCCCCAAAAGAAACATCCGGCGAAACTTGAGACTGAAATTGCCGGTATTGCCATTCCTCTTTAGCCAACGGCCAGTAGATTAAGATTAGGATTCCTATTCCCGCTAATAAGAACAAAAGACCAAGGTATTTAAGCGCCTTATTCATCATCAGGTTTAATGACTTTGATAATCTCAATCGTTATTCTATCCAATTTCCATCATCAGAACAATCGGTTTAAAAATTTTGATTGCCGAAGCATTTTTTGGGGAACAATAATCAATAATCCTTTGATCAATACCAACCCCAAAATCCCGCCGGAAAAATCAATCAACAAATCGATTCTTTGAAAAGTCCTTGTCGGGACAAAAATCTGGTGAACCTCATCAAAAAAACCATAACCAATGGTCAAAACCAGCGGCCAAATAAAATTCTTTACCTCCCGAGCAAGGTTAATGGCTCTAAAAACAAGAAGGTATAAAACAAGGTAAAAAAATAAATGAGCCCCACTGCGAATAATCTCGTCCCACCAAGGATCTTTGGCTGCTTTTAAGTTAGGAATAGAAGAAAAATAAAAGAGCAAACTGCACCAAGCAAGTACCGGCAACCAGCCGTTAATGACGCCTTTTAATCTTTGAACTTTTTTTTCGACCAAAATTCTCCTTTTGGATTAAATTATACCACGCCCAAAGGCCACCGGAAAAAAGAAAAACTAATCCGGAAGCAAAGAAAATCTTGGCGATCAATGAATCGTTGTTTTTCTCTTCTTCATCTTCTTGAGGACTTGGTGAAGGAGTTCCCAAAGGGAAAAACTCTTGATCAGACTTTTCTCCCAAAACTTCACCTTCAGGAACCGGACTAACCGAGGGCACTGGAGTCGGGCTTGAGCTTGGAGTCGGGGTTAGAGTTGGGGTTAAACTTAGAGTCGGGGTGCTGACTGAACTTGAATCTGCTGAGTTTAAAACCGGGTTAACTTCAATCCCATCTCCGGCATTGATCGACCTGGTCTCACTCCAATCTTCATAACCACCTTTTTCTACCTTAATGGTATGTTCACCAAAACCACAACCCACATAATCATCACATGAACAGCCATCACAAAAAGTTAAGGTTTCCGGAGCGTAATGATGTAAATAAACACCATCAACATAGACCTTAGCATTGTTAATGGTTTCTCCGTCTTCATTTTTAGCATCATTTATTTGGTAGGAGGCTGAAGTCGGAGAATCGGTCGGGGTTGGCGTCGGGAAAGGAGTAGCAGTCGGCTCTGAACTTTCTGTTGGAGTCGGACTTGGAGTAGGGCTTGGGACCACAAAAGAAGAGTTGGCTGACCCAGGTGTTTTTGAAGACAAAGTTCCAAAGGCACCGGTTCCGTCTGGATACCGACCAAAAGAGATATCTTCTGACGGATCTAAGCTATAAAAGTAAGAATCCTTGGTTTCGCTCCCTTCCTTGAGAATAACTGAATCACCGGACGAATTGTTTAACCAACCGTCACCGCCAGGATACTCGTAAACAACAAAATTACCAGGCAATATTGACCCTAGATGATCCAATGTTTTATCATGGGCCGCACTATCTGTTAAAACCCAACCAGATAAATTGATTTCGCTTGCCCCGAGATTATAAAGCTCCACCCACTCATTCTCACCAGGCTTTGAATTGGGTAGAAACTCATTGATCGCTAGTTGGGCAAAAACACTCTTCGGTAAAAATAAAAAAATCGCCGAAATGGCGATTGGAACTAAAGCTAAAATTAAATTTTTCGAAAAAAATATATCAATTGCCGTTTTTTTCTTGGCAGGCATCTTGTCTCTTTTTACTTTACAACATATATATTTTAAAACTACTAATTAACAAAATTAATATCTCTAACGAGAGTAGACAATTGTTTCATCGACTGATCCTTTACTATATTTGGAGTTGAATGACATATTGGGACCAAAATAAGGATCGTGCATTTTATAGTCATCGCCTTCTTTATTCAAAAGAACAACATAGTGACCAACGCCGCTAATATAAACAATCACCCAGTTGCCTGAATTAAGAGTACTATCGATTTCACCCCAACTCACCCAGCCCCCATACCCATGCCCGACCACTTTAATACTGCCCCCAAAACCACCGGGAATATCCTGCCAGGCAATCAGGTCAGCCCGGTAAACCGGTGACTGAGAAAGTCTTCCCGGATCAATATCAACTCCCCATTTTTTTAAAACCATCGCCATCGAAGTCACCGCACAACCATACTTCCACATGTAAGAGGGGTCAGAAGGCTGATAATAAACTCCGCCACCAATAAGCATCATTGCCCAACGAGAGTCTGTCTGGTTAAAATAATTGTTTTCCCCGGACCACTGCTTAAACTCAACCGGCTTGCCGAAAACTGAAACCCCGGCCAATTTTGACTTTTCGGCACTGATTCTGGATAAAGTTCTTTGATAACTGACTTCGGTTTCTTTAAGAAGGACCTGCTTGGCTTTGGCCACACGGTTCAAATAAGCCTTTTCCTGTTCAAGCTTTTTCTGCCACTGTTCAAGCTCAATTTGTTTCTCCTCTTTAAGGATTTTTTGATCTTCATAGTTTGATCTGGCCATCTCCATTTGAAGCAGGAGTTGACGATCATGGGCCTGGATTCTCCGAAGATATTGGTAACGAGCCACAAATTCAGAAAAATCATTTGATGACAAGAAAAGAACAAACGGATCAATTGTTCCTCTTTTATAGGTCGCCGTCACACGCTTGATTAAAACTTCGGAAAGCTGATCCAAAGAACTGTCAAGGTTTTCAATCTTTCCTCCCAAACCTTCAACCTCTTGAATTAACTGATCAGTCCTCTGCTGAGTTGAAACAATTTTTCTGGAGGTTAAATCAATTTGGACAATCTTATTATCGATTTCATTTTTCAGCGTCCTTTTCTTGGTTCCAAAATATTCTTCCCAACATTTTTCAGCCCCATCCCAATCTTGAGATTCTTCCTTAGACCGACATTCTTCTTCATCAACTGCCCATACTTTGGGAGGCCAAGACAATTTATCAGCAATAAAATTAAATCCAGAAAATAATGAAGAACAAAAAACTAATAATATAATTAGAAAGAATCGCTTGGGCATCAACGTAAGTATCGCCTTACTGCAACAAAACTACCTAAGACTCCGATAATCATCCCCAATATAACCTCTCCTCCCAATAACCCAAGTAAAAACAAAGCCGAAACCGGCAAAACCGGGATACCGGAAAGAAAGTCAACTAAAAACGGCGTCGAGTAAAAAAGTATCAAGCTCGCCAGCAACCAAGCAAAAAATGAACCAAAGACACCGTAAATAATTCCTTCCAAAAGAAACGGAACCCTGATATACCAATAGGAAGCGCCCAGTAATTGAAGAATTTTTATTTCTTTACGCCGAAGGGCGACTTTCATACCAATGACCACCAAAATGATCAAAAAAGAAACCATTCCCAAGAACCCGACCAATATCAAGCCAAAAATCCGGAGATTATTGGTCCAAGTCCTTAAAGACTCGACAACTTGTTTTTGGAAATCCACCTCCTCGATACCGGGTTCCTGATTTAATAAATCAACCACTCCCCCCAGATAGGACAAATCCTTCATCGATATCTCTAAAGAAGCCGGTAAAATATTGGCGGTCACCATTTCTAATAAAAGCGGGTCATCTTTATTCTGTTCCTGATAAATCAATAAAGCTTCCTCTTTAGAAACGTATTTTATTTCAGAAACTTTGCCGGTTTTGTTTAACTTCAAAATTAGCGCCTCTCGTTCTTCTGAAGTCGTTTCATCTTCTAAAAACGCTGTCACTTGAGGCCGAGTTTCAAAATACCTCAAAACTATCTCCGAACCGGCCGCTAATAAAACAAAAACTGAAGTGATAAAAAACATTAAAACCATAATCGAGACTGCCGCCAAGGCCTGATAAGGCGAACGACGAATATGGCGCCAAGATGTTTGAAAATGGTCGTTGATTGAAGTTCTTTTTCTATTAATCATAATAATGTAATCACTACTTAACCCGATACTTGCCTTTTTTTTCGTCTGAAACGACTTTGCCTTTTCCTAATTCAATAACTCTTTCATTCAATGAATTGACAATTTCAAAATTGTGAGTCGCCATGACAACTGTTTTTCCCAAACGATGAATTTCCTGTAAAAGTTCAACGATCTGCCAAGCTGTCGCCGGATCAAGATTACCGGTCGGCTCATCGGCAATAACAATGTCTGGTTTAGCCACTACCGCCCTGGCAATACAAACCCGCTGCAGCTCTCCCCCAGCCAGTTGTGAAGGAAATTGGTCGGTCCTTTCAGCTAAACCAACTAAATTAAGAACATTTTCAACCTCTTTTTTAATCTCTGTTTCTCTTCTCCCCATAATTTTGAGGATCATCGCAACATTTTCAAAAACAGTTCGGTCATGAAGTAGTTTTAAATCTTGAAAAACTACCCCGACCTTTCTTCTTAACTTGACCACTTCTGAACGACCTAACTTAGCCAGATCAAAACCATCAACTTTTATTTCGCCCGAGGAAGGTAGAATCTCCCGAAGAATTAACTTGATCAAAGTCGTTTTGCCAGCCCCGGAAGGGCCAATGATAAAGGCAAATTCTTCGGGCTTGATCTGAAAATCAATTTCATCAAGAGCCACGAAATCACCAAACTTTTTGCTAACCTTTGAAACCTCGATCATTTCTTTAAAGAATTTTTCTAGTTCTTAGTAGTTGTTTTGCTTAAAGGCCCTCAGGACACTTATCAAGCTTTTTGATATAGCCGATATCCATCAACCAAGAGGCTTTCTGAGCCGTAAAAGTTTCCCCCCAAACCTCAACACATTGACCGATAAATAAATCTAAGTCGACCGCCGAGGAAGTCAAATAGGCTGTCTGGCTTTCACCACCTGTCCGCAATAATTGGTGACTTCCCTCAAGAACATCTTGATTATCATTAATTTCAATTTTCCCTTGAGCCTGATCAGGAAAAGCCTCAGAATCCTTATGGCCAGCCTCGTCTTTCTGACTAATTTTTTTGCCACTACCCTCAGGTTGACCAAATTCAACCGACCCAGGACTTCGATTAGCCAATAAATACCCCGTCATCGCCCCAGCAAAAATTATCAGAACAATCACCCCCACCGGAAGAAGTGTTTTGAGCCAAGGTTTTTTTGGCTCCGAATCCGAAAGCTGGCGAACGATTTTCTTTTCGGCTTGACCAGCTACTGATTGCTTTTTAATGTTTTGGTCCATTATTTTCCTTTTTAATTATTTCACTTAATAAAATTCTTAACCATTCACTATACCATAGTTTTGATTTCGGCTTCAATCAGAGGATCAAGATCTCCATCTAAAACCGAATCTGCATCGGCTGTTTCCCAATCAGTTCTTAGGTCTTTGACCATTTTGTACGGGTGCAAAACATAAGAACGAATTTGAGTTCCCCAAGTAGCCTTGGTCCGACCTTCTTTAAGGTCTTTTTCTTCCTTGGCTTTTTTTTCTTGAGCCAAGGCCCAAATTTTAGATATTAAAATTTCCATCGCAATTTTGCGATTTTGTTCTTGATATCTTTGGCTCTGGCAAGCAACGGTAATACCGGTTGGCTTGTGCTTTAAACGAACCGCAGTTGAAACTTTATTAACGTTTTGCCCTCCATGACCACTGGACCGAAAGGCCTCAAATTCAATTTCGTCTTCTTTAATGTTAACCTCTGGCTCTTTGAGAATCGGAATCACCTCCACCAAAGCAAAGGAAGTTTGCCGCTTCCGATCGGCGTTAAAAGGTGACTGACGAACCAAACGATGAGTCCCGGCTTCACGCCTTAAATAACCATAGACATAATTGCCAAAAATTCTGATTGTGACACTTTTAACCCCTGCTTCTTCACCAAAAACCAAGTCGGTTACTTCATAATCCCAATCTTTACTTTCGATGTATTTAAAATACATCCTCTGAAGCATTTGGGCCCAATCCATTGCCTCGACCCCTCCTTGACCAGCGTGAATCGAAAAAATTGCGTCTGACCGATCATATTTCCCGGAAAGATAAGCCCTGACTTCAAGCCTTGACAGCTTTTTCTCTAATTCCTGAAGCTTATCTTTTAAAAAAAGATCCTCTAAGGCTTCGAATTCTTTAATTTCCTTTTGCCAGGCAGTTAACTGTTTCATTTTTTGTGAGGCCGCTTCATGATTTTGCCAAAAACCAGACTGACCAGACTCTGCTTCTAGAGCTTTAATTTGATCTCTTAGCTTTTTCAGATTTAGTTTTTTACTGATCGCCTCTAAGCGTTGCTGATAATCTTGAGTCATATTATCTGAAACTCTAAACTCTAATATCTAACAAGTCAGACTTGTTCAAAATCCTAAATAAATTCAAATTCTGAAAGTATCAATACTTAAACATTTAAAAAATGTGTTGTTTTGAATTTAATCACTTGAGTTTAGGCACTATTTAGAAATTAGAAATTAGAAATTAAGATTTGGTCCTATTCCTCACAAAGCTCTTTACAAAGCTGTTTTTTAATCGCTGTCAGCTGGTCTTCCGGTAATTTTTTCAGTAATTCGATCAGGGTGTTGGCTTGATTTTGAACATTACTCACTGGTTCGGCGATTGGTTCTACTTTTTCACCGGCAACCTCTCCAGGTTCAACTGAGTCAATCTTTGTTTCAGTTCCCGATTCCTCAATTTCCTCGACATTATTCTCATTTTTGACCAAACCGGAAGTTTTAATTAATGAGGTCAGGGGGTTATTCTTTAAATTCAGTTCAGACAAAGAAGGTAATTTAACCAGAGAAGATGAATTTAGTGGGCTCTGACTGATCGCCCTGACTAACCCAACCGCCATGAGAAACATGAGGCCAACCAGCAACAATCTCAATAGTCTTTGCCCACCCTTACTTTCCTTCTCTTCTTCTTTCATCAGTTAAGTATAGCATTTGTAGCCTCGAAAACAAACTTAGGAGAAATTACAAAATCCAGACCAATAAAAGGGTTAAGGCAAATTTTTTAACTTCTATTAAGAATTATCCTTGATGATGAGGAGCATTAATTAGCCCGCACTTTTTATATTTATAAGGCTTTTTTGTATTGGGATTTTTCGCTCCGCACCAACACGGATCATTGCGGCCAATCTTTTTCTTGCCACTGTGAGAAACAACCGACCGAGAAGAAGGTGAAGAAGATTTTATCGGCGGTACCGACCCAGCTGATGGTGAAGGCCTTAAGCCCATCCCATCTTGTTGGTCAATATTGGTCTTGATTCCTTGAAGAGGTGAAGCCGCTACTTTTGGCCCAACGTGCACCCGAAAAATCCGCCGGACAATTTCGTCATCAATCGCCCCCATTAGGCTTTCAAACATCCCATAGGCCTCTTTCTTATATTCAGCCAAAGCGGTTTTGGCGTCTCCCCTGAGGCCAATTCCCTCCCGCAGGTCGTCCATGGCGTCGATATGGTTCACCCAAAGTCGATCCATTGTCCGAAGATAAACAATTCGCTCCAAATCCCGCATCACTGAAGTCCCTAATTGTGACTCTCTTTTTTCGTAGGCATTTGTTAATAAATCAATCAAAAGCTTAATTATTTTTTCAGAATTTTTAGCTTTTTCTAATTGGGCCTGCAGCCTGGCTTGAGAACCGTGATCAAAAGGCAAAATCTCACAAAAACCCTTTACAATTTGACCATAATCTGTTTTTACCAAGGCTCCCTTGCTGACCGGCAAACCACTCGGGGCATGCATTGCCACAATATTACTCACCTCAGCCCCCATTTTTTCTAAAACCTCTGCCTTTAATCCAACTACTTCACCTTTTTTCTTGCTCCCGGCTAAATCTTTTTCTAACAATTGCTTCCGCTGGGCATAAATAATTTCCCGATGTTTGTTCATCACGTCATCATATTCAACTACTCTTTTGCGCGCATCAAAGTGAAAACCCTCAACCCGAGACTGAGCCGTCTCAATCGCCTTGGAAATCATTTTGTGCTCGATTGGTTGATTCTCAGGAATCTTAAGAGCCGTCATAATCCGAGACACCTGCTCACCACCAAAAATCCGCATAATATCATCTTCCAAAGAGATAAAAAATCGAGAAGAGCCCGGATCACCCTGGCGACCACTGCGACCCCGCAACTGATTGTCGATTCGCCGAGACTCATGTCTTTCAGTTCCCAAAACATGAAGCCCGCCTAAACTGATTACTTCATCATGGTCCTTTTGCCATTCTTTTTTGACCCGCCCTTCGTCTGAACCACCCAAAACAATATCAACTCCTCGACCGGCCATATTGGTAGCGACCGTCACCGCCTTTTTCCGACCGGCCTCTGAGATAATTCCAGCTTCTTTTTCGTGCTGCTTGGCGTTGAGAACATTATGCGGAATACCTCTTTTTTTCAAAAATTTTGCCACAATTTCATTCTTTTCGATTGAAGTCGTTCCCACCAAAACCGGCTGGCCTTTTTGATAATGCTCTTCAATCTCCTCAACCACAGCTTGGTACTTCGCCCCGACTGACTTATAAACCACGTCAGACCGATCATCCCGAACCATTGGTAAATTTGTCGGAATCACCAAGGTTTCCAGCTGATAAATTTTTTCAAACTCCTCAGCTTCGGTAGCGGCTGTCCCGGTCATTCCTGAAAGCTTTTGGTACATCCGAAAATAATTTTGGAAAGAGATCGTCGCCATGGTGATTGATTCCTGCTGGATCTTAACCCCTTCTTTTGCCTCAACTGACTGATGAAGCCCATCCGACCAGCGCCGACCATGCATCAATCGACCGGTAAATTCATCAACAATAATCACTTGGTCATCCTTAACCACATAATCACGATCGCGAAGAAAATGGGTTCTGGCTCTCAGTGAGTTCTCAATGTGTTTGATCGTATCGAAATCTTTTTCGTAAAGATTATCAACTCCTAAGCGCTTTTCTACTTTCCTTAAGCCATGATCAGTTAAATTAGCCGATTTTAGCTTTTCATCGATCACAAAATCAGTATCCGGAGAAAGAGTTTTGATCAGATTGGCAAATTCGTAATATTTATTAGTCGGCTCAGTATCAGGAGCTGAAATAATCAGCGGCGTCCGGGCTTCATCGATCAAGATTGAGTCGACTTCATCGACAACCGCAAAATGGTGACCCCTTTGAACTTGATCTTCAAAACGAACCGCCATATTGTCTCTTAAATAATCAAAACCATATTCATTGTTGGTCCCGTAGGTCACATCGACCAAGTAAGCTTCACGACGAGAAACCGGTTTTAAGTGCCTTAGCCGCTCATCGCTTTGGCCGGACTGTTTATGGCTTAAATCTAGAACAAAGGCCTGGTCATGGACAATACACCCCATCGACAAACCGGCAAAGCTTAGGGCCTCTCCATACCAACCAGCATCCCGCCGAGCCAAATAATCATTGACCGTCACCACATGAACTCCTTTACCAGTCAGACCGTTAAGATAAGCCGCCATGGCCGCCGAAAGAGTTTTCCCTTCTCCGGTTCTTTGCTCAATTATTTTTCCCTGATGTAAGGAAATTGCCGCCATTAATTGAACGTCAAAAGCCCGTTGCCCCACAACTCGATTGATCGCTTCCCGAACTAAAGCAAAAGTTTCCGGCAACAAGTCATCCAATATTTCCCCGGAGGAAAGCCTTTGTTTGAAACTCGCCGTCTTGGCAGGAAAGTCAGCGTCTTTCAGTTTCTTCATTTGAGGTTCCAATGAATTAATTTCCTCAACCTTAGGCTCAAGTTTTTTAATTTGCTTTTCGTTGGAATCGATCAGCCTGTCAAGAAATTTGATCATAAATTAATTGTTAATGGCCAATAACTCTTTTTGTCAGACCTATATTATACCTTAAGTCAAAAATTGCTTCTAGCCAGAAAAAAATGGTTCGTCATCGAGCGGACGACCTTGTAATCACGATAAACTTTATTCAAGTTCTTGATAAATTCTTCTTGGGGGTCAATTCTCAGACGATTAAAAATAACCACCCCATTTTTTACTAATAATCTTTTGATTGTTTTCATAAATTTTTCACCGGCTGCTTCTTGAGGAAATTTTTTCCCCAAATAAAGATCCACCACGATCAGGTCATACTCTTTTTCACCGTGATGTTGCTCCAAGTAGCTAAAAGCATCGCTAACGATAATCTTTAATTGATCCATCTTACCAAGTCCAAAATATTCTTTACCAACTTTTATAATCTCTGGATCAAGCTCAATCCCGGTAATTAACGCTTGAGGCCAATATCTATTGATTAAATGAACGACTGTCCCTCCCCCCAAGCCCAAAATTAGAACATCTTTGATTTTTGATTTTTGATTTTTGATTTTTCTTATCGGTTTCTTCCAAATTGCTTCAATTAACCCGCCAGATTGAATCATGTTTTGAACACTGAGAGTTCTTGACCAAAGTAGTTCGTTCACTTCAATCAGGCCGCTGATTTTGGAAGTTGTTTTATAAATAGTTTTTGGAAATAATGAAAAAGTCATCTTGTCAACTTGTCAACCCCAACTTGTCAACCCCCGAGGTTGCCCAGGTAGGCAACCTCGGTAATTATTGTCAATTTACTAACGATAGCCCGCGGCTTGGAGATTAAACAAATGGGCGTACTTACCATCTTTTTCCATGAGGTTTTCATGAGTTCCCCACTCAATAATCTTGCCGGCATCTAAAACATAAATCTTATCGGCTCGTCGGACAGTTGAAAATCGATGAGAAATCAGTATTAAGATTTCATTCCTGGTGTGTTTAATAACTTTCTTGAATATTTCTTCTTCAGCCCGAGGGTCGACATTTGAGGTCGGCTCGTCCAGAACCACAATCCGCGCGTCTTTTAAAAACACTCTGGCCAACCCAATCCTTTGCCACTGACCAATTGAAGGCCTGATTCCTTTTTCAAAAACCGGATCCAGCGGATTTTTATATTTTAAAGGTAATGACTGGATAAAATCATGGGCCTCTGATTTTTTAGCCGCTTTTTTGATCAGATCAAGATTACCCAGTTTATTCACATCTCCATAACCAATGCTTTCCTGGGCAGAGAAAGGGTAAACTTCAAAGTCCTGAAACAAAACCGAAAGATTTTCCCAAAGGCTTTCAATCGAATATTCTCGAAGATCAATTCCATTAAGAAGTATTTTTCCTTTTTGCGGATCGTAAAAACGACAAATTAGCTTAACCAGAGTAGACTTACCAGCCCCATTTTCGCCGACAATGGCCAAGTTTTGTGTAGGACTAACTTTGAGGCAAATATCTTTAAGAATCCAAGGGGTTTTCTGGGTATAACGAAACCAAACATTTTTAAACTCAATTTGAGGACTTGCTTTGGGGTCTAATTTTTTTCCTTTTTTAGTAATCTCTAGGGTAGGCTTCAAGGAAAGCAACCAAACTAGATCGGTCACATAAAGATAATTTTCATAGAGCCGTAAGAAATTAGTAACCAAGCCCTCAAGGTCACGACGGAAAGAAGCGATCGCTCTCAGAATCATTTCTACCGAACCCACCGTCAGCTTTTTAGCAAAAACTAATGATGTCAAATAAACGCCGGTCAGAAAAATAAAAGCAGTTTGAGGCAGAGAAGCCATTATTCGCCAAAAAGTTTTTTCTCTATCGATTTTAAATCTTTGTGTAAAGATATTATTCTGTATTTTATTAACTTTTTTGGAGAAAGGTAAAGAAAGTTTCAGTAATTTAACTTCTAAAATATTTCTTGGTCTCAATAGGTAATGAAACAGCCAACCCCGTATTCGGAAAAGTGG
This sequence comes from Patescibacteria group bacterium, assembly GCA_042570465.1. Classification (GTDB taxonomy): domain Bacteria; phylum Patescibacteriota; class Microgenomatia; order PFEM01; family JBHPGO01; genus JBHPGO01. The sequence goes on from JBHPGO010000008.1 coordinate 26,665, forward strand.
ACTAACCTTTTCCGAGAAACGATATTCTTTCTTAATATATTTTGAATCGATCAATAAAACCGGAATCGACAAAATAAATACTACTAAACTAATCATCGGCTGAAAAGAAAAGATAATCACCAAAGTTGAGATAAGACCAACCATCACCGCTGGAATATTGCCAATCGGCCAAATCATATCCCAAGCCCGACGCCAACTTTCCCGTTCAATTTTCGAAAGCTTGTCGCGATACTCTGGGCTATCCAACATGGCCACATCAAGATCGGCATTTTTCTTGGCCACCAACATATTTAGGTGAACTGAAAAAATTCTTGACATTTTTCGCCGAAGATATTCCCCAACTGAATTTAAAATACTGGTTAAGACATTGATCGCAAATCTCAAAGATAATAAGACGACCAACCAAGTACCAGCTTGCCCCCAAAAATCATTGCCAACATTTTGGATCAAGCCATCAATAAAAGCTTTTTCAAGCCTTAAGCTCGGATAAATTAAAAAACCGGCAATCAAATTGATGGCAATTGTCAAAACTAGTGCCTTGGAATCTACCTGCCATAAAAGCTTAAATACCTGCCAAAAAACAAACCAAGCCTGGCTTAAACGAGATTTTTTTAAGTCTGAAAGTGGAAAAGATTTCATATTTTTAGCAATACCCCCGAGGTTGACTACCTGGTCAACCTCGGGGGTTGACACATATTGCAACCTCGGGACCAAGTTAATTTTACCTCTTCACCTCTTCAAAGAAATTTTCTTAAAACTGGTGTACTTTTGAAGCGCTTTAGGAATCTTAACTGAACCGTCTTTTTGCTGGTGGTTTTCTAAAATGGCCAAAACTAGGCGGTCAGTGGCCGCGGTGGCGTTGAGGGCGTGAATAAACTGACGACCTTCTTTTGTTTTAACTTTGATTTTCAGCCGCCTTGCTTGAAAGTCAGTACAGTTACTACAAGAATGAGTTTCACGATAACGCTTTTGACCAGGAAACCAAATTTCAAGGTCATACATCCGTCGGTTAGGAAACGGCAAATCACCTAAACAAGAATGAACTACCCGGTAGGGTAACTTTAGTTCCCTGACAATTTTTTCCTGGATTGACAACAAATCAAGACACTCTTTATCTGAAACCTTAAGATCTGGAATCGTGTAAACGTTCATTTCGACCTTGTTAAACTGGTGTAGCCTTAACATACCGCGAGTATCTTGACCATAGCTGCCAGCTTCCCGACGAAAGCAAGTTGAAAAATTGACAAAACGCTTTGGTAATTGTTTTTCGACCAGTGTTTCATTGGCATACAACGGAATGACAGCGTGCTCAGAACTAGCTGTAAAAACCACTTGATCCTTTTCAAAAAGATAGGCTTCATCCCAACCACCGTGTTCAACGTAACCCAAACCCTGCTCAATTTCTTTCTTAACAATCACCGGCGGAATTACTGCCTCAAAACCTTTTTTAGCTAATTTTTTAAAAACATGCCACATCAAAGCCATTTCCAAAACCGCTCCCTGATCCCTAAAATATCCAAAGCGTGTTCCAGAAACTTTGGCGGCTCTCTTAACATCAATAATTCCTAAAGCCTCTCCTAGTTCAAGATGATCTTTGGGCTTAAAAGAAAATTTCTTCAGCTGACCATGCTTTTTAATTTCAACGTTATCTGATTCGTCCTTACCTTCGGGGACATCGTCTGCTGGCAAATTAGGAATCTCGTAAAGCAGCATTTGCAGCTCTTCTTCGACCGCCCGCAAGTCTGGTTCCAACCGCTGGAGCATACCTTTGATTTTCTTGCCCTTTTCAATCTGCTCTTGGGTAGGTTTTTTCTCAACCTGCTCATCTAGCAAATTTTTGGCCCGCCGCCAACGCTCCACTTCCCCAATTAACTGCCGTCGGGTTTCATCAACTTTAAAAACCCGATCCAATTTTTTCGGGTCATAACCTTTTTTCTTGATCCCTTCTTTTACCTTATCAGTATTTTCTCGAACGTAATTAATGTTTAACACTACTTTCACCCTCCTTTTCATACTGCGATACGGCGCCGTATCGCTGTGGCTAGAGACCTAAATCGTCACTAATTGACTGCATCGCCTTTAATGATATTTCAATAAATTTGTCTAAAGGAATGCCAAGCTTTTCTTCACACATGGCTATCTGCTCCCGTCGAGTCCCAGCCGCAAAATGCTTATCTTTAAATTTCTTTTTAACCGACTTGACTTTGACACTGGCTAGTTTTTTGTCGGGCCTTACTAGCGTACAAGCAACAATTAACCCGGTCAAACTATCGCCAATAGCAATCGTCCAATCCATTAGAGACTTTGGTGTTGCGCCGGTATTATCATAATTGTGGGCGGCCATCGCGTAGGCAACATTTTCCGGAATTTCGTGACCAGCTTCCCTCAACCAATCAGTTACTTGAATCCCTTGTTTCTCTACCGGTACCTTGTCATTATAATCACCGTCATGCAGCAACCCGGCCATCGTCCATTCTTCTTTAGTGCCTCCCAAGTCTGCCTTACCTTTACCTGCCAAATAATCATAAACCCCACCCATAAGCGCCTCAGTGGCCACCATATGGCTGACAATATTTTTATTTTCAACCTTTTCGTTTAAAAACTTTATGGCTTTTTCTCGACTAATCATTTTTTACTTTTTGTTGATTCCGTAGATTGCCTTGGAAGTTTCTGATTGCTTAAATCTCAAAGCCGGAAACAAGGTTCCCTCTCTGGCAGTCACTCCCTCCAGGGTCCAAAATAATCTCTCACTGTGGGCATAGCCGGTCGTCGGCGGCATCCCATACTCCAGCATCTCGACAAAATCAATATCCATCATCTGGGCTTCTTCATCACCGGCTTCCCTGGCCGACTGCTGATCCTTAAACCTCTCAAGCTGGTCCAAAGGGTCATTTAACTCTGAATAACCATTGCCCAACTCTCGACCAGCTATTAAAACATGGAACCTTTGTGTCAGTCTTGGATCGTCTGGTTTAGATTTTGCCAGGGGAGACATAAATTTCGGCTCATTAACCAAAAAGGCCGGACCGGCAATATCTTTTCTGATCAACTTCCAAAGATTATCGATTAAACGATACCGATTAATCTCGCCAGAAAGTTCAATGCCAGCTTTTTTAACAATCCCCATCATTTCCTTTTCAGTTGACTTAAAAATATCGACCCCTAGTTTTTCTTTTAAAATCTTGGTGTAATCGATTTCTTTCCATTCGTCAGCCAAATCATACTCAAGCTTGCCTTTTTTAAAACGGGTCTTACCATAAAGCTCTTTAGCCAAAAAACGAAACATTTTTTTGATCATTGCCATATTGTCTTGATAGTCAGCGTAAGCCCAATACCATTCAATGGCGTAATACTCAGGCAAGTGTTCATCACTAATGCCCTCATTTCTGAAATTTGGCCCCAAGACAAAAACTTTTTCAAAACCACCACCGATCAACCGCTTCAGGTAAAGCTCAGGTGAAATTCTCAGATAAAAATCCTGACCAAGAGTATTAAAATGAGTCACAAAAGGCCTGGCGTCTGCTCCCCCGGTCCGATGCTCTAGAATTGGGGTTTCAACTTCAATAAAACCCTCTTTTTTCATAAATTCACGATTCAGCTCCCAAAACCTCGCCTTTCTTTTAAACATCTCTCTTCTTTCTGGGTTCACGGCGAGGTCAAGATAACGCCTTCGGTAAACCAATTCCTGATCTTTAATCTTTTGCCATTTTTCCGGTAAAGGTCGAATAGACTTAGTCAATAAATGAAAATCATTAACTTCAACTGACTTCTCACCAGCCTTGGTCTTAAAAACCTTGCCCTGAACATCAATAAAGTCACCAATATCGATTAAGGTAACGAGTTCACGAGTTAATGAGTTAATGAGTTTGTCTTCTTTAAAAACCAGTTGGATTTTACCAGACTCGTCAGAAAGGTCCCAAAATTGAATCTTGCCGTGACCACGCTTGGCCATCACCCGACCGGCGACAGCTACCTTTTGGCCCATTTTCTTCTGAGCCTGAGCAGTGCTGTGCTTTCGATTAGCTTTGGCCGGATAGGGTTCAATGCCCAATTTCCTGAGCTTCTCTAGTTTTTCCAGCCTGATTTTTCTTAGTTCTTCCAGTGGTTTTGGCATAAAATGCAAGATAATAGGATCGAAGATTGGAGTGATAAGTCAAAAATTCAACATTCCATAGACTAATCACTACAATCTTACATTCCTACAATTCTACTTATGGAGTTTAGCACAAAAAAATGCCCCCCTCAACGAGGGACATTAACATTTCTAACCTTCTCAAGATCTTCTTACTTAATTCCCCAAAGGTAAACAGCCGCGACCTCACTGACATTACTTAATTGGACCATTAACAAAAAGATTGCCGAAAAGACCAGAGCCAAGTAATATTTATAATCAGCTGATTGACCCTTCTTTGTTCCTTTTTTTGCCACAATAAAATCACCTCCTTTTTGTGATAATGATAATTTATACTAAGAAAGCACCCGGTGTCAAACTATTGAATATTGCAACCTAAGAGGCCCTAATTAAGTTAGCTAATCTTGACAATCGTGTAGGCAACTTTGCCGGCTGGAGCATCAACTTCCACCTTCTCACCGACTTTTTTACCCAAAAGAGCCTGGCCCAGTGGAGACTGATGAGAAATTTTTTGTTCAAGCGGGTCAGCTTCCCATTCACCAACTAAATGAAAGGCCTGATTTGTTTTTCCAATTTTAACCGTCACCTGGCAACCAAGAGCCACTTCCTGACAACTGCTTTTCTTACCCACAATAACTGAACGACCAACTACTTCCTCGAGCTCGCTAATTCGGCCGTCAATAAAAACTAATTCCTGCTTGGCCTGAGAATATTCACTATCCTCAGTCATATCACCAATCGTCCGAGAATCTGCCATTCGCTTGACAATTTCCGGACGCTTTTCTTCAACCAATTGACGAAGCTCTTCTTTAAGCTCGTCTAGACCCTCACGAGTCATCGGTATTTGAGAATTATTTTTATCCATTGCAATAACCTGCCTTTGACATATATTTTCTTAAAAAACTTGAAACCAAGGCAAGTGAAGACAAAGGGAATAATAGCTAAAAAAAACGTTGCTGTCAATAGGGACTGACTTCGAGTTTTCCCGGGATTTTATAAAAAGTGAGATCAATTTAAGACCGTTCCAAAGTCGTTTCCAAGACTTGCTAATAGTCGTTTTTTAGCTATCTTTCGACCCTTCTTCCTAAAATCATCTATCAGGTAAAATTAGCATTTGACGACCCATATTTTTGTGCTATAGTGAAGGTAGGCGAATTCTTTTACATATAGTACCTCGCTTAATTTTTGCGTACTTTGATGAATAAAAATATCATGCCCGACTCCCTCGGAGTCTTTAGTCAAAAACACTATGTTTACCTTTTCTACCACCTGGACACGGATGGTCAAGACTTCTTTCGTATTAATTTTGGCTCCGAAGGTTTTTACTTTGAAACCTTTTCCCCCCGAGCCCAAATCTTCAAACCAAATGGACAACTAGAAAAAATTACCGATTGCCGCAACTTTCGAATTTCAACCCACCGCAATCAATATTTTCTTACCTACCAGCTTAAGTCTCGAAACAAGACAACCCTTTATTCGGCCACCTCTCATGACCTGATTAGTTGGCAAAGAAATGGAATTGTCCCAACTCACGGGCAAACCGGGGTGATGGTTAATGACCCCCATCACTCAAACTCTCACCTTTTCTATTTTGGCGAAAAGAATATTCGACTCGCCTATTCCTATGACCTCAAAGACTGGCAACTTTTAAAAAAACCGATTTTCACTCCCCCAGACGCTCACACTAACCTCAAAATTAGTGGTCTTTATGAGACCGACCAGGGCTGGGTGTTAATCTACTCTCTTTCAAAAGGCCAAGGTGAAAATACCCGACACTCCCTTGAAGCCCTGCTTATTGACCCCAAATATCCTCAAGACTCAATCTGGTTCGCCAGTCGAACTATTTGGAAACAATCCAATGAATGGAGTAAGCGCCAAGTCCTTCCGGTGGGCTGTGTCTTTATTAACCACGAGCTGATCTCCTACTGGCAGTCAAAAGACGATAAGCTTTTCGCTCTTTCCCATCCATATTTTGATTCGATCATAAACGAACCAGAACCCAAAAGAATTTTCTTCCACCCGGTGATTAAAAAATTCAAGAAAAACCCCATTCTTGAACCAATCGCTAAAAATTCTTGGGAATCAAAATTTGTTTTTAACCCGGCGGCCATCCACTTGGCCGGCAAAGTTCACTTGGTATACCGGGCGGTGGGCGATAAAAATATCTCAGTATTAGGGTATGCTTCCAGCCAAGACGGCATTGACTTTGACATCCGCTTAAAACACCCAATATATTTACCCCAAGAACCCTTTGAATCTAATCAACAATTTCCTAGTACTTCTGTCAACGACTTATCAGGACCTGGTTGTGGTGGTTGTGAAGACCCTCGAATTACTAAAATTGAAGGAAAGATTTATCTTACTTATAACGCCTGGAACGGTTATGAGCCTCCCAGAGTAGCCTTGCTGTCAATTAATCAAGGTGACTTTGCCAACCATCGTTGGAATTGGGATCAAGCCAAACTAATTTCTCAGCCTGACCCCGAAAAAGTTAAAAATCCTGATCGGATTAATAAAAACTGGGCGATTTTTCCCAATAAAATTAAGGGTAAATATGCCATTCTCCATAGCCTTGACCCAATTCAAGTTGATTATTTTGACAACTTAAATTTTGATGATCAAGCCTATATTAACGACAGTTGTCGACAGTGGAAGCCAAGAAAAAACCGTTGGGATATTTTTATCAGAGGCATTGGACCACCTCCGATTGAAATCGATGATGGTTGGCTACTTTTTTATCATGCTGTTTCTAAAGACTTTGGCTACAATGTTGGAGCGATGGTGGTTGATAGAAACAATCCTACTAAAGTACTTTACCGCTCAAAAACACCGATCGTTGAACCAAGGTCCCGCTATGAAAATGAGGGCTTTAAAGCCGGTGTTGTTTATAGCTGTGGAGCCGTAATTAAAAATCATCATCTTTTTCTTTATTATGGTGGGGCCGATACAGTAATTTGTACGGCCGAAGCACCGCTAAACAATTTCCTTAAAGGACTCAAGACCTCCGGCTCTTCCCGTCTTGAACCAGTTTCTGGTAATATTCACTGAGAAGTAAAGAAACCATGCCCGTCAAAGCCCGACATTACCAGCAAAATCCAATTCTAGCCCCTAACGAACAAAATGATTGGGAAGCCCAAGCAACCTTTAACTGTTCGGTCGCTAAAAAAGACGATCAATACCATTTAGTTTACCGAGCAATTTCAAATTCTCAACGATATTTTGGCATGGATTTAGAGCTGTCTTCAGTCGGCTATGCCGTCGGCAGCAACGCCTCTGTTT
>JBHPGO010000009.1:0-29492 GCA_042570465.1 Patescibacteria group bacterium
CAACAGGGGTTTAGGGCTCATTTCCAGGACAGAATTATTATCAAACCAATGATTAATCATCTTGGCAGCTGGTTAATCTATCGAGGTGATGCAGAATAGAAATAAACAAAAGAAAAGCTTTTGTCTAATCTGGTTAAAGAAATTAGATTTAGTCTTAGACCATATTTTAGTTAGCTGGATGGACAAGACTAATGACAAACTTGAGAAGGGCGATGGTAAATAGTTCCTCTAAGAAATTAATTGAGGTGGCTTGTAATCTTTGTAGTCGAAATCAATTCAAGCCATTTTTTACGACTTATTCTAATCATGGTTCCCAAGTTTCTTTTTCAGCTACCAGTCAAGCCGTATCAGGAGAGCAGATTGTCAAATGCAAAAGCTGTGGCTTGGTTTTTGTCAATCCTCGGGTAAATGGAAAAGAGATAATCGATCAGTATTCTTCTAAGGCTGAAAAGGATTATATTAAAGACGCTAGTGGGAGGACCGCTTCATTCAGAAGGTCAGTTAAGATGGTTAAAAAATTTCAAAATTTTGGAAAAATTCTTGATATTGGTTGTGCGGCTGGGTTTTTTCTAAAAGCAGCTGAAGAAGAAGGTTTTCGGGCTTACGGGATTGAACCGAATCAATGGTTAGCAAACTGGGGAAAAAAAAAGCTTTCTTTAAAAATCTTCAACATTCCTTTTGAAAAAGCAAAATTTAGAAAAAGTTCATTTGAAGTGGTTGCTTTTTGGGATGTTTTAGAGCACTTGACTGACCCCCTAGCTGCCCTTAAGAAAGCCAATAAATTATTAAAAAAAGACGGCCTGATTGTTATTAATTATCCTGACATAGAGTCTTTATCGGCCAGGATTTTTAAGGCCAGGTGGTGGTTTGTTTGGTCAGGCCATTTGTATTACTTTTCTCCCGAGACGATTTCAAAAATGTTAAAGAAAGCTGGTTTTAAAGTTATTGAGACCAAGCCTCATTGGCAAACTTTGAGTTTATTTTATCTTTTGACCAGGCTTGGCCGTTATCACCTTGGTTTGTCGCAAATACTTTCGAAGCTTTCGCTATCTTTAGGTATTGGATATTTTCTGATTCCTTATCTGGCTGGTCAACGATTGGTGATTGCTCGAAAGAGATAATCAGGTTAAACAATTGCTGGTGATTTTGAATAAGATTTTGTTATAAAATACTAATTAATTAAATGAGTAAGCTAAAAAAAATCCAACGGTTTTCTTGGTGGTTGATTAAAGCTAGCGCAACCTTGATTTTGACTTTGTTGGCCCTGCTGGTATTGGCGGCCTTTTTTTGGACCAAGGCAAAAATTTGGTTGGTAGGCGAGAGCTTTATGGGCAACGATACGGGAAATTACATCCATTACGTAATTTATTATCTTAAAAATCCTCATTTTCCGATTAACGCTTGGGATCATCTTTGGCATAATGGTGTGCCTCGAATGATCGATTTAACTTGGATTCATTTCACTCTTAATTCTCTTTTGGCCAAAACGATCGGAGTTTTTAGGGCGGTGAAAATATATCCGTTGATATTTTTAGGATCCGGTGCATTTTTTGTTTACCTGCTTTTTTATGAGCTTTCAAGAAGCGTGCTGATTTCTTTAGGTTTGGCAATTTCTTTTGTTTTGGGCCAGGGTTATTATGCGCCCCTTTATGAGGGAGGCGTAGTTCTATCCTCGATTTCACAAATGTTTTTACCGGCCCAACTATATTTTTTGGCTCGCTTTGCCAAAAGAGGGGGTTATCGAAATTTAATTCTGGGTGCTTTAACAAGTATTTTGGGGCTGGGGACTCATGGATTGATGATGATGTTTTTTGGTTTTATTCCCGCTTTCATTTTTGTTCTTTTTACAAATCGTGAAAGCAATTCTTTAATCAGTAAAAGGACGATGGTTATTGCTTTTATTTTTGCGGCGGTCACTCTAATTACGGGGGCAGTTTTTGTTTTACCTTCACTTCTGCATGCTGTGCAAGGAGGATCAACGATTCAGTTTATAGGGGAAAAGCAAAATAATCCGGAGACTTTAAAAACGATGTTTTCTATGAATGATCCTGGAATTGCCTATGGATATGTAGCGGCGGTAGTGATAGCCGGAATATTCTGGCTTTTTAAAAAAAAGCCAGAACAGGTGGTTCGACCGGCCTTAATTATTTTGCTGATTTATGCACTTTTTATGATTTCTTATACGTTTGGGGGCAATCCTTTATTTGGGGTTTTGTTTCCAGGCCGGTTTTATTGGGTTTGGTCTTTGGTAGTGGGAGTTTTAGCCAGTGCTTTACTAGCCCCACTTTCAAAGTACAAAGCCAAGAAATTTTTATTAAAAGTGAGTCAGTTTTTGGGTTTTGGAATGATCAAGGTGGTTATTTTTGGCTTGATTATTTTTAACCCGATTATTTCTTTTGGTGTTTTTTCTCCTGAAACTGTTTATCGGTTTACAGATCAACTTAAATTCGAAGGTCTAGAAGACATTGATGTTTTTGAAGAAGTCCAGCGAAGGCTAAAAGGGATTGTAGAGCAGATAGACATTAATGATGATAAGGTCCGTTTTTGGACCCACGATCAATCTATCAGTATCATGTGGGTAGCTGTTTCTAATATGCCCCTTTCTGAAGGTTATGCTCATATTTGGACTTATTATTCACGACTTTGGGAGGGTTGGTTTTATGGGGTGATGTCGGGTCCAAATTGGGAGAGCCAAGAAGTTCCTCGAGAGATGGCTAAACAACAGGGGTTATTTTTTATTGATTGGTATGGTATTAAATATTTAACTGGTGATAGATCTGTTGGAGAGTGGGGAATCGCCGGTCATTTTCTTGAATCTCCACCTTACATTATCAAGGAATCTAAAGTCGGTGAAAGCCTAAAAAGTGTCTTTACAGTTTCTCCTGACTATACTTCACCCTTAGTTTCGGCGGTCAAGGCTCCGGTCCTTGGTTTTGTTGGGGATGACGAGGCCTATATGACTTTTTTGAAAGACTTGGCCATGTTGAATTTGAACACTTCTTATTTGATTCCGGTAAAAGTTTCAGAAACAATCGGAAAGATTTCCGCCGGAAAACTTTCTTTTTTGGATGGTTTGGTCATTTATGATTTCAAAAAGGGTGGTTTATCTTATGGGAGCGGGTGGAGGAAAATTAACAATTTTGTTAAAGAAGGTGGCCGGGTTTGGATCGAAGGTGGCGGAAATTCGGGCGAAAGAGAAAGTGATAGTTTACCGGAAGTATTTCCGATTACTTCTAGTCAGTATGGACCACTTGAACAAGAATGGCAGCCCGGAGGCGAGCTAGTTGACCAGGTTGATTTTTCCACCCTTAAGCCTCTTGCTTTTCGAGACACGATTTGGCAAGTGTCTTACGCTCCTGAGGGAACGGTCAAGTCTGGGGCTAAAGTTTTGTTAAGTCAAAAAAATTACCCCGTGGCCGTTGAGCAAAACATTGGTCAAGGAAAAGTGATTTGGACAGGAGTCAATTTTTGGTACCGGCCGGAGGAATATCGGCAAAACGGGATGAATGAAATTGTTTTTGTCGAACTTTTACTGGATCGACTTTTTGACGGTTTATCGCCCAATCGAATCGGTTCAAAGGTAGAAAGACCAAGTCCAGAGCATATCGTTTTAACCGGCCAAGATTTTTCTGGAGTGACTGTTAAAGAAAACCATTGGCAAGGTTGGAAAGCTATGATTGAGGCAAACGGAAAGAAGAAGAAGATTCCTGTTTTTACAGCTGGGCCAGAGATGATGTATGTGCCTGTTCCTCAAGACTTAAGGTCAGGGGAAATTAAGGTGATGATTGATTACAAGGGAGAACTTGCTTATTGGCTTTACGGCCTTGTTTCCTTAATATCGTTTTTTGTAGTAATTATGGTTTTGTTTTTCGGTAAATTTTTGACAAGACGTTTCCGGTTTTTATCGAAAGATAGTGGAAGCTATAAAAATATTAAGATGAAAATTGGAGGTTGGTGGGATTCAGATGAGCATTGATTAATTTCTGCCCCGAAAAACTTTCCGGAAAGTTTTTAAGTTATGGACCCTTAAAATGAAAATCGCTTTTTGTTATCCGCCGTTTTCTAAAAACGGTCGTTTTCCAAATTTGCCTCAAAACCGGCAATTTATTTATACTGCCTCAGACAAAGTTCAGCTTTACCCAGTGGTGATGGCTACCGCTGCGACCTGGTTAAGAAATCTGGGCCACGAAGTCTTGTGGTTGGATGGAATCACTCGCCGAATGTCTTTTGAAAAATATGAAGAAATTTTATCCTCATTTTCTCCTGATTTAATTGTTCTAGAGGCCAAAGCACCAATTATGAAAAAGCTTTGGAAGTGTGTAGATAGGTGCAAAGGTGCAAAGGGACAAAGGTGCAAAGTAATACTGGTGGGAGACCATGTTAGCTATTTTCCTGAAGAATCTTTTAAAAATTCAAAAGTGGACTATGTTTTGACCGGGGGGGACTATGACTTTTTATTGATCAATTTAATAAGACACTTGGAAAGAGGGACGAAGTTAGAGCCGGGAATATACTGCAGAAAAGATCAAAAATCAAAAAAGTTTAGAAATTCGAAATTAGAAATTAGAAATTCAGGAAAGTTTATTTTAAATCATAAACTTTCCGATTTGCCGATTATTGATCGCCAACTCACTCGGTGGCAAGACTATGGAGAGGCCTATCTTTTCCACCCTTGTGCCTACGTCATGTTCGGTCGGGGCTGTGGGATTAATGGCAAGAATACCGGGGCTTGTTCTTTTTGTATTTGGCAGCAATCACTTTGGCGATGTTCAGCTCGATTAAGAAGCCCGGCTCATGTTGTTGAAGAAGTTAAGGAATTAATAGGTCTTGGGGTTAAAGAAATTTTTGACGATACCGAGTCCGGGGCTCTTTGGGATTATCAGTGGCTGAGGGAGTTTTATCGACTTTTAAAAAAAGAAAAGCTTTTGGGCCGGGTAATATTTTCTTCCAACGCCCGGGGTGATCAGCTCAATATTAAAACTTGCAAATTGCTCAAAAAATTAAACTATCGATTATTAAAGGTTGGTTTAGAGTCAGGTAATAATCAAACCTTAAGCAAAATTAATAAAAAGGAGTCGATTGAAGATATTATTCAGGGAGTCAAAAATGCCAAGGACGCAGGTTTGCGAGTGATGTTAACGACGATGGTTGGTTATCCTTGGGAAACTGAGAAGGAAGTCAAAGAGACTTATCGGGTGACTCGTGAACTGATGTTTTATAAAACAAGAGCCGGAGATTGTCTTCAGGCTTCAGTGATTATTCCTTACCCGGGGACACTGCTTTGGAACCAGTCAATAAAAGGGCAGTGGCTTAAAATTAAGCCTAAAGATTATGAAAAATATGATATGGCCCAACCAATATTAAAATCTAAGATCAGTCCTGAGGACTGGTGTCAGAAGATTTGGTCGATTCACAAAGAAATTCCGTTTATTTTGAAATCAGGCTTTTCAATCAGGAAGGTCGATGAGGTAAAATTATTGCTCAGAGGAGTCGGGTCGCTATTGGGCCATTTGAAAGATTATAGAATATAAATTCAAAAATCAAAATGGAAAACCGTACCCTGCCTAACCGGAAATCGGTTCGATTAAAAAATTACGATTATTCATTACCAGGTTATTATTATGTTACCATTTGTACCCAGAAACGGAAATTTCTATTTGGGGATATTTCTGGAGATAAAATGATTTTAAATGATGCGGGGAAAATTGTTAATCATGTTTGGAAAACATTGCCCAGACATCATCACGTAGCATTAAGCGCATTTCAAATAATGCCGAATCATGTTCATTGTATTATCCAGATCGTGGTAGGGGCGACCCGTGGGTCGCCCGTTACCCGTGGGTTGCCCCTGGCCAAAACAGGCGGGTCACGACCTACGTCAGAAACAGGCGGGTCACGACCTACGTCAGAAACAGGCGGGTCACGACCCGCCCCTACTACGGCGACGTTGGGAACGGTGGTCGGTTTATTTAAATCCGAATGCACCAAACAAATTCGGCGACAATTGCACCGACCTAATTTGGTTATTTGGCAACGGAATTATTATGAAAATATCGTCCGTACCGACGCGGATCTGTTAAAAATCAGAAATTATATTAAAAATAATCTCCAAATGTGGGAACGTGATCGAAATAACCCCCAAAATTGGAAAAAATACGGATCATGAATAAATTTATCAACAGGTTTAAATTATTAAGCGATTATATTCAAAAAAATCCAGAATCTTCTGGCTATCCTTTGGAGTTGGTGATTGAGGCCACTAATCATTGTAACCTTAACTGCATTATGTGTTTGCGGCAAAATATGAAGCGGAAAATCGGCTACATGAGCATGAAGCTTTATAAAAAAATTGTTAATGAAACGGCCAATTATTTGGAATTACTTTATCTTCATGGTGAAGGAGAACCTCTTTTTCACCCTAAGATATTTGAGATGGTGAAATATGCCAAACAAAAAGGCCTGAGTGTCGGTATTTCGACCAACGCAACTATATTAACTAAAGAAAAGTCAAAAAAACTGCTTGAATCTGGTCTGGATTATTTAATTATTGCTTTAGACGCGACGACCGCTAAGACTTATAAAAAAGTCAGAGGGGGAAATAATTTTAACCAAGTGAAGAAAAATGTCAGAGACTACTTAAGGTTAAAAAATAAGGCCAGTCACTCTCCTTTTACGGTTATTCAGTTTGTCAAAATGGCTGAGAATGAAAAAGAAGAGAAAAAATTTCGATCGATGTGGCAAAACTCAGGCGCCGAAGTGGTTCGGGTCAAGCCAGTCATTGATCTCTTGCGTGAAAGCCAAGAAAAGGGTAAATTACCTCACCGGCCTTGTTTTTACATTTGGCGCCAATTGAACTTTATTTCTTGGGACGGAAGACTAGTGACTGCCTGCTGTATGGATGCTGAGGGAGACTATCCTTTAGGGAATGTTAATCAAAGGACCATCGCCGAAATCTGGAACGGTAAACCGATGGTTGCCTTAAGGGAGGCACACACGAGCGGTCGCTGGAGGAAGATGCCTTTTTGTCAAAATTGCACTTTTCCTCAACCTTCTTTACCGGGAAGAGTGGGAGCGATGATTTTGCCGGGAGACTTGGTTAAGAAAATATTACCGTTTTTAGAAAAGATTACTTTGGGGAACTTTCAGGTCTATGATTAGTTGCTCAATCGAGCTTGGCTTGACAGGATGGGACTGTGTTTGATCGATAATTTAATGAATCAAGGAACAAGAAAAGAATATTTTAGAATATTTTTAGAAAAACTACCTGCTTTTCAGGCGGTTTTTAGAGCCATTGAGGCCGAGGGGCTTAAGGCGAACGATTTAGTTGAGCCGATTTTAGATCTTGGCTGTGGCCAGGGAACTTTCACCGAAGTGGTTGTGGGCAAGGAGAAAACCATTGTCGGGGTCGATATTGATCAAAAAGAACTTGCTCAGGCGGAAAAAAAAGGTTTTTATCAAAAGCTAGTCAAGGCCGATGCCCGTCATTTACCTTTCAAAAACAAAGAGTTTCAATCGGTTTTAAGCAACAGTGTTTTGGAACACGTTAAAGATCTTAAGCCGGTTTTAAAAGAAATTCATCGGGTTTTAGCTAAAAGTGGAACCTTGGTTTTTACTGCTCCGAGTGAAAAAAGGGCCAAGCTTTATCCGGCTTTTCAGATTCTAAATTGGCTTGGCTTGTTAAGGTTAGCCCGAATTGTCAGTCAAGGTGAAGATAAAATTTTTAAGCATCTTAATTGCTGGTCAGGAAATCAATGGTGTCAAACTTTGAAGAACATTGGTTTTAAAAAAGTCGAGTATGAATATCGTGGGGGAGTGGCGACCAATTGGTTGAGTGATTTTTTATTGATATTTGCTCCAATTGCCTTTTTAGAAAAAAAGATTTTTGGGCGATTACTAGGTTGGCGGTGCTTGACAGCAGGGCTGGTGTTTAGTCTATTTGGTAAAGTCGAAGATCAGGTAAAAAATGAGAACGGTTCGGTAGTTGTGGTGAGGGCTCAAAAATGAAAACTAATTCAAAATCAAAGTTGCTCTTTTTTAGCGGGGTTCCGATTGACGATGCTGCGCTGGTCTATCGGGCCGGACTTTTGGCAAAATTAATCAATCGACAGGGGCAGAAGGTTGTTTTTACCAGTGTCAGTGCCAATTTTCAAAAGGTAAAGGAGCAGGAAGTTTTTGGCTTAAAAGTAAAATTTATCGGCCAAGCCCATTACCAAGCCAAGATAAATTTTTCAAATCGTAAAAGCCTCAGTCTGTTTAAGGTCATCAAGGAGACCTTGTTGACTGCTTGGCGTTTCTTAAAAATAATCAGTTCCCAAAAGCCAGAAGCAGTCTTAGTTTTTACCACCATGCCGGCGAGTTTAATCGTCGGATTGATCGCCAAAATTTCCCGGGTAAGAGTAATGATCGACATTGACGATTTAGCCGTTGGACAAATGGAAGCAATGGGCCATCCTCAGTTCTTGATTTTTCTTTACGATAGACTAGAAAAATTATTCGTTAAAGTATTTTTTGAAAAAATATCCGTTTGCAGTCATTTTTTACAGGCAAGATATTCAGGCTCGGTTTTGATTCCCAACATGATTGATACTGATTGGTGGAAAACTCAAGGGAGTCGATTGACAGGAGAAAAGATCAGGCAAATTATTTTTATCGGTCATGTCAATGCTTATCAGGGTCAGAAAGAAGTTCTCGGCGCTTTGATTCCAGTTTTACGCCGGTATCCACAAGTTAAAATATGTTTTGTCGGAGGGGGCAACGAGCTCGAAAAATTAAAATCGTTTGCGAGGAAGAAGAAATTAAAGTCACAGGTAGTCTTCACCGGTCAGGTAGCTCCGGATCAGGTCAAAAAAATACTTTCTCAATCGCAAATTGGAATATTGCCATTATGGGATGAGCCGGTGCACCAAGCACGTCATCCCTTAAAACTTTTAAACTATCTGGCGATGGGCTTGGTCGTTGTCGCCAATGAGGTGGGTGAGGCAGGGAAAATGATCAAGGATCAAAAGAATGGTCTGCTTTGTCCGGCCGGAGACATCAATTGTTTGGCTAGTAGAGTGGAGGAGGTCATTCGTCAATCCTCTTTGAATCAAAAGATAAGTCAGCAGGCGATCAAAAGTGCTCAGCAATGTTCCATTCCTAAAATCTTGCTTAAATGGAATGACTTTCTACGTTTATGAGAATTGTTTTAGTTAACCCCAAACCAAAAATATGGATCAAAGCGGCTATCGCCCCAATGGGTTTGGCATATTTAGCTGCAAATTTGGAAAAGAATGGTTTTGAAAAGATTAAGTTGGTTGATTATACGGTTGAGCCCAAGGCAAGTTTGCCCAAGGCAGACCTGGTGGGGATCACCGCTGCCACTCCTTTAATAAAGTCGGCTTGGAAAGTGGCTAAATTGGCCAAAAAAAAAGGAGCCCTGACAGTTCTTGGCGGTCCTCATGTTTCAGTAATGCCCTCGGAATCAATTTCTTTGCCCTTTATTGATTTTGTGGTCGTCGGAGAAGGGGAAGAGACTATGCTTGAGCTTTGTCAGGCCTTGGAAAAAGGCAAGCAAGATTTTAGTAAAATCAAGGGCTTGGTTTACAAAAAAGGCAAGAAAGTAATCCATAATTCGCCCCGTCCCTTTGTTAAAGATTTAGACAGTCTTCCTTTTCCGGCCTATCATTATTTTAAACTACCCCTTTACACCAGTACTCAGCCCCATATTTCGGTTAATAAACCGGCGGTGGGCATTATGACCGCTCGCGGCTGCCCCTTTGGTTGTAATTTTTGTTACAAGGGAACTTTTGGGCGTGTTTGGCGACCAAGAAGTGTCGAGAATGTTTTAGCTGAATGGGAGTATTTGGTTAAGCAAGTCAAGGTGAAAGAAATTGCTTTAATGGATGATGGTTTTAATTTAGATGTTGAGCGGGCGATTAAGATTTGCCGGGAGATTAAAAAAAGGGGACTAGTGATTCCTTGGCGGGCTCACAATGGCATCAGGGCCGACAGAACGCCGGTCAGGCTTTTAAAGGCGATGAAGGAATCCGGTTGTTATATGGCTTGTTTTGGAGTTGAGTCTGGTTGCCAAAAGGTGGTTGATGCCATCGGCAAGAAGCTATCTCTCAAGGATGTGATAACCGCTATCCAAAAGTGTCGGAAATTAGGGATCTTGACGATGGCGTTTTTTATGATCGGTAATCCTGAAGAGACGAAGGCAGAAATTATGAAAACGATTGATTTCTCTTTAAAGCTTGACAGTGATCTGGCTCTTTTTTCAGTGGTCACCCCTTTCCCGGGAACAAGGATTTTTAAAAAGCTGAAAAGCGAGGGGAAAATTAAAACTTTTAATTGGGACGATTACAGTGCCTTTGGAGACAAAGGGTTTTTTGATTACAATGACGTTAGGGGGGAGGAGGCTGTTCGTTTAGCCCGCTTGGCCTACCGAAAATTTTATTTAAGGCCCAAGGTGATCATGAGAATTTTAAGAAGAAAAGAAACCTGGTTAAATTTACCGAGTGTGATGGTGGGTAGTGCCCATTATTTGCTTCAGAGAGATCTCTGAGGATTTGTCTTTTTCATCCATTCGGTGGGCAAGGGTAAGCTCGGCCTCAGTTGCGGTTCCCAGAGCAATTGACTTGGCAGCAAAGGGTCTAAGAAGTAATGCGGCAATTCAGTTACTTATTAGTCAGATAGTGTTTCTAGACGATCTTTTAGGTTTTCTATTGCCATTTAAGTATCAAGTCGGTAGTTTCCATTTGGAGGTAGGCCATAACCTGCGACTCTGTCAATAATCCCGGTCCTGTATTGTCCTAAAGCAGCTTTTTCGGCGTCAGTTAACTTTCCTTCGGCGACTACCTTAGTTTCAAGAAGTCTTTGGGCGGCTTCTCTTGGGCTGGTTGGACTAGCAATATTGGTTTCCCTCATTTTTGGTCCTTTTTTTGATCTTGATTGGGGATGGTGGTGCTTGAGTCGGTTTGTTTAATGGAATCTAGGGCATGAACAATTTGGGTCACAGGCAGAACAGGGTGGACAATCTCGACTATAAGGTGCTTGATTGTGGCTAAGTCAACTAAACCTACTGGTCTTCTCTTTGATTGGGTCATGGGTCAGATTATACCATAAATGACCAAAATTTATGTTAAAATGAGCCGTATGGGTAGGTTGAAGATTTGTGTTTCAGATCGTTGTTTCTTTCCCGGCTCGGCTTTTAAAAGTTCAAAAAAAGTGGTTAGATTAGCGCAGGAATTGGGTTACGAGGGAGTTGAATTTCACCCGACCTGGGCGGTTTGGATAGAAACTTTGACAAAGGGGAGACTAAGTTGCGAAGCAAAAGACATTTACTCTTTCCATATCAGCTGGCGGGAAGATGGTCAGCGTTACTGGCAGGGAAGTTGGTTTGGCAAAGTAACTTTACCGGCTTACAACCTTTTTCCTTTTGAACCATTTGGGACCAAGGTTTTGCAGAAATTGGAGATAGAATATCAAAAGCCAGTCGTGATTCATTGGCAAGAGGATTTTGGCAATTTTCAAGAAACCTATCTTGAGCTTCATGCACCGTTGGGGATGGATTTGAATCGGGTGATGAAAGCCTTAAAGCAGGTGAAAATTCAAGGAGTTGTGATTGATACTGATAAATTTAGGGGTTGGTTAGAGAAGAATCAATTGAAAGAAGGGGCTGTACTCAGAGAGCTTTTTCCCTATATTAAAGAGGTTCATTTTCGCTTTGGTCATCGGGAAGACTTGGATCTCTTTTCCGGAAAAATAAAGAGTAAGTCGGCTCGGTTAATGAAAAAACTGGTTAAGATGGGCTATCGTGGTCGGGTGGTGGTCGAAATGGGTTGGCCGGACAAAAGTTCGGTTGAGATTTTAGAAAGAGAGGGTTTTGAAAAAGTCCATCAAGGGATTATCAATTGGCTAAGGAAGCTGTGAGCCATTTGAATAGATTCCCCCGAAATTTCGGGGGAATGACAAGGGCTGTTAAAATAGATTCCTGCTTTCTCAGGAATGACGTTTGGCTTTGTCGTCATTCCGGGCATAGATCAAAGTCATTCCGGGCTTAGGCCAGCCGTCATTCCGGACTTGATTCGGAATCTATATCAACAAAGATTAAGAATAACAGAGGTCCTATGAAATTAATTACTGAAACTTTTAAATACGCCAGTGGCTTGACAAAAATTTGGGACAAGCAAATGCCCTCTCAGTTGATATTCTTTGTCACTAATCGCTGTAATGGCCGCTGTCCTTATTGTTTTTATTGGCGAGAACTAAACAAAAAAAATGATCAAGAGTTGAGTTTAAGAGAAATTAAAAAGATTTCTCAATCAATGGGGAGATTGTTGTGGTTTTTTGTTTCCGGTGGTGAGCCTTTTTTAAGAAAGGATTTAGTCCAAATCTGCCAGACTTTTTATAAGAATAACCACCCCAACTCAATCGTGATTCCGACTAATGGGATTTTGGTGGACAAAATAGTCAAGGATATGGGTATGATTGCCAAGACTTGTCCTAAGGCCAAGGTTTTGGTTCAAATTTCAATCGATGAGATAGGTAATAAACACGATAAAATTCGTCAAGTTCCCGGTAACTTTGCCAAAATCGAATCTTTGATCCCTCAATTAAAGCTTCTTCAGAAAAAATATTCTAATCTGGCGGTTCAGGCGAACATTGTTTTTTGTTCTGAAAATCAGAATCGGATTAACCAGATCATTGACAGAATTTATGACCAATTTAAGGTCGATAATATTTGTCTTTCCTTAATTCGAGGGGAGCCAAAAGAGATTGGGACCAAAAATATTGACTTAAAGAAATATTTGTCTGCCCACCACCATTTGCGGAAAAAGGAACGGTTTGTTCAGTACACCTCGATTCTTTCTCATTTGATTACTAAGAAAGAAGACATGCATGTCAGTATTTTTTTGAAATCTTTAAAAGAAAAAAAAGCGATTGTTCCTTGTTTGGCGACTCGGCAGTCTGTGGTTCTATCTCCAACTGGTGATTTAATGGTTTGCGAACTTCGAGCAGAAAAGTATGGTAACCTTCGGGAAGTCGACTATGATTTTCCAAAGCTTTGGCGATCACCCAAGGTGGAAAAAATCAGAAAAAGGGTTAAGGGTTGTTATTGTACTCAAGAATGTGTCTATACGACTAATGTTTTTTTAAATCCCTTAGCTTGGCCGAGGTTTTTGAAATACCTGTTGGTGTCGAGAATATAGGACCCAGAATACAGGAGATAGAATAGAGAATATTGGGACCAGAGCAATGAATAAAGGATTAAAGCAATAAATGAATAAAGCGTAGGGTGAATCATTTATCCATAATTCATTTACTCATTAATTACCTAATACCTAATTACCAATTACTAATTACTAATTTCTCATATCTATTTGCCTAGTTACCTAATTTCTAATTTCTAATTACTAATATCTAAATGTCTAAAATCTTATTCATCCAGCAAGAAGCGGCGGAGAAGTTTGGCACGATGATCTTGTCAGCGGTTTTAAAAAAAGCCGGTCACAAGGTGGAAGTGTTTGTTGAGCTGATGGAAAAAGAAACGGTTTTTGATTATGTTAAACGTTGGCAGCCGGACTTAATTGCCTTTTCAATTACCACGATAGAAAAAGATTGGGCCATTAGTTTGGCTTCAAAGATCAAAAACAAACATCAGGTTTTTTCTGTTTTTGGGGGCGCCGAACCAACTTATAGCCCGGAAATGATCAAGCACCCGGCAGTTGACTTTATTTGCCGGGGAGAAGGGGATAAAAGTTTTCTCGAGTTGGTTAGCCGGCTGGAGAAGAAAAAGTCGTTGAAGGGGGTTAAAAACTTTTGGGTTAAAGAAAAAGGTCAAGTAATAAAAAATAAACTGGCGCCGTTGATTGCTAGTTTAGATGATCTACCTCTGCCGGATCGGGAAATTTACTATAAATACTCCTTGCTGAGAAACTTATCGACCAAGAAATTTTTATGCAGTCGGGGTTGTCCTTACGACTGTACCTATTGTTCCAACCATGCTTACTTAAAGCTTTTTAAAGGCCAGGGCAAGTATCTTCGTTATCGAAAACCTCAATTAGTGATTAACGAAATCAAACAAGTTAAAAAAAAGTATGGTTTGAAAAGAGTCTATCTGGCTGATGAATCTCTGACCACCAATCGGACTTGGCTTTTGGAGTTATTAAAGATTTATCGGCGAGAAATTAAACTGCCGTTTTCTTGCTTGGCCAGAGTTAATGAACTGGATGAAAAAATGATCAAGGCTCTTAAGGTAAGCGGCTGTTTTTATGTGGCTTTTGGGGTCGAGTCGGGTAGTGATCGGATCAGGAACAAGATCTTAAAGCGGAATATGAAGGAGGTCGATATTTTAAGAGTTGCTCAGTTGATGCGAAAGCACAAGCTGCCTTTTTTGACTCACCAGATGTATGTTTTGCCGACTGAAACCCTAGAGGAGGCTTTTAAGACGGTTGAGCTCAATATTAAAATGAGGTCTGACAGTGTTTGGGACACGATTTTCCAACCTCTTCCCAATAATGAGATTTATCAGTTTTGCCAGCGGAAAAAATTATTGCCTAAGAAGCTGAAGGTCGACAGTATGTTTGGGAAAAGCAAAATCAAAAATCCGGATAAAAGACAGATTGAGAATTTAAGAAAGTTAGTTTGGTTAAACATCAGGTTGCCATTTTTATTGCCCTTGACCAAGAAATTAGTTTACCTGCCTAATAACTTAATTTTTGAGTTAATTCTTAAGGTTTCTGAAGCCTACAGTATTTACCGGCGTTGGCGGTTGAGCCCCTGGGAGATGATTCGCTTGGCTTGGGGAACAGGTAAAAAATTAGGCTGATGATGCAAAAATTAATTTTAGTTGATCCGTCGATTAATTTACCTGATCGGTTTGGCAAACTGGCTCGGGCGGGGAGTTTACTGCCTTCTCTGGGCCTTTGTTCATTAGCGGCCGTCGCTCGAGGAATTGGTTATCGAGTCAAAATTATCGACGCCAATCTTCATTTATCGTCTTTGCCTGAACTGGTTGATAAAATTTTCAAGGAAAAGCCGAGTTGGGTGGGTTTTTCAGCGACGACTTTAACAATTGATTTGGTTGGGGAGATTGCCGAGAAGATTAAAAAAAAGAGTTCGGGAGTAACGGTGTTGGTCGGAGGAGCTCATGTCACCGCTGTTCCCAGGCAAACTCTGAAAAAATACTCTTCGATTGACATGGGTGTTATTGGCGAGGGAGAGGAGACGCTGAAAGAACTTCTAAAAACCAAAAACCCAAAGAAAGTTAAAGGTTTGGTTTTAAGGGAGGGTAAGCGGTTGATCTTAACCGGTTCGAGACCATTTCTCAAGGATTTAGACAGCTTGCCCTTGCCGGCTTGGGATTTACTGCCGGGATTTCCTGAAAAATATACCCCTTCAGTTAATTCTTACCATCATCTTCCGGCAGCTCACCTGGTGACTTCCCGGGGCTGTACTGGCCAGTGCCTGTTTTGTGATCGAAGTGTTTTTGGAAGAACGCCGCGGATGCATTCGGCGCAAAGGGTTCTTGAAATGATTGATCATTTGATCAGGAATTATGGTGTTAAAGAGATTCAATTTTTTGATGATAATTTTTTGCTTTTTCCCAAAAGACTGGAAGAAATTTGTCGGGGTTTGATTAAATCTGGCTGGGGATTGTCATGGTCTTGCCAGGCCAGGGCCGACATGGTTAATCCAAAGGCTTTAAGTTTAATGAAAAAAGCTGGTTGTTGGCAGATGGGGTTGGGGATTGAGTCCGGGTCAGATAAAATATTAAAGATTTTAAAGAAAGGTGAGACAGTCGATTTATTGAAAAAAAAGGTCGAAGAAATTGCCCGAGTGGGGATTGAGGTCAAGGGCTTTTTTATTTTAGGTAATCCCGGAGAAACCAAGGAAACACTCGAGCAAACTAGGGACTTTATTCTTTCCACTGACCTGACTTATGCTCACACCACCTATTTTACTCCTTTCCCTGGTTCAGAGGCTTTTAAAGTGGCCGAAAAATTTGGCCGGCTAGAATTTAAAAATATTTGGTCGAAATTAGGGCGGGGGACCATCGAGCCGGTTTTTGTTCCTCGGGGATTGTCGACAGTCGTTTTGAAAAATTCAGCTAAAGAAATTTTTAGGAAGTTTTATTTTCGCCCCAAGATTGTGTATTATTTCTTGAGAAGAATATTGCTTCTACCACGGCTTTGGCCGGCTTATTTCAAGGGCTTGTTGTCGGTAGTTTCTTTTGCTCAGAACAATGACTAATAAAGTGAAATCCAGAAAGCTCCCCCGAATCAGCGTCATTATTCCGGTCAAACCTGATGGAAAAACTGAGGCGGTGATTAGGTCTCTGAAGGCAGTTGATTATCCATCAAAACTGATAGAAGTGGTGGTCGCTCGAGGTTTGCAACCTTCCAGGCAGAGAAATCGGGCTGCTGGTGAAGCTCGGGGGAGTATCTTGTATTTTTTAGATAATGATTCTGAGGTTTCCAGGCCGGCTTTCAAAAGAGTCGTCGCCGCTTTCAAAGGTGAAAAAATTGGTTCCACAGCTCCGGTTCGCCACTTTTCTTTATTGCCGCTTTTTGCTTGCCAATGGTTGGAGGATAAGTTTTTTTCCGGTCGCCAATCGGCTGGGAAAACAGTGGCTGTTGGTGGGCCAAGTATTTGGGAGAGAAAAGAGTCTTTTTGGTCTTCAATTTCGGGGATTATTTTTGAGTCATTTTTTGCCTATTTTGTGATGACCAGTCGTTTTCGTCCCAATGGCTCTTTTCGCTACACTTCTGAAAAAGAACTTGTTCTTTGTAATTTGGCGGTTGAAAAAAGAGCTTTTTTAAAGATTAAGGGTTTTAAAGAAGAGCTTTATCCGAATGAAGAGAATGAATTTCTGAACCGACTTTCGCAAAAAGGTTTTAGCCTGGTTTATCATCCGGGAGTATTTGTTCATCGGCCTCGTCGGGAAAGCCTGATAAAAATTCTGAAGATGTTTTTTGACTATGGTCGGGGCCGGATGGAGCATGTTCGGGTTCGGGGGTTAAAAGATAGCTGGTTGTTTTTGGTGCCCCTGATTTTTTCAATTTATCTTCTAAGTTTATTATTTTTTCAAGCTTGGGTGCTTCTTTGGCCATTAATAATTTATTTTGGCTTGGGTTTTGGATCGGCTCTTGGCTTTGCCTTGCGGAGAAAGAAATCATATTTGGCGTTGATCTTGCCTTGGTTCTTTCTTCTCGTCCATTTGACTTACGCCTTTGGCTTGTTTTGGGGATTGGCGACTGACCTTGACCAAACCAGAAAAAAGAAACGAGCTCGGCCGATCAAGGTTTTGAAGGTTAAAAAATTTAATCAAGCTTGGGAAAAGGTTAGCTTGGGGTAATTAAGTGGAGTAAGAAATGATTTTCAAAGGTGAAAGATGAAGAAAAAAGTCGAAAGATCGACCCGCGCGACTCAGAAAGTGGCCATAGCACTTTCTGGTGGGGTGGATTCGGGGGTGGCCGCTGGTCTGCTGGTTAAAGATGGTTATCAGGTCGCTGGGTTTCATTTGCATTTGTGGAGTGAGAAAAATATTACCCCCGGGGTGGATGAGCATAGCTTCACCAATAAGTGCTGCAATCCCGAAAGTGAAGAAGCAGCTCGAGCAACCGCTCACCAGTTGGGAATTCCGTTTTATGTTGTTCATTTTGAGAAAGAGTTTAAAAAAGCGGTGGTCGATTATTTTTTGAAAGAATATGGTCTGGGGAGAACCCCTAATCCGTGTGTGATGTGTAACCGGCTGATTAAGTTTGGGGGGCTTTTAGATTACGTACAAAAACTAGGCTATGACTATTTAGCAACTGGACACTATGCAAGGACCGTCCTTTCAGGCACGAAAGGACGGTCCTTTCTTAGAGAAAAGAATTTATCTCATATCTCATATCACTTATTACAAGCAAAAGATGAATTAAAAGACCAAAGTTATTTTCTTTATAGCCTGACTCAAAAACAACTGGCCCACCTGATGTTTCCGGTGGGGGAGATGACTAAAAAAAAGGTTTATACTTTGGCTAAAAAATGGCGATTACCGGTTGCCAAAAGACCAGAGTCTCAAGAAGTTTGTTTTTACCCCGAAAGTAATTATCGGCCATTTTTAAAGCGCCATATCAAGGATAAAATAATTTCCGGAAAAGTGGTTGATACTAAAGGGAATGTGATTGGAAGACACAATGGTTTACCGCTTTACACCATTGGCCAGCGCCACGGATTTGATATTAAATCAAAAATTATCAAATCAAAACACCCCGGGGGTGGAGCCAAGGCAAAAGATTTTCTCCCCCGGGGTGGGATCCAGCCATCAGTTATTCCGCCTTTCTACGTCATCAGCAAAGACATCAGAAAAAACCAGCTGGTGGTTGGTTTTGGCCGAGAGACAGAAAAAAAAGAGTTTGTGGTTAATCAATTAAATTGGATTAATCCTAATATCTTAATATCTCAATATCCTGATATCTTTATTCGGATTCGCCATCAGGGAGAGTTATTAAAATGCAAAATGCAAGTCACTCCTCGGAAGACCCGAAGGGGCGGGGTGGCCCGCCGAATCGGCGGGACTCCTCCGAGGTGGATGGAGGGCAAAGTCAAAGTTACTCTCGACCATCCCCAGCGCGGCATTGCTCCCGGCCAGACGGCGGTCTTTTATAGGAAGTCAAAAATCAAATCTCAAAAATTTGAATTCAAGGCACCCCCGGGGCGTGCGAAAGCATTCCCCGGGGGTGGAAACCAAGTAGATGAAGCCTTCCAACTTCTCGGCGGCGGAATCATTGAGGAGTGAGGTAGCGAAACACCCCGGGGGCGTTCCGACCGAAGGTCGAGGATTCCCCCGGGGTGGAACCAGATCACTTTCAGGTGGAGGAAAGCTGGTTAACCTGAATTTTAGCAAAGTGAATCTTGAATTATAGGACTAAAAGTGGTAAAATTCATCTATGGAAAAACCTAAAAAAATGGGGGTTGCTGCTGGTTACTCAGGCCCAAACTCTGAGGTTTTAAGAAAAACTCGGAAAACAGCCCAGAATATTTTATTTGATGAAAAGTCCGGAGTGGGGGCAACGACTTTGAAAGTTCCCGATAAACCGCCGGTTGATATTCTTGGAAAAAGGCAAGAAGGCGGAGGAATAATTATTTAAGCTTTGTCGTTGACAATAAGTTAAAACTTTGTTATTATTAGATTCAGAAATGACTTAAATTTCTTGACCAGGTTGGGCGAAAGCCCTATAAAAGGCTAACCCCGACTTGATCGGGGTTATTTAATGGTCAGTACCTTGAAAATTAAATATTACTTGGGTAAGGAAAAAGAAAACACCTTGATATTCAAGGTGTGGTAGGAAATGAATAGGAATATTCCTGTTCAATTAATTTGAGAGTTTGATCCTGGCTCAGGATGAACGCTGGCGGCGTGCCTTAGGCATGCAAGTCGAACGCCTTGTCCTTTGGACAAGTTCGCTGATACTCGCCGATTGAAAGCTGATGGACGCTGATAAAAATATCAGCAAAATCAGCCTAGAATCAGTGAAAATCAGTGATCTCGCCCAGAGGGTGAGGAGTGGCGGACGGGTGAGTAACGCGTGGGA
This sequence comes from Patescibacteria group bacterium, assembly GCA_042570465.1. GTDB lineage: Bacteria > Patescibacteriota > Microgenomatia > PFEM01 > JBHPGO01 > JBHPGO01. The sequence goes on from JBHPGO010000009.1 coordinate 19,563, forward strand.
ACCTACCCTTTGATGGGGAATAACTCCGAGAAATCGGGGCTAATACCGCATAAGATCTTGTGCTTCGCACAAGGGTAATTAAGAAATTAGGTAATTAGGAAATTGGTGTTAAATAAAGACTTGTTTTTGATTGAAATTTTAACTTTTAGAACATCAATTACTAATTACGAATTACTAGTTACTCTCGTGTGAAACACGAGATGAAAGGCCTTAACTGGCCGTCGAAGGAGGGGCCTGCGTCCTATCAGCTTGTTGGTGGGGTAATGGCCTACCAAGGCGATGACGGGTAGCTGGACTGAGAGGTCGGTCAGCCACAAGGTCACTGAGACACGGGGCCTACACCTACGGGTGGCAGCAACCGGGAATCTTGCGCAATGGGCGAAAGCCTGACGCAGCGACGCCGCGTGGAGGATGACAGCTTTCGGGTTGTAAACTCCTTTTGGGTCGATATCGTGTCGACCAGAATAAGCACCTGCAAACTACGTGCCAGCAGCCGCGGTAATACGTAGGGTGCAAGCGTTATCCGGATTTATTGGGCGTAAAGGGTTTTGTAGGCGGTTTGGTAAGTGATGGGTTAAAGCTCCGGGCTTAACTCGGAAAAGGCTCATCATACTGCCAGACTAGAATACTGTTGGGGAGGCTGGAATTCTGCATGTAGGGGTGAAATCCGTTGATATGCAGAGGAACACCAAGGGCGAAGGCAGGCCTCTAGGCAGTTTTTGACGCTGATGAACGAAAGCTAGGGGAGCAAAAGGGATTAGAGACCCCTGTAGTCCTAGCCGTAAACGATCCCTGCTAGCTGGTGGTCGATTATCGATCGCTGGCGTAAGCTAACGCGTTAAGCAGGGCGCCTGGGAAGTACGACCGCAAGGTTAAAACTCAAAGGAATTGACGGGGAGGCGCACAACCAGTGGAGCATGTGGTTTAATTCGATACGAAGCGTAGAACCTTACCTGGGCTTGACATTCTAATGATCGTCCCGCGAAAGCGGGATTTCTCCGGCTTTCAGCCAGAGCATTAGGACAGCTGCTGCATGGCTGTCGTCAGCTCGTGCCGTGGGGTGTTCCCTTAAGTGGGGTAACGAGCGCAACCCTTGCCCTGTGTTAGATTTGTCACAGGGGACTGCCTCGATAACATCGTGGAGGAAGGGGAGGATGACGTCAAGTCAGCATGGTGTTTATGCCCAGGGCGACACACATCCTACAATGGAGAGGACAGTAGGTTGCCAAACCGCAAGGTGGAGCTAATCCTTAAACCTCTTCTCAGTCCGGATTGGGGGCTGAAATTCGCCCCCATGAAGTTGGAATTGGTAGTAATCGGAGGTCAGCAGACTCCGGTGAATACGTTCTCGCCTCTTGTACACACCGCCCGTCAAGTGAGGAAAGTTGGGAGTGGCCGAAGTGGTCGATTCGATCCCTAAGCCAAGCTCAGCGATCAGCACTAAGTCGTAAATTTGTTGCGACCTAGGAGAGGAATCTCCTAGCCAAACCCGGCTATATCGGGGAAACCTACTTGACTCTTCGGGTTTTATTTGTATAAAATAAACCCGGGGTCATATGGCAACCGCGAGGGAACCGCATTCATTCAAGCTGAATGTGGACTCCGTAGAGACTATACGCCGGCTCCTACCAGAAAATGACAAAAGCTTACCTGCTTGGAGTTTTACATGATGCTACTGAAAGAAATACCACTATTCGTATTGTTCAAAAAAGCAAAGACTATATTGAATTTCTCGCCAAAAAGATTAGATCCCTGGGAAGAAATGCTTGGATCTATAGAGAAGGAAAAGACAGAAATCTTTGGGTGGTCGAATTTTCAAAATCTTTTTTAAAAGGCTATAAAATTCGATCAAAGCAAGAGAAAATTGATTATATCAGAGGCTATTTTGATACTGATGGTGGAGTAGCAAGAAGTCCTAGGGTTCGTTATTATTTGTACTTTGCTCAAAAGGACTTGAGCGATTTGCAAGAAGTTAAAAATTATCTTAAAGAACTAGGGATTGCTTGTGGTAAGACTCATAATCCAAGCAGTAGGGCAGATCCAAATTATTGGATCATGGCATCCGGTTAAGCGTTGTTTTCTGAGGATGAAGAGATAGTCCGTGCCCTTCGAAAGATGGGAATAGAACATGAACAAGGTAGCCGTACTGGAAGGTGCGGCTGGATCACCTCCTTTCTAGGAGTGGGTTTCTCGGGAACGAGAGACCGATCATAACACCCCAAGGGTTTTTTGCTTTAATTTCCCTTGTAAAAATAAAAATTACTGCTAGGTGTCTCCGATAATATCGGATCACCGGTGTTCCTACCACACCTTGGAGATCAAAATAAAAAAAGCGAACCGTAAAAGGTTCGCTTTTTTTATTGGCAATTTCGTATTATTTTTCACCCCGGGGGTGGAGCTAAAGGAGAAAAAGCAATATGACTTTAACCGAAAAAGACCTTGACGAGATTGAAAAACTGATTGAAAAAGCCATTAATGATAAGATTTCTGGTCTTCCCACTAAAAATGATTTTTTTCAATGATGGATAGGGTGATGGGGGAGTTGCAGACGATGCGGGGAGAACTAGCGCTTACTAATCGACATTTAAACAAACATGATACAGGATAATAACTCTTGAAAAAATCCACCCTCAGGGCCAGCACTTGGCCGGCTAATTTCATATATTTCTAAGAAAGGACCGTCCTTTCGTACGAAAGGACGGTCCTTGTGTATTAAAATTCACCTCGGATAGTTTTCTCACCCCGGGGGCGGGGAGGGAAAAACTCAGAAACCGTTAGCAAGTCACCTCGGATGGCAGCCCGAAGGGATTCCTCTGAGGTGGAGTGGATTTCACAGAAGCCGTTTCAAGCTACTTGGTACTTAGTTGTTGATAACTTCTTACCAAAAAACTGGTTATCTTGAGACTTAGGGAAAGCAAAAAAAGATAACGCTTTAGAGGAGGCCTTGGCCTCATTTAGTTTTGAGTCAGAAGGTTGGTAAGTGACTTGATTTTTTAGTTTGAAGGAAATTGTCCATAAAAAAACCCGCCAAATTGGCGGGTTTTAGTCTCAATGGGCTGGCTAATTGATAGACCTGGAGGTTATTCGAAGATATCGCTTTAGAGACCTTTAAATATGTTCCAAGTCAGTCGATGTAGCCAGCCCATTGAGACTAAATTAGGCGAAACAGCCATTTTTTTGCAAAGAAACCGAAGCTTCTTTACTGGTATTCAGTGACTGATGATGATTTCGCTTCTTTCAGAATAGCAAATATCTTTGCGCTTCTCAAAAAAACGGGGGAGGAGCCAAAGGCAACAGTGATAAAAAAATATAAACACTGTTTGTTCACGACTTTATGAACATCCTCCCCTAAACTTCAGGTTAACTCTCTTAAAGAAAAAACTGACTTCAGTCGCCATTGACCGAAATCTTCTTTAAAGAATTTTCCCGAAATTTTCTGGGAAGCCTCTCGGGTGTCTCTAATCAGACAATTGCCCGAGGGGCGTGATGGAAAAGAGGAGAAAAGTTACTGGGCGCCGGAAAGCCAGGCATCGAGTACAGTATCATACTCACTGAGGTCGATGATGACTTCCTGGTCCGGGCCGGGCATGGTGACAGTTACTAGCTTGAGCCAACTATGGTTGACATGCCAGTAGTATACGTCGATCTCCGTGCCGGGATCGCTGGCGCCGTAGATGAAAATGTCGCCAGCGGGCGAGTCGGCGAGCCAGGTCGAGCTCATTAGATTGGGGTTAACCCCTTTCAGGTAAAGCTCCAAGACCACATCTGGATTGAGGAAGGTAATCTGGCCACGATCGCCATCATCGGGCTCGTCGGGATCATCGTCGCCACAGGCAACGGTGCTTGTCCAGCTTCCGGTATCCGATTCGCAGATCGTCTTCCCATCGGTCCCGACGGTCCACCATTTCTGAAAGAAGGTAATTACCTTCTCGTTGTTCACGCAGGGACCCTCTTTGGAGGTTACTTTACCCTGGTGGAAGGTGGGGTCTTTACAGACGTCGACGACTGGAGGGTCGTCGGGCTTGGGGCACTCGCCCGAGGTGTCACCATGGTCTAGGTGTGCCTGGACGGCCGGTTGTGGTAGCCACAGCGTGTGCATTGGCGGTGGATCTCCCTCACCCTTGTGGCAGACAGCGACTTTGCTGTGGCCATGGGCGTTGCCGTGGGGCGGATCATCCGAGTCATCGGACTCATTCGACGCGGTTGTTGGGGCGGGATCTGCCGAGGCAGCGGGTGCCGCGGATGTTGCGGGCGCTGCCGGCTCCGACGCCGTCGAGGCGGTTTTCTTGGCCTGGCCCTTGTTGGGCTCAGGTGTGGCCTCGGTTCTTTTCGCCTGTCCGGGCGGGGTTTTTCCGTTCCCCTTGCCGGCGGCGGCGGCTGGGACAAAGACCAGCAGCAAAACGAGCACCAACGAAAATATTACCCAAACCTTCTTTTTCATCATTTCCTCCTTAGGAAATTTCAAGATGTACCACTTAATTTCCAGTCCTGGATCCGAGCTTCGACAGCTTCAACCTTACCCATCACGGGATAGTCGGTTGAACAAAAGCTCGCTTTCTCACTAAATCCTCGACAATTTGTCGGGGAATAGGGCTTGCGCCAGGATAATTTCGCAAACCTATTGCTTTTTGCCTACTTCTGCAAGAAGCAAGTTTGGGGGTAAATATCTCTCCACCCCAGGGGAATACTCCGGGTCGTAATTTCGACCCTTCGCACGCCCCTGGGGTGACTTAGCCCCAAAGTCGCTTCTTACAAAAGCGCAAATTTAAGGAGGAAACTTTTCGTTCTTAGCTCTAGGCCCTATGCCCTAGGCTATTGTTTATTCCTCTTTTCCATATTTCCCTGTCAAGGTGCGAAAGCGGTGCTTTCGTACCGCAGACCATGTACTCACGCTCTTCGGAGGCGAGGCTGGAAGCCTCGCGACAAAGTAAGTGTAGTACGTGGTTAAAGTGCTTGAACCATAAGGTTCAATCTTTCCTGGGAAAATCTCCTGTTTCCCTGCAATCGGGAAGAGGAGAGTTATCTCCAGGCACCGGAAGCTAAATCTTAGCTTGCCGTGCCTGAAAATAATTCTGTGAAAACAATATGAAAAGTACTATAGGATTAGTTTCGGTTGTTGACTAGTCCCCCCTCGACAAGCTCGGGGTCGCGTGTATTCGGTTGTTAATATACTCGTCCCGAAGCTTCGGAACTCGTGTGTATTCAGTAGGGATTCCGATCGAATTAACCATTGAGTTTTCTACTGAATTGACAATTGAATTTTTCAAGGTGCTTTAAAGTCTGGAATAAAAAAAGACCCCCGCTTTAGAGGTCTATCATAAAGAAACATTTTGATCTCTAAAGCAACTATGATAATAGCACAGAATTATCATTTTGTCAAGGATTATAGGACTTCTAAGCTGTTAATTTACTCGCTTGCGCCAAGTCTGACTTGGTTTGCGCTCGTGTGTATTAGCGGCTCCGCCAAGTTTGACTTGGCTCCGCCGCGTGTATTCAATAGGGGATTCAATTGAGTTGACAACTGAGTTGACCACTGAGTTAACTATCGAATTAACTACAGAGTTAACAACCTAATTAACAATCGAATCAACAATTGAATTAACCACTGAATTTTCAACTAATTTTTCAATTAAGCTTACGGTGAGGATTATACGGGGGCGTGAGGTTCTTTGGGAGTTTTTTTTGAGGGACTCTTCTTATACGCATAACGTTCTTTTGATACTCGAAGAATCTTACTGCGATTTTGGTTTTTGGATTTTGGTAGGGGAAGAGTGTTGGCCAAGAAAGGTCGGGAGACTTGGGCATCGATGGTTAGCTTGAGGGCTATTTGGAAACGATCCAAGGAAACTAAGTCGTTTTGGGAAAAGACTTCGCCGTATTCTTTGTCCAGCACGGCAGCATCATCAGCCCCGACAATAAAGGAAGCCATCGTTCCGGTATTGCCAAAAATTGCTTTTTGAATATCAGGGTCGATTTGGGCCATGTATTGGTTGGCCAAGGTTAAGTTAAGCCGATACTTTCTGGCTTCAGATAAAATTTTAATAAACGAGCCGGTGGCAAAGTTTTGAAACTCGTCGACATAAAGATAAAAGTCGCGGCGTTGTTCTTCAGGAATATTGACTCGCCGCATGGCTGCTTGTTGGATTTTGGTAATAATCATCGCTCCCAGCAAGGCAGCATTGTCTTCACCAAGCTTTCCTTGAGAAAGATTGACCAGCAAGATTTTGCCCTCTTCCATGACGGATTCTAAGGTAATTGTTGACTTGACCCGGCCGATAATGGCTCTGATCAAAGGTGAGGTCGCAAATTGGCCGACTTTGTTTTGGATAGGGGAGATAGCTTCTTTTTGCAGTCGCTCGGGCATTTTCTCAAATTCGTCTCGCCAAAAACTAAGCAGAATTGGGTCATCAACTTTACGCAGGATTTTTTCCCGAAATTTTTTGTTACTGAGCATGCTCAAAACATCGACCAGGGTGGTGCCTTCGGCCAGGGCCAGAGTCATGACTGTGCTGCGTAAGATATGCTCTAGTCTGGGCCCCCAGGAGTTGCCATAAAGTTTGTAGAAAATCGAAACAATTCCCGAGGTGACCAGCTCAGCGTCAATCGGGTCGATAACTTCCAAAATGTTTAAGCTGACTGGGTTTTGCCTGTCATCAGGGTTGAAATAGCAGACATCATTGATTCGGCTGGAGGGAATATAGTCAAGCAAGATTTCACACAAGTCGCCGTGAGGGTCAACCACGGCCACACCCCGACCTTTTTTAAAATCATCAATAGCCATATTGGCCAGTAACCAGGATTTACCGGTGCCGGTTTTTCCGACAATATACATGTGGCGGCGGCGATCTTTTTGCTTGATGCCAAAATTAAGAATTCGGTTTTTAAACTCGGTTTGGGCAAAAAAGTTAATTTTTTGCTTTTCTTCGTCAGACAGGTTAATGGAAGCCGGTAGATTTTCCGGGGGTTCAGAAAGAATTGACCGTCCCCAGGCGATATTGGGAACCTTAATATCTTTATTCGGCAGATGCCAGATGGTGGCTAGTTCTGAAACATTGAGTACTTGCCAGCGGGGAATAAAACCGCCTTCATGGTTAAGGATAGCCTCTTTTAATTTATTTTTTTGCAGCATAGTTGGTTTTTGAAATTTTAAAGAATTGCCATCACCTCGAGACAAGGGGCTATAGGTGCCCGCCAGATCATTTAATTTAGCTGCTGAATTGGCGGCCAGGCGTAGGCCAGCCTTGAGGCCGACTTCTTCAATCTTTTGCTTAATTAGGGATTCGCCGGGGATTGACTTTGTTTCTTCTTCACTGATTTTGATGCCTTTGTCGATTGTTGCTTGGGCGCCGCTTTGCCATTTGGAGCCGGCCGGCTCCAAAACTAACTGAATTAGAAAGCGGTCTCCTTCTGAGGCTTTACTCATAACTGCTAAAACGGAAGAAAGCGGATCAATATCTGAGAAGTCTTTATAGGTTTTGAGGGGGTAGTAGTAGGCAGTGCTTTGGACCATCTGGCCAAAATGAATTGGTTTGTTTTGCCAATCCTCAAGGTAGTTTTTGCTTTTTCCTAAGATAGCTAGGGGATAAGTAGCCAAGATTTGGCTTTCAAAGTAAGGCAGTAAGTTTGTTGGCAAAATGGCGTAAAAATGAATTTCCTGGTTATGACAAGCGATTTCTAAAATCAAACCATTGGCTTTGCCGCCTCGAAGCTTGGAGGTAAACGAGGGGGAAGAGAGGTTTTTGCTAAAACCAGCAAAAAATGAAGCGGCCGCTTCCGGGGTGTACTCGGTTTCTCGGGGGATCTTGATTTCAAGGATAATTTTTTCTGTTTCGGCCATACTGGAATCAGTATAGCAAAATTGGAAATAATTAGTAATTGGAAATTAGGTGACTGGGAGGTTGTTAATTTATGGTTGATTGATGGTTAATTTGTTAGTTAACTAGATGATTGGTTCGGCTGTAATCGAATAATTGATATAGTGTCATAGACAATTTCCCCCAGTCCCCGAGGGGGTAGCTTAACACTGGTTGATGGTTGATGGTTGATAAACTGCTTGTTTTATTGCTTCATTAGTTACCGGTAGTACCGGTAGTTATTGAATATTCTTACTACGATACATAGATGTATCGTAGTAAATATTATAATTGGTTCTTGAATGGTTGATTCGGAAGTTTAAATGGAGTTTGCAGGTTCTCCCCGCACAATTCTCGTCATTCGCGAGGTTTCCATCCTCGTCTCATGATGTCGTCTATGCGGGGCAAGCACCCGGTATTACCCAACCGCGCGATCCTCGACACTCTGTGTCGGGATTTTTCGTGGTGGGCGCGCCAGGATTCGAAGAGTCCGGAATAACTTCTTGTTTAGTCTGAAAGTTTTATCTCCGCGAAACAATTTGGGGTTTAGCTTGAAAGTCTAGTGGAATTTGCCCAGGTTCTCACCTGGACATGCCACAAAACAAAAAGTGACCTTTCAGGCCACCTTTGTTTGTGGGCGCGCCAGGATTCGAAGAGTCCGGAATAACTTCTTGTTTAGTCTGAAAGTTTTATCTCCGCGAAACAATTTGGGGTTTAGCTTGAAAGTCTAGTGGAATTTGCCCAGGTTCTCACCTGGACATGCCACAAAACAAAAAGTGACCTTTCAGGCCACCTTTGTTTGTGGGCGCGCCAGGATTCGAACCTGGGACCTCTTACTTATCAGATAAGCGCTCTAACCAACTGAGCTACGCGCCCAAAAACTTAGTGTCTATCTATTTAAATTAAATCTCCCTGTATTAATAGCAACTGCTTGCCCCGAGACACGCTACCGTGAGGCGAAAACGGAGTTCTCGCGAAAAATAACAAATGAATTTTAACACATTTATGATTAAAAAAACAATAAAAATGTGGTGGGTAAGTATACCCACCCCCGGGGTGTGGCAGGTAGACACCTAGGGTTTTTTCCTTTTCTGGGTTTAGATTTTTACCTCTACCTCTTGTCCTTTTTTGGTTTTACCTTTAAGAATCATTTGGGCGATTTGGTCTTCAACCTTGTCTTGAATCACCCGGTTCATTGGGCGAGCGCCTAAGGCCGGATTGTAACCCAGTTCGACGATTCTTCTTAAAAGTTCCGGAGTAATTTTGACTGATATTTTTTTCTTCTTGAGCCGGTTATTAAGCCTTTTGAGCATTAACTCAGCGATCAAGTATAAATGATCTTGGGTTAGTGGTTGGTAAATGATGGTCGCGTCAAAGCGGTTAATAAATTCAGGGGAAAAAATTCTTTCTCTTTGGATGTAGTCGATGACTTCCTTTTCGAGGGATTGGTAGTCGAAAGTTTGGGTTGCTTTAGTTTCACCCCGGGGGAGAGTGGCTTGATTTGTGGCTCCACTCCCGGGGTGTTTTCCGCTCAGTCTTTGCCTGATCAGTTCGGTCCCGGCGTTGCTGGTGCCGATGATGATCAGGTTGCGACAGTCAACTTTTCGGCCAAAGGCATCAGTAAAGTAGCCTTCATCGAGCATCGTTAAAAAGAGATTCAAGATGTCGCGATGGGCTTTTTCAATTTCATCCAAAAGCAGCAGCGAAAATGGGTTTTGCCGGATGGCTTTGGTCAATAAACCAGGCTCTTTGGAGCGGGCTGAGCCTAAGACTCGGTCAACTGCGTCTTGGCCTTGATATTCGCCCATATCAAAGCGAAGCATCATTTTTTCAGAGCCATAATAACTTTCGGCCAGGGCCTTGGCGGTTTCAGTTTTGCCGACTCCGGTGGGGCCCAGGAAAAGGAAAGAGCCGATTGGTTTGCCATGAACTGAAATTCCAACCCTGTTTCGCCTGACAGCTCTGGCAATTGCCTTAACGGCTTTTTCTTGGTTAACAACTCGTTGGTGGATAATATTTTCCAGCTTAGTCAGTTTTTCGATTTCCTTTTCTTGAATGGAGCCAATTGGAATTTTAC
>JBHPGO010000010.1:0-29420 GCA_042570465.1 Patescibacteria group bacterium
CGAAAAAAACTTAAAAGTCATTCTGCCTTTAATTTTCCCTGAAACAATTAAAGATAAGGTCTTTGCCTATCTGCCTAGTGACGGTGATAATTGTCCGCCAAAAATTTTTGTTCAATGGCGGGAATATGCCAAAAAATATGGCGCAAAACTCAATTATATTGACAACTCAAAAACCGGAGAAGAGGCTGAAAAGGAAAAAGAAAAACTGCTCGAATCAAATATTCTGACCATCACCGGCGGCAACACTTTTACTTTATTGCACAACCTTCGCCGATCCGGGTTAGATAAGTCAATTATCCAATTCACCAAAAAGAAAGAATTTGTCTTGTCCGGCTTTAGTGCCGGCGCCGTTGTTTTGACACCAACCATTGCTACCTCAGCTATTAAAGGAGTTGATAAAAACAAAGTCGGGCTAAAAAATTTAAAGGGCTTAAAAATCTTAAAATTTGAGATTTTTGCTCACTACTCTCAGAAATGGGAAAAGGCAGTTGAGGATTATGAGAAAAAAACTAAAAATGAAGTGAAAAAACTAACTGATGAAGACTATCTGGTGATTGATTTGAAATAACCACAAAGAATTAAACTCAAATTGTTCTAAAATTTTCCACCTGAGAGCAGTCAAACAATCTTCCTTGCAATTTCAAAATAATTCGTCCAATTTAGCCTCAATTTTGTGTGCTATAATAAAAGTATCGATAATAAAAATGATACGACAGACAGCCTTATCCTAACCCTCCTGGAAAGAGGGGGTCGTATCAATAAATACTATCTTCAAAAGAAAAAAAGAAACCCTTCGCTTGTTTACCTGAATGGTTGGTTCAGCGGTCGTAATATTCGCGAAGCAGTACTTAAAGCATTGGCTGGCCAATAAATAATTTTCTCCATAAAAAAATACTCCAGCCGTAAATAACCGCTTTTTATAAATTCTTTGAAAAATTCCAAATATTGGATTGAAAATACAAGTCAGGAGCTAGCGAAAACCTCCACCTCTTGGCCCTCGATTATCTCTTCTGGGACCTCCCCCTCGATTGTCAAACCTTGGTCTTTCTTCTCTTGGCCTGGCCACATTGACAGCGATCTTCCTTCCTTCCATATCAGTGTCGTTTAGCTTGGCAATCGCTTCATCAGCAGCCTTATCGTCATCAAATTCAACAAAACCAAATCCTTTGCTTTGACCACTATATTTATCGGTAATCACATCACAAGAAGTAACCTTACCAAATTTCGAGAAAATTTCCTCTAGTTGGGAGCTAGTAACAGCAAAAGGAAGCCCACCAACGAATAGTCTTTTAGACATATATTTTTCACCACCCTTCTTTATTAGAAAATACTGTCTCTACTGGCGGATAGGAAAAATCTTTGAAGGATATCTTCTTATCTAACTTGAAGAAACAGGTGTTAATAAATCCCTCCTTAGGGAATATGACTGTATTATAACACAATTTATTCTCAGATGCATTAAAAATTGCAAAGTTCTAAACCTATCTATCCAACTGACTAAAATAACTGATATAATATCATCAGAATTCCAGACCAAAGTGGAAGTTCATCAAACTTAAATCAAAGTATTAAAAACAACAATGGCTTACAAAAAATCAAAACAATGTTGCCAAAAGTTTAATCCATCTTTGTGGGATGAAAAAGTCCACCAGTGGAAGGGAAAGCGATTTATTAAAGACACCCTTCCTCAGCTTTTCCATATGCCTTTTCCTCCGATGATTGGCCGAATGATACAACGGCAATGGAAAAAAGCCCAAACAGCCGGAGCTGCCCCCAAAATGAAGGATTTTCTCTGGCTTGCCCATGACCCTTCACCATGGAAGTCTGAACATTACATTGCCGTCACCAAAAAAGTTCCTGATGCCCATAACACAAAACTATCCGGAACTTTTATCAGTAAAGTGTTTGATGGTCCATTTAACGCCGTCCCAAAATGGATAAAAGAAATGGACCGATACTTGGCCGAAAAAGGAAAAAAATCAATCAAATACTATTTTTACTTCACCACCTGCCCAAAGTGTGCTAAAAAGTATGGCCATAACTACGTGGTTTCCTTTGCTCAGGTTAAATAACTTGCCAAGATAAGCTTATGGAGACCAATTGGTGATGATTGTTGAAGCATCAAAAATATTAACCAAAAAGTCATTAAAAACATCTTCCCGTTCACCAATCAAACTCCCCCAGGCAGACAAAATCATTCTCAAATCCTCAACATTGACTGTTCCATCACAATCAATATCTGAAGGAAAATCACAAGTTAAGGCATCTTGGTAGGCATTGATACCAAACTCCATTGGAGGAGTGCCGGCCTCATGAGCACCAATGTCAGGGCTTGTTTGCAAACTATTGTTAAACCCAGGGATTGAAACTCCTTCGTTGAAACCCAAACTACTGGATGAGAGTGAAAAATCTCCTCTTAGATTTTCTAAACTATATCCAGGTAAATATTGAGCGTAAGACGGTGTTCCACTGAGACCATGAATCTCTTGGATCCCATAAACGTCTTTGAGCAAGCCATTATATAAGTCATAGTCAAAAACATTGCTGGCTTGATTGCTTCCCTCAATACTCCCATCACTACTTTTTCTTACCTGGAAAATATTGTTAAGAGAATAGTGCTCGACCATGGTGCCACCCCAATCGCCAATCCCCACCCGACAGCCTAAAGAATAAGTTGATCCCGGTGGCTGGAGCAAGGTGTTGTGGAAAATATATACCCGGCCATTATTACCATTATTGCCTCCGGCTTTAATAAAGGCACCGTCACCTTGATTGGTGACATTGGGATCTTTTTGGCAAACGTTACTGACGTTTCTCCAAATATATAAAGGCCCAACGGTGGTGGAAGCAATGGCGATCTTGACGTAAGTTTTGTCAATGTAATTACCCCAAATCCTGACGTTTCTGTTGCCACCTTCAGCTTCAATGCCATCGTCCCAACCATGAGACAAAAAGTTACTATATATATCGGTGTCACTGGCTGGAAAACCCTCAAAAGAACGATTAGCACCGGCACCTAATATATCCATAAAATAGTTGCCATTTCTGGAAAAGGCTTCGTTGTAACGTATCACATGGTTGCCACCGGTATTAAAAAGGGCGATCGCCATCGGTCCGGAAGGATGGCTGTGGCTGGAATCTTCATCCCAGTAAGTACTGCCAATACTGGGATCAAAAAATCGATTTCGCTGAATGATAAATTGTCTCATATTGGGGTTCTGACTACTGTAGCCATCATTGTCTCCAGTTCGAATACCGGCACTGAGCAGGTCAGGATTATAGTCACCCGGACTACCCCATTGGCTGATCATATTATCCTCAATAACCACATGATGAACGCTTTGGTTTGACTGGCCAATTTCAATCGCGTCTTTATTGGCTCCCTTGAGAACAAAACCACGAACGATCACATAGGAGCCATTGACAATAATATTGTGGTCGTACTGCTTATTGACGTCTATTTGGGCACCTTGTCCGTCGTAAAGTAAGTACCCATTGGGACCGCCGGAGTCGTTAATGACCAGTGGTGAGTTGCGGCTGCTAATCACTTGGGTATTGGCAACAGGAAAATTTTCGCTCCAGGTGGTGACGGTTTGAACCAAACTATCACCTGAATTTAAAGAGAGCTTAATCTCATAAGTCGTTCCGGGCTGTAAATGAACTAAACTGCCTCGGTATTCCGGTTGTTGAAAGTAGCCAACTAACCGGTTGTCATACCAAAGAGGATGCCCCGACTTCCACTGGGAGCTACCCTGAACTCGATACTGAACTTGACATTGATTGGATAAAGAACCCCCTGCTGGACTCCAATAAATCCCAATGCTTTCAAAAGTAGAGATAAACTCCGGCCCAATTCCAAAAATTATTCTTGGCTGAACCATTTGAATAATGAAAAGCAAAATAATTAAAAAAAAGAGCTTGGTAAGTTTAATTTTATTAAAAACTGCCACTTAGCTAGTATATCACCAAAAATTTCAATAAAAATAATTTAAAACTTGCTATAATCTACAAATTAGCTCTAATAATTGTATTAAAACGATTTTATGGTCAAAAAATGCCATCAATGTGGAATTTGCTGCCGATTATTTTATATTAATTTATCTGAAAAAGAATATTTTTCCGGCCAATATCAAAACCAGCTTGGTGACCCTGAGGTGATTAATGACTACTCAAAGGCCAGTGCTTGTGGCGCTAATCTTCTTAAAACAAGGGGAGACAGCAGCTGCATTTACCTTAAAAACAATCGATGCTCAATTCACCATCAGCGTCCCCAAGTTTGCCAAGAATTTTTTTGCACTTCTAAATCAAAAAAATTCAAAGGAATGATTAAAATAATTGAGCGAGCCAAACAAAAAGTCAACCCTGCCTAAGCTATTCTAATAAATTCGCTTCATCACCCGAACCGAAAGCCCGGGTTATTTACGAAAGTGTATAATTAATTTTGTGAAAAATGATTATGAAGTGACCATAATTGGCGCTGGTCCGGCCGGGATAATGGCGGCTATTGCCGCCAGTCAAAAGGGTAAAAAAGTCGTTTTACTGGAAAGAAACAATCGGGCTGGAAAAAAACTGCTTCTCACCGGAAAAGGCAGGTGTAACCTAACCACGGCTAAACCTATTCCCCAAATCGTCGAGGCGTTTGGAAAAAATGGTAAATTTCTTTACAGCGCTTTCACCAAGTTTTCCAACCAAGACCTGATTTCCTTTTTTGAAAGCCAAGGCGTTAAAACAAAGGTTGAAAAAGGTCAAAGAGTTTTCCCTCAGTCAGACAAAGCTCAAGATATTCTGGACTGCCTTTTGGACAAACTCAAAAAATATAAAGTGAAAATGATCAACAATTTTCGGGTGGAAAAAATTATCCGAAAACCAATTGGCTTTACTATTAAATCAGTCAACGATCAATCCCTCAAAGCAAGTAATATCATCCTGGCGACTGGGGGAAAATCTTACCCCCAAACCGGTTCGACTGGCGACGGCTACCATCTGGCCAAAAATCTTGGCCACCAGATTTCTCCTCTCAAGCCAGCTCTGGCCGGCTTGATCGTCAAAGATAATCATTTGAAAGATTTGACTGGGCTTTCTTTGAAAAATGTCCGGATTAATTTCAAAACAAAAAACAAGATTCTCTATTCTTCTTTCGGGGAAATGCTTTTTACCCACCAGGGTATTTCCGGCCCAATAGTTTTACCCAGTAGTAAAATTATCTACGAAGCTTTAAATGAAAGAGAAAAAGTTAAGGCTATTTTGGACCTTAAACCAGCCCTGACTAAAAGCCAACTTAAAAAAAGAATCTTCCGGGAAATTCACCAAATGCCGAAAAAAGAATTCCAAAACCTACTGAAAGAATTGCTTCCAAAATCTCTGGTCAATTTTGCCTGCCAAGCAATTGGTATTGGCCCAAAGTCAGTTAACGCTGATCTTGCCAGTCTAGAAGTGAGTCAATTAGTTGAGTTTTTAAAAGGATTTTCTTTCCCTATCTCATCTGTCGCCCCAATTTCAACGGCGATCGTTACCAGCGGTGGAATAAAAATCAGCCAAATAGATTCTAAAAACATGCAATCAAAGCTTGTGCCAGGTTTGTTTTTTGCCGGAGAAGTGATTGAGTTAGACGGTCCCACTGGGGGCTACAACCTTCAAAAAGCTTTTTCAACCGGTTGGCTAGCCGGCAATTCAATTTCTTAAAATCTTCTCCCATAATTTCTCCACTTGCAGAATTAATATTAGCTGATTATTATTAAAAAATGACTGAACAAGAAAAGTACGTCTATTTTTTCGGCCAAAACAAAACTGAAGGCAATCGGAAAATGAAGCTGGTTCTGGGCGGCAAAGGTGCCAATCTGGCTGAAATGAGTAATTTGGGAATCCCGGTTCCACCCGGCTTTACTCTTTCGACTAAAGTTTGCCAATACTACTACGACCACAAACAAAAATACCCCGCCACCTTAAAAACCGAAATCTCTCGAAACTTAAAAAAATTGGAACAATTAACCGGCAAAAGTTTTGGCGACCCCAAAAACCCGCTTTTACTCTCTGTCCGCTCTGGCGCCGCTGTCTCCATGCCAGGGATGATGGATACTGTTTTAAACTTGGGCCTCAACCCTCAAACAATTGAAGGCTTGTCAAAACAAAACAGTAATCCCCGCTTTGTTTGGGATGCTTACCGTCGGTTGATCCAAATGTTTGGTAATGTCGTTGATGGGATTGACTCTCAAAAATTTGAGCATGCCCTTAATGAGGTCAAAAAGACTAAGGGAATTAAAAATGATACCCAGCTTAACATAGATGATCTTAAAAATGTGGTCAAAAAATATGAAAATATCTACCAAATCGAGAAAGGAACCTCTTTTCCTTCTAACCCCCAAAAACAATTGGAAAAAGCCATCGATGCTGTTTTTAAAAGTTGGAATAATCAACGAGCCATCAGTTACCGCCAAATTAACAAAATTGATGAAGCAGAAGTTTTTGGGACAGCGGTTAATATTCAATCAATGGTTTTTGGCAACTTAAATAATGATTCCGGCACCGGAGTTGCCTTTACCCGAAATCCGTCTACCGGCCAAAAAGGTGTCTACGGAGAATTTTTAATGAACGCCCAAGGAGAAGATGTGGTCGCCGGCATCAGAACCCCCAAGCTACTCACTTCTTTAGCTAAGGAAAATAAGGCTATCTATCAACAGCTTTTGAAGATTTTCAAAAAACTGGAAAAGCACTATCGGGAAATGCAAGATATTGAGTTTACCATTGAAAATAAAGTTCTTTATATTTTACAAACCAGAACCGGTAAAAGAACCGCTCCCGCCGCCGTTAAAATCGCGGTTGAAATGGTCAAAGAAAAACTAATTAGTCGCAAAATTGCTCTTTTAAGGGTTGAGGCTGACTCACTTAACCAACTTCTTCACCCTTCTCTTGACCCAAATCAAAAAAAGAAATTTAAGCTACTGGCGAAGGGCCTGCCGGCTTCACCAGGAGCGGTCAGCGGTCAAGCTGTCTTTACCGCTGAAGACGCCGTCGAAGCCAATGAGCTTGGTGATAAGGTAATCTTAGTCCGGACTGAAACATCACCAGAAGACATTGCGGGGATGAACGCAGCTTTAGGAATTTTAACTTCCCGAGGCGGCATGACCTCCCATGCGGCCGTTGTCGCCCGAGGAATGGGTAAAAGCTGTGTCGCTGGTTGCGAGGATATTTTAGTTTCCGAAAAAAACCAATATTTTAATGTTGGAAAAATCGAGGTCAAAAAAGGTGATCTTATCACTCTTGATGGAGCTACCGGCGAGGTCTATTTAGGCCAAATTCCGACGGTTAAGCCCACAATGTCCAGCGAGTTCTCGACTCTTATGTCCTGGGCTGATAGCTACAGAAAACTCGGTGTCAGAACTAACGCCGATACCCCAAAAGACGCCCAAGTTGCCCGAGATTTTGGGGCCGAAGGAATAGGACTGTGCCGAACCGAACACATGTTCTTTGAAGAGGACCGAATTTTTGCCGTCAGACAAATGATTTTAAGCAAAAACAAGGCCCAAAGAGAAAAAGCCTTGAGTAAAATCTTTCCGATGCAAAAAAATGATTTTAAACAGCTTTTTGAAATCATGAAGGGGTTGCCAGTCAAAATCAGGCTACTGGACCCGCCACTTCATGAATTTTTACCTCAAGAAGACAGAGATATTAAGGCTCTAGCCAAAGAATTAAAGCTCGAAGAAAAACAAATCAGGCAAAGCTTAGAACAACTTCATGAAACTAACCCGATGATGGGTCATCGCGGCTGCCGGCTGGGGATCAGCTATCCGGAAATCTACCAAATGCAAGTTAGGGCCATTATTGAAGCCGCCTGTGAGTTGAAGAAAAAAAAGAAGATGAATGTCGTTCCGGAAATTATGATTCCTCTGGTTGGAAGTTTATTGGAATTTAAAGTTTTAAAAGAAGAGCTGGAACCAATTATTATTGAAACGATCAAAAAATATCAGCTCAAGTTAAAATATGAAATTGGCACGATGATTGAAATCCCCCGCGCCGCCTTGATTGCCGATTCCCTAGCTCAAGAAGCTGAATTTTATTCTTTTGGAACCAATGACCTGACCCAAATGACTTTGGGCTTTTCCCGAGATGACTCCGGAAGATTTATTAAAGACTACCTTGACAAAAAGGTCTTTAAAGTTGACCCTTTTCAAACCGTTGACCAAAAAGGAGTCGGCAAGCTAATGGAGATGACGGTTAAATTAGGCAGAAAAGTAAGAAAAAATATGTCGATCGGTATTTGCGGCGAACAAGGCGGCGAACCTAAAACAATCGAATTTTGCCACCAAATTAATTTAAGCTATGTTTCTTGTTCCCCTTACCGCGTTCCGATCGCTCGCTTGTCGGCCGCCCAAGCATCTTTAAAGAAGAAACTCTAAAAAATTAGAGAACCTGGCTTGCCTTTTGAAGTCTTTTTAAAGTTTTTTCTTTACCTAGAACCTCCATAGTTTCAAAAAGAGGCGGAGTAGCTTTTCTGCCAGTAACTGCAATTCGTAGTGTCATAAAAAGCTGGCCGGTTGACCAATCTGCCAGTTTTTCGGCATGATATTTCCGAATTATTTTTTCAAGATTTTCAAACCGCCAGTCAACACCATTAATTGCTGACAGCTGATTACTGATAGTTGACAAGGCAGCTTTAGTAACACTTTTGGTTTTGTCTTTTTGAACAATCAACTTGGGGTCAACTTTCGGTTTTTTAATGAAAAAGTCGGTTAATTCTGAAAACTCAGATAATTTTCGAAGTCGATCTTTGACTAAGGGAAGCACCTTTTTGGCCAACGAACCATCCATCCCCCTGGGAATGAATGGTTTAATCAATTGAAGTAATTCATTTTCTGATTTTTTTCTGATATACATTCCATTAAACCAGTCTAATTTTTTTCGGTTAAAAACAGGGTTAGCCACATGAAGCTCTCCTTTTTGAAACTCTTTGACAAATTCTTCAAGAGAGAAAAACTCACGATCATTTTTTGGCGCCCACCCTAAAAGCATAATAAAATTCAAAATCGCTTCCGGTAAATAACCTTGCTCAAGAAATTCCTCACAAGTCACACTTCCCTTTCTTTTAGAAAGCTTACCACCAGCCGGATCTAAGATATCAGTTAAATGTCCAATTTGGGGCAAAGAAAATCCTAAATACCGGTAAAGAAGCAAGTGAACCGGGGTGCTTGGCAGCCAATCACGACCACGAATTATATGAGAAACCTTCATAAGAGCATCGTCGACCACGACTCCCAAATGATAAGTAGGATAACCATCAGATTTCAGCAACATCACTTCATCAACATTCTCAGTCTCCCAGGAAACTTCTTTTTTCAGAACAAAATCATGATAAGAAACAGTTTCGTTGTCAGGAATTTTCAGCCGAACCGCTAAGCTTTTTCCTTTTTGAGTCTTGGCCTTAACAGCCTCAACCCCCAATTTACGGCAAGGGTCCCTTAAATCAACCTTTCCTTTTTGATGTCTTTTCTCAATCTCACTAAGAGACTCCGGGGGGCAGCAACAATAATAGGCTCGACCATCACTGACCAGCTTTTCTGCATACTGGCGATAAAGGCCAGACTTGACTCTCCCTGACTGAATATAGGGCTGATGGGGTCCACCAACCAGCGGCCCTTCATCCCAAGCAATTCCAAACTTTTTAAGCATTTGGTAAATACCTTCCGTAGCTTTGGGAACAAGTCGCTTAAGGTCAGTATCTTCAATCCTTAAAATGAATTTGCCTGACTGGCTTTTGGCAAAAACATAAGAATATAGGGCCGTCCGAAGACTGCCGATATGCAGGCTTCCGGTCGGACTGGGAGCAAAACGAGTGCGGATTTTCATAATTACTTAGCTTCACCTTCCAGGAGAATAGCTTTAGTTGTCGCCCCACCTGGAAGGTGGCTCATCTTAACTTGATTTTAACATAGCTAACTTTTATACTCAAAGAAGCCAACCAAATCATAGAAAGAATTTCACCGGCAAGGATCAAATATCCAAATGACTAACCTTACCCAAGCCGCCTATTACACCAAAAGAATTCTTACCGCAGCGATTATGGTTTTGGTCGGAATTATTGTTCTTCGGTCATCTCTTACAATTACCCAGGCAATTTGGAATAAGTTTCGTCCTGAACCACCACCAGAGCCAACCGTTGCTTTCGGAAAACTTCCTAAAATCGAGTTTCCTGAACAAAAAATCCCTGATTTAAATTTTAAGCTTGAGACTATTGAGGGAGCCCTGCCTTTATTTGAAGAGCTTGGCAAAGTTTATTTCATTCCCCAAAAAAATATCAGCCTTCTTTCACTGGAACGAGCAAAAGATAAAGCACTTTCTCTGGGCTTTAGAAATGATCCAGAATCTATCAACAACATTTCCTACCGTTGGACAAAAAACACTGAACCAAAAACAATATTAGAAATGAATATTAATACCGGTAGTTTTTATTTGCATCATTTTTATGAAGAGAGTCCAATATTTTTAGCTGGCCGAAAATTAATTTCCGATGATCAAGCTATTCTGATCGCCAGAAATTGGTTTTCGGCCGGCGATAGCTTCGATAAAGAACTCAATAAAGGCCATGGAGAAGTTATTCGTTATCAGTTTGCCCCACCAAATTTATTGCCAGCTAACTCAATTTCAGAAACTGACTTTATTCGAGTTAATCTTTTCAGAGAGGATTTAGATGATTTAAAAATCCTTCCTCCTAACCCAAAAGAATCTTTGATTTCAATTTTAATTTCAGCCACCCAAGGAACCAAAGAAAAGGTCCTTGAGGTTAAATATAATTTTTATCCCATTGATCGAGAAACCCAAAGTACTTATCCTTTAAAACTTGTCAGTCAAGCATGGGAGGAACTGCAAAACAACCAAGCCTATATTGCCCATTTAGGAAAGAACCAAGACGGAAATGTAGTCATCAGAAAAGTTACTTTAGCCTATTACGACTCAGGAACATCAATCAATTTCTTACAACCAATTTATGTTTTTGAAGGCGACCGAGACTTTTTTGCGTATGTCTCGGCGATTAGCGATGCTTGGCTGCAGTAGCTAGAAGATCAAGCTCCTCCCATTGGAAATTTTCAAAAACCCAATCAATTAAGATATTTGTTTCCCCAAAACGATCCTGGCTCCCTAAAACAACTAAAACAACTCGACGACCATTCCTTTCAACATAAGTCACTAAACACTCTTGAGCATCTTCAGTCCAACCGGTTTTAATCCCTTTCACTCCCTCGACTCGACCCAATAGTTGGTTAATATTATATAGCTGGTGAGCTGATTGACCGGTAATATCAAAAACAGTTGTTTTTTGTGTGGAAACAACTTTTGCGAAAAGAGGATTTTTTAAAGCCTCGAGTGATAACCGAGCCAAATCAAGCGAGGTGGTGATCGAAAGTCCAGCTAATAAATTTCCTTCCCAATCGTCGTTAAGACCTGAAGGGTTCGAATAATATGTCCCAAAAAGATTTAATTTTCGGGCTTTTTGGTTCATCATCGCCACAAAATTTGATTTGCCTCCCGGATAGTTTTGGGCTAACACCTCAGCCGCGTCATTAGCAGAAGAAACTAATAAACCGTATAAAAGAGACAAAAAGGTTAGTCTCTCTCCTTGCCCAATCTCCATTACCTGTCCTTGATGGCGAAGATTGTTTCCGGTCAAAACATCATTTGGCTGATAATGGTCAAGAGCCACAAGAGCGGTCATGATTTTTACCGTTGAAGCCGGCAATAATTGTTGGGAAGAATTTTTCTCCGCCATAACCACCGCCGAATCTCGATCTAAAATCAAAAACGATTTTGCCGTTATGTTTGGCTGCAAACGACCAGAAATATTTATTGGATAGGCCGAAGGTTGAGAAATTTTGAGAGGCGCCATTCTCACCACCGGTGAACGCTGATCAACTTGCAGGGTTTTATAGTAACCTTGGCCGGGGATCAAAAAAAGCGATAAACCGAAAAGAAAAAAAATTGTTTTTTTAAATCCCAGCATTATCCTGACCAGGCTATCAAAATGAGAATTAGCTTTAGAATTTTTTGACATTTTCATTAATCAAATGACAGTCCAGAGATTATTTGGAGAATGTGGCAAACCTAGGTCCGGTAATATCAGACCAGTCTTTAAACAGCATTCTGATTGATTTTGTATGAAGACCGGCACTAAAAACAATCTTTTTGTTTTTACCCAAAGATTGATCAGCATAAACTTCTAAATCCATCAGATTGCCGAAAGGAGGTACGGCCCCAATCTCCACTCCGGTAAATTTTTTAACTTCATTTTCGGTGGCCATTCTTAAATCCTTGATTTTAAACAATTTTTTGAACTGGTGACTGTCAACGTTTTTAGCGGCCGACAAAACCAGCAAAATTGGTTTTTTATCGGCCAGCATCACCAAGGCTTTGGCTCCTTGCTCAATTTTTGTTTTTCTGACCTTGGCCGCTTCCTGACTGGTGAAAACTGGCTTGTGTTCAAATTGTTGATAATTGATTTTTTCATTTTTTAAAAGCTTAATTAGTTTTTGATAAAGCCCATCAGACGATTCCTTCGGATTAATAGCCTTAATAACCCCAATCCCTACTTCTTTGAGTTGCTGCGAATCAACCTCAGACGGGGCTTTCATCACCGCCGTTTGACCACCGGAAGTCATTGGTAAAGCCATCACTTCCCTTAATGAAGGTTCGTTTAAGGCGGCCATCAAAAACCGGTCTATTCCCGGAGCAATTCCCCCATGAGGTGGGACTCCATATTTAAAAGCCTCAAGCAAATGACCAAATTTTTTTCTGATTTCCTGCTTCGAGTGCCCAAGTATCTCAAAGATCTTCTCCTGCAACCTTGAATCAGAAATCCGAATACTACCACCACCAATTTCATAACCGTTGAGAATAAAGTCATGCTGGTAAGCATAGGCCTGGCCAGGATCCTTTTCTAAAAGCGGGATATCCTCTTTTCGCGGAGAAGTAAAAGGATGGTGCATATAATGCCAGCGCTTCTCTTCTTTTTTCCACTCAAACAATGGCCAATCAATCACAAAACAAAAAGCCATCAAATTTGGATCCTTTTTTTCAGCCTCTGTCCGTAAATCAGGCTTGTCATTACCATATTTTTTCATCACCTCAGCATAACTCAACCGAGGAAAAGGAAATTGCTTGATTTTCTTTTTTAAAACTTTTTCGGTTAACTCTTTAAACATTTTTTCTATCAACGTCAGAATTTCTTCTTGAGTAACAAAAGACATCTCAATATCCAGCTGGGTGAACTCACCATAAGCCCGATGATGACGAGGATCTTCATCTCGAAAACAGCGGGCGATTTGGTAATATTTCTCAAACCCAGCGACCATCATGAGTTGCTTATATTGCTGAGGAGACTGAGGTAAAGCATAAAAACTACCTGGCTGAAGCCTTGAGGGAACCAAAAAATCACGGGATCCTTCTGGCGTAGCCTTAGAAAGAATCGGAGTTTCAATTTCAATAAAGTCCTGCCGGTCAAGATAATCCCGAATAAACTTGATTGTTTGATGGCGCAAACGCAAATTCTTGACCATCCGCGGCCGACGCAAATCTAAGTAGCGATATTCCAGACGAACTTCTTCATTGATTTCGTAACCATCGCTGTGAAGGTCAAAAGGCAAGTCCTTTGACTCGGCCAGAGTGGTAATTTTTTCGGCCTCGATTTCGATCTTGCCGGTGGGAAGCTTGGGATTAACCATACTATCTGGCCGTTTTTTAACCAAGCCGATGATTTCAATGACGTTGGAGATTTTAAGCGAATTAACACCGGGTGTTTCTTCAGATTTAACACCGGGTGTTTGCTTTTCTGCAATCACCACCTGAACTGCCCCACTGCGGTCTTTTAAGTCAATAAAAGTAATCTTGCCATGATCACGCCGACGGTCGACCCAACCACAAAGACGGACCTTTTTGCCAATTTTTTCAATAGTTTCTGAGACAGTCGTTCGTTTCATGTCTTTATTTAAAGAACATCTCCAAGATTAACATATAATTCAGAGATTGGCTTCACCTTATTTTACACTCAAGCCTCAAAATTGACAACCTTAATAATTTATATTAGAATCTTTTCTTGGCGCAAAATATTTTGTTCAAGCATGAGCTTAAAAGAAATCCAGACCAACCAGTTATTAACAGCCGAACCAATTGAAGCCGGCTCTGAAGATATTGTTTCTTTCCCCACTGGAAAAAACAATCAATGGATAGATGCAATTTTTGAAGCAGCTACAGATCAACTAAGACTTCAATTAGAAGAGCTCAATCTAACCCCAGATCCTTCTTAAAAATAATTGGCTGAGATTAATTCAATCTAATTTAATATCTTTAATTTTTAACTGAAGATTTTTTCTTCCCTGCCATTCATTTATCTGGGGAATAAAAGCAATATCAACCGGATCTGATGATGAAAGATCCTGAGAAAAATGACCCAAACCAAAACCAATCCCCCGAATCGGCTGTTTTAAATCAGGTGATTGAAAATTAGCCAAAAGATGGCGCCCCTTACCCCCCACCACCCGATACTCTGTAACCTGCACATTTCGAACGACCAAAACCGGTTCCGGATTTCCCTTTCCAAAAGGCTCAAAGCTATTTATTTGAGCAACCAGCTTTTGGTTAATATCACTTAACTGAACCTCAGCCTCGACTTCAAGCCGAGGAGCCAAATCAATCTGATCCAGCTTTTTTTTGGCCTGATCAACCAAGCCCTGTCTGACAAAATCTAAATTTTGGGAGCTGACACTGAATCCGGCCGCTAAGCGATGACCACCATGATCACCAATGTGCTTTTTTAAAGCACGAATAGCGCTGACAATAGAAAATTCTTCAATTGAACGAGCCGAAGCAACCCAATTTTCTCCCCTGGAACCCAAAACAACCGCCGGCCGATAAAATTCATCTTTTAACCGACTGGCCACTAAACCAACCACTCCGTGCTCAAAGTTTTTATGAAAAACAAAAATCAACGGACTCTGGCCATCTTGTTCTAACCAAAGATTTCGAGCATGTCGAGTTGTGTCTTCCATTAAAGTCCGCCGATTACGATTGGCCTGATCAACCTTTTGGGCCAAAGCAATGGCTCGATTTTCATCTCGAGTGCAAACCAGCCTCAAAGACTCTAAAGGATCGCCCATCCTTCCAGCGGCGTTAAGACGCGGCCCAATCATAAACCCAACCTCATAAGTACCAATTTTTTCTTTATTGATCAAGGCGAAATCATAAAGAGCCTGAAGCCCCAATCTCTTTGTCTTTCGCAATAAAGCCAAACCATCTTTAACTATGCTTCGGCTGGCACCAAGAAGAGGAACCATATCAGTTATGGTTCCGATCGTCGCCAAATCAAGATCATACATTTTTTCATTTTTAAATTTTAATACTTGAGGTCGACGACTACCTTTTAGCAGTTCACGAGCAAAAAACCAAGCTACTCCCGCCCCCGCTAATTGAGTCGTGTGAATGACGGCCGCCGCCGAAGGCTTCTTCTTTCCAGGTTCATGATGATCGGTGACAATCACATCTACCCCAATTTTCTTAGCCGAATTAACTTGCCGAGAGTGAACAATTCCCTGATCAACGGTAATAATTAAAGACGTTCCTTGGCTGGCCATTTGCTTAACTCGCTCAGTTTTAAGCCCATAGCCCTCCTCTCTTTGGGGAATAAATGGCATAGCTTGAGCACCGAAACAGTCCAATGCTTCCCAAACAATCGCCGTCGCGCAAATCCCGTCGGCATCATAGTCACCATAGACAATAATTTTTTCTTTATTTTTAATCGCTTTTTTAACCCGAGCGATGGCTTTTTTCATTTGAACAGAAGAAATTCCAACCTGGCGAAGGGCAATTTTGAGGGGATTTAGCGGATGGAAAAAATTTTCTTGTTGTTTTTTAGTTTTTAAACCTCGGTTTTTTGAAAGAAGGGCAATAATCTCTTCCCGCCTTTTTGAAGTTTTTCGAGCCTGAGGCTTGCCTGATATTTGCCAACGCATTGTGGTATTATGATATTACATTAACTGCAAATTGTTAATTGCTAATTACCGGTCCCAATTAATAATCATTAAATTAATAAATATCAGATGAAAACAAAAGTTCCAGCAAAAATTAAAAAACATCTTCCTAAAAAAGTTTGGGAAATATTTAAAATCTATACTCACCAAGGCTATGAGATCTACCTCGTCGGGGCCGGCGTTAGAAACCTTCTTCAAGAAAAAGCACCTATTGACTGTGATTTGACCACCAATGCTCCACCTGAGGTGACTCAATCACTTTTCGACAACTCCTTTTACGACAATGAATTCGGGATGGTTGGGGTTCCTGTCAAATCCGGAAAAAATAGTCAAGTTTATGAAATCACTACCTTTAGAACTGAGTGGGGTTACTCTGATAAGCGCCGACCTGACCAAGTTAGGTGGGGCCAAGACCTTGAGGAAGATTTAAAAAGAAGAGACTTTACTTGGAATGCGATTGTCATCGGCCCTCATTTGAAAAATAAAAAATGGGACAAAAAATCACTGATCATGATTGATATTTTTCAAGGGCAAAAGAATTTTAACCATCAATTGGTCAGAGCCGTTGGTAACCCCAAAAAAAGATTTAATGAAGATGCCTTAAGAATGATGAGAGCGATCAGATTCGCCGCTCAGCTAGGCTTTCAGATAGAAAGCAAAACCTTTGAGGCGATCAAACAAAATGCCGACCTAATCAAGCATATCAGTGCCGAAAGGATCAGAGAGGAATTATTCAAGCTGCTCGGGAGCAATTATCCGGCTGATGGTTACCAGCTTCTAGACAACTCTCATCTCTCTTCGTTTATTTTGCCAGAGATCAAGAAAATGCTGGGCGTGAATCAAAAAGGACCGAACCGACATCATCAAGATGATGTTTGGTCGCACGCCATCAAGTCTCTGAAAGCTAGTCGCTCCAAAGACCCAATTGTCAATCTTGCCATTCTCATTCACGACATTGGCAAGCCTCTGACCATTGGCCAAGATCAAAGAGGAAATCCCACCTTTTATAACCATGAAGTTGTCGGCGCCTCAATAGCGAAAAACATTGCTCGCCGTCTCCGATTTTCTAAAAAAGATCAAGAAAAAATTTATCAACTGGTCAGATGGCACCAATTCAGCGTCGATGAGCGCCAAACAGATAAAGCAATTCGCCGTTTTATCAGAAATGTTGGCCAGTCAAATATCAGTGATCTTCTTGAACTTCGCCGAGCCGATCGAATCGGCGGTGGCGCTAGGGAAACCTCCTGGAGATTTGAGAGATTCAAGAAAAAACTTATCGAAGTTCAAAAACAACCTTTTTCAGTCACTGATCTTAAAATTAATGGCCGTGAAGTAATGAAAACCCTCAACCTAAGCCCTGGTCCATTAATCGGTAAAATCCTCAACCGGCTCTTTAAGGAGGTCGAAGATGGTCAAATTAAAAACGAGAAAAAAATATTGTTGGCTCAAGTCAAAAAAATCAAAAAAGATCTTTCAAAGCTCACAAAAAATACTTAACTTGGTCGCCCACTTGAATTTGCCAAGAATCTATCATTCCTCCCTTAACTTCGATCGCCTTATTAAATTTTTTCTTTGCCCATATTGATTGAGGTATTTCTCCAGAAAGAGGCGGAGGAACATTCTTCACCAAATCAACCACCTCCTGGTCTTCGATAAATATAAAGTCTAGTGCAAATTTCATCCCTTTCATCCAAAAAGAATGCCGGCTCGAAGTGTTGTACAAAAATAACATTCCATTATTGGGCAGAATATCTTCCCGGTCAGAAAGACCTTTGGCTTTTTGAGCTGAGGAACTGGCAATTTCTACCCAAATTTGAGTTTGATTGATTTCAATATAAGGTTGAGGCGAAAGGTTTTTTGTCTGAGAAACTAATCTTTGCCAAATAAATATTAACCCCAAAGGTAAACAAACCAAAAAAATGATTAGTCCCAATGTTTTTTTCATTCCTCAACAAATCGACTAATAATCTGCCAGAGATAGATTTCCCAATTTTTTTCTTCGCAAATTGCCTCTATCGCCTGAAAATCAAATCTAGAAAGAGTGGTCT
The DNA here is from genome assembly GCA_042570465.1 of Patescibacteria group bacterium. Classification (GTDB taxonomy): domain Bacteria; phylum Patescibacteriota; class Microgenomatia; order PFEM01; family JBHPGO01; genus JBHPGO01. The sequence goes on from JBHPGO010000010.1 coordinate 18,056, forward strand.
TTTCACTGGAATAGGAGTGCATTATTGACTCGACGTCGTTGATATGTTCTATCCCCCAAGCATGGCCTAACTCATGAGCCAAAGTATGAATCAATTCGTCTTCACTAAGGGTCAAGTAAATATCGATTTTGGGCACTCTTCCATCATACAAACCAGCTTCAGGTCTTTGATTTGAGACAAAATTATAGTCTTGAACGTTTTCGTTGTACTGACCAACTTCTAAGTTATACTCATTCACCGAAAGGTTTAGATGTCTGGCCAAATCATTGACCCGAGAAGCCTCGATCTCTAATGATTCCTGTTGTCTGATCAGTTGTTCATAAACTTCCCTTGGGGCTCCACCTTTTTGGTTCCAAAAAGAGACTTCTTTGTTAAAGCTCTCGATCTTGAGTTTAAAATCTTTGGATAAGGTTTGATATTCGGCAATCATTTTGTCTAGAGAACCGCGCCCATCAGCTAAATTACCTTCTAATCCTTCCAGTTTATCCAAGATTGATTGCCGTTGTGAGTAAACTAGGTTAATCGTTAGCGGCGACTGCTCATCAAAAACAAAAATATTTTTTGATAAAGCCTGTTCCCAAATCCCGGCTGCTTTTTCCACTTTAGTAAAAAACTCACCTTTACTTAGCTGATAACCAGAATCAACCCTCCCAATTCGATAAGTAATCGGTTGATCACAAGGACTTTGAGTTAAAAAGGTAAAGCCGGAAATAATGGCGTTTTTTTGCCAGAAGATAAAGCCAACCACCAAAAGAATAAATATCAGTTTTAGAAACTTTCTCACAAAATAATCTTAAAACATTGGCTTTGATTGGGCAAGGACTATTGAAAGAAAATAAATTTAACGATGGTAGCGGCCGATCAGTTCGGCATGATCAATAACATGGCCCTGCATCTCCTTGAGTAGGTTTTGCTTGATCACTGAACTCTCGAAATATATTTCTGTATCAAGAGCATAAATCTTAAAAAAATAACGGTGGGTTCCACTTGGCGGGCAAGGCCCACCGTATTTACGCTCACCAAAGCCATTCAACCCCTGAACACAATCTTCAGGAAGAGAATTTTCCTTAATCATCGTGACCGTCGGCTTGATATTCCAAACTAACCAATGAACCCAAGTTCCCATGGCCGCATCGGGATCATCAATAATCAACACCAAGCTTTTAGCTTGAGGCGGCACTTCCCGAATAACTAAAGGCGGATTGACATTTTCCCCGTCACAAGTGTACTTGGGAGGAATCATTCCTAAACTAGCAAAAACCGGGCTGGTTAATTTCATTAAGCTTTCTTTTCTCTCATCATAGCTTAAAACAAAAAATCCGTCAACAGATATTCTTAAATCTGACCCTTCACAGGAATATGTCTTTGCTTTTATATGCTCAAGTGATAAAATTCAAAAGATGTTATTAGGCAATGACTTGAGAAACGGAACTATTTTTGAGTATCAAGGTGAGCCCTTTCGGGTTTTAAACTATCGTCACACTCACCTGGGTCGAGGCTCGGCTAATATTCGAGTAAAAATTAAAGGCCTTGTTTCAGGTAAAATTGCTTCAGTCAGCTTTTCTTCAGACCGAAAGTTTGAAGAAGTTAATCTCTTAAAAAAACAAATGAAATACCTCTACACTGACCGCGAAAATCTTCATTTAGTCGACCTTCAAACCAATGAAGAACTTGAGGTCAAGAAAGAATTAGTCGGCCAGCAAATTAACTACATTTCCAAGGGCGAAGTCGTCGAGGCCCTTTATTGGGATAATAAATTTATCAGCTTTCAACTCCCAACAAAAAAAGCCTTTCGGGTTACCCAAGCTGAACCGGCTCAAAAAGGCAACAGCGCCACCAATGTCTTTAAAAAAGTAAAAATCGAGACTGGCTTTCCGCTTAAGGTTCCACTGTTTATTGACCAAGACGAAAAAATAATCGTCAACACCGAAACTGGTCAATACATCAGCCGCGCTTAACTTCAACCAAAATGAAACTAAGAAAAGAGCATTATATTATTCTGATTATTCAAATTACCGAAACTCTCGGTTTTTCTTTAATTTTACCTTTTCTTCCATTTTTTGCTGAAGATCTTGGGGCCAGTCCTTTAGTCGTCGGCCTGATTTTAACTTCCTTTTCCCTCTTACAGTTTGTCTTTGCTCCCATTATGGGCCGACTGAGCGATCATTATGGCCGAAGGCCCTTATTGATCTTTTCTCAAATATCAACCTTTTTAAGCTTCATTATTCTAGGATTGGCTAAATCTATTCCGATAATCTTTCTTTCCAGAGTTGTCGATGGCTTACTGGGGAGCAATTTTACGATTGCCCAAGCATATTTAAGCGATATCTCCAGCAAAAAAGAGCGCAGCCAGGCTTTCGGCCTAAGCGGAATTGCCTTTGGGATTGGTTTTCTGATTGGACCGGCGATCGGTGGTTTTCTGTCTCGCTTTGGTTACCACCTGCCTTCCTTTATCGCCGCCGGAATTTCTTTGTTTAGCATCATCATCACTTACATTTTCCTTCCGGAAACAGTTAAAAGAACAAAAGCCTCAAAAAAAGTTAAGATTATTGATCTAAAAGTTTTCAAAAAATTCTTTTTCTTACCTAAAATAAACCTTAAGCTGCTCCAACTTTTTACATATTTACTGGCCCACATTGTCTGGACCAGCACTTTTGCCCTCTATGCTCGAAAACAATTTGCGATTAAGCCTGAGCAAGTCGGTTACTTACTGGGTTATGTTGGTTTACTGATTATCGTTCTTAGAGGAGGATTGTTGGGAAAATTAATCAAAATATTTGGTGAAAATAAATTAAAAACTATCGGCATGGTTTTGATAACCCTGGGCTTGGCGGGAGCAATCTTTACCCCAAATTATAAATCACTCTTTGTGGTCATGACATTTTTTGCCATTGGTTCGGGTCTCTCTCGCCCTCTATTGATTGGCGCCATTTCCCGAGAAGTCTCTGACAAAGACCAGGGAGCAATCTTGGGAGTAACCAATTCCCTCGGAAGCTTAGCTCAAATTTTCGGACCCTTGATAGGGGGAATTATCCTTGATCGTTTTTTCAGCGGCTACTTGGGCCTGATTTCAGCCCTGATCATGTCTTTTGGGCTACTGCTCAGTTTGATCGAAATAAAAAGAACCCGGTCTAAGAAGTAAGGTATTTTGAAACTAGTTGCCAAAGCCTTGCATCGCCTTGTTCGGAATCAGGCCAAAACCATTGGCTCTCACGGGCTCCATATTTAAAAAAAGCAATTCCATAAAGGTTAATGACTTTTCCCATTTGCTCCAGGTCATTACTTAACTGCTCAGAGCTTGGCCGATACCAAAGAGGCGGTTCTTCCCAAGCCCCAATAGCACCGATAATTTTTACCTTTGGATCAACCTCTAATATCGAAGTTGTGGCTCTGCCCATTACGGTTTCAATAAAATCAGGGTAATAATCCTCAACGTTGCTATAGGCATTGATCATCACCAAGTCAGCCACTCCTTGACCAAAAGGATTTTCTAAACCAAAAAAATCATCAACTTCATCATAAAAAAACCACCCATTCATTCTGATCATAATCGGGTGACCAGGGTCAACTGCTCTGACGGATTGGGAAGCTTCTTTTAACTGAGAAAGGGTTACTCTGATCGATCGGTCCTCAGCGTTGGGAAAATTACCCCCAGCTTCATTGGCAATGTCCCAAGCAAATAACGCCGGGTGGTTCTTCCAACGATTGACCCACAGTGAAACTAATGATTCCTGCCACCTTGGTCTTTGCCCAGGAGAATATTCTTCATCACAAGCATAACCCCATTCGGCCTCACCGGAACCAGCGTTAAGAATCACTTTTAAACCATGTTGATGGCTTTGATCAAGAAAATATAGAACCTCATCTTCACTGGCGCAAAGATCAAAATTACTTTCAATCACTTCAAAACCAGACTCGGCAATCATTTCAAAGTCCTGATCTGTTAATCCAAAATTTTCTAAACTTGGCTCCCCAACGTCTTTTAAAATCTTCACCGGTTGCCCAACCAAAGCCACCGGCTGATGATTGCTTTTTTTAAAATCAGGTAAAGTAAAAACTTGACCAAGCTTGGGAAGAGCCACTCTCCAGTTACTTTCCCCGAAGGTCACAACTGATTGACCAGGTCCACGAAAAATGAGAAATAGTATAACAAGAATTGCTCCTAACAAAGCGAGGCCAATCACCACCATTAAATAAACCAAGGGGCTTCTTTTTTTCATTTAATTATTTTGATCTTGAAAAAAGACAACGTTGTCGAGAATCAAACCCAAAGTGCTCCCCCGCCAAACGTAATACTGCAAACGAACTTGCTTGACCAAAGGGCTACTCGGCCGGTAGGCAAAAACCTTGGTTCCGTTATAAAGATCACTAATCATTCCTAACCACTGGCCGGAAATCCAATTTCCATTTTGATCGTATTCATCGATATAAAAACCAAACTCTCCCGAACCCTGATCAACCTGAATCTCGCTTGACCAAAAATAATTCTTTGTGCTGTCAATGCTGATCATTGAACTGAAAAGATGCTCTGTCGTTGAAGAAGGGGAAAGGCTAACACTATAATCTCCAGAAAGAACCGATGAATTGACTAAAGAATAAACACTTGAACTTCTTTGCCAAGCGCTGGCCCAGTCAACCTCAATTTCCTCAAAGCCAGGATTAGCGACTAAATTCTCAACGACCGGCGACGGAGTTGGCGTGGGGGTAGGAGCTAAAGTCGGTGTCGGAGTTGGGGTCGGTATTTGAGTTGGTAATGGGGTTGGGGTTGGTTCCAAAGTTGGCGTTGGCTCCAAAGTCGGCGTTGGCTCCGGCAAAGCCCCAGGGTTTATTAAATAAAAACTAATCTCGTCTAAGTAAGCATAACCTCTTGATTTGGCATCAAGATAAATTTGCAATCTAGCCGACTTAACCTGAGACGAAGAAGGCAGGTAAACCCTGGTAAACTGACTAACCCACTTTAAAGGAACTTGCCCTAACCACTGACCGGAAATCCAGTTTCCGTTTTGATCGTATTCATCGATATAAAAACCCAATTCTCCTGATTTCAAATAATTAGTGTTGACAAAACTTTGAATAAGATAATCACCGGCCTCGTTAACCGGAACTGTTTCAGAAAATATATGAACAGGGACCTTGTTTGAACCCTCTAATTTTAAGGAATTTTGAGGTTGAGGAAAGCGACCATGGCGACCAGAATCTAAGTTAACGAAAGCTGGCTGGTCAGTCGACCAATTACCAGTCCAACCCTGCTCAAAACTGACATTGGTCAATAAATTTTGACCTGGGTTTTGAGGACTATCATCAAAAGTATCAGCCTCTATGCCGACCAAACTAGCATAAGTTAAAATATCTTCAAAGTCTTGCGTGGTGGTCGTGTACTCGTATTCCGGATCAAGTTCAGAAGCGACCTCATGAAAAACCAAAATCAACCATTTGTTTTCAGCCGCCGCCCAATCAATCCAATCATAAATAGACTGTAGCGTAACCCCACTTTCGACTGATTGAACGGTTAAAACAATATAGTCATAAGGCCAGCTATTAAGATCATCCCTGTCCCAAAATCCCCGGTGAGAAAGATAGTTCTTAGAAGCAACCTCCAAGACCCGATTATCATAAGCCCCATAGGGCGAAGCAAAAGAAGAAACCTCAAGACCATGGCTGGCAAGAATTGATTTTGAAGACTCCAGCTCTTCGATAATCGCCTTTGTTTTTAACAATGGCAGCTCAGGGTGACTAATGGTGTGGGAACCGATCTCCCACTGATATTCGTTTTGCAAAGAGACCACTTGGTTCCAAGACATATAACCTTCTTGACCAATAAAGTCAGTGGTGACAAAGACAACCGCCGGCATACTGAATTGAGCCAAAATCGGCAAAGCCTCTTCATAAGTTGAAGCCAAACCATCATCAAAAGTAAAAGAAACCCTCGCTTTTTGAAAAGAGTTGCCGGGAATCTCTTGAGCCAAGGCTGATCTTGAAAAGCCCAAAACCAAACCCAAAAGAAAGATAACCTGTATCAGGCAAAATTGAATCAGTTGTTTCATGCTTTTATTAAATAACATTGATTTGCTCCATCACATTTTGATAACAACTTAATTTTTCAATTGATTCCAGCTTTGCACTGGTGACAAATCTTCTTTCCGAAAATCTACCATCACAAGTTGCTAAAGTCAATGTCGGACTATCGGTCGGGTAAAAAACATTGACCTGACTGGGCTCAACAATTAAACCCTCCTCAACCACATACCTGACTAAATAATTTCCAGCCAAAATGACAATTTTTTCTCCAACTTTGACATCCTTAATTTTTGAAAAGGCTAGCGGCTTGTCATGGCCAAAAAGACCAACGTTTCCTTGTCTTCCATTAATCAGACTTGTACCCTGAGCATAATTGGCCACTCGATCAGTCACTCGCCAAGTTCCATTTTCTAAAGGAACTGAAATCACCGGCAAGTTAATTCCCACGCTTTCGATAATCAATCTTTCAGGAACTAATTCTTGTCCAAAATCTTCTAAAGTTATCAGGCAAGGATCAGCCGGTGGTTGAATCTCAATCACCGCTTGATTACTTTGATTCAAATAATATTCAAAATTCTCTTTTGTTTGGCTTAGAAACGGTAAAAGATAGTCCTTTAAACCGATCATTTGAAAAGACATGTAGGTCAATAACAATATTGACCCCAAAAATATCAGGCCACTTTTGATGCCTAAAGATTTATTCTCTTGTTTGATCATTTTATTTTTTATTAATAAAATATCTGGTCACCCGAGTTAATAAAACAGTCAAGACCAGAAAGTTAACCAAAACAAATCCAGCCACAATCGAAGGATGGGCCTTATTGGCTAAAAAAATACTCACCGCGGTAGTGGCCGGTAAAACTGTCGCTGCTCCTAAAACTTCACCAACACAATTTTCTGACATGGATTAATCACCTCCCATCTTCAATTAAAACTATGAACGAGTTCCCCAAGTAGTTGAAAAACCAGCTCGACTAAAGGCTCTAAGGCCCTGCTGATAAATTCTGATTGTCTGAGGAATGCCTTTAATAACCCTTTCCCAAAATTTGTTATAAAGGAAAAAGAAATATGACCCATAAACAACCAAGCTTAAAACAGTCGCGTAGATCAACTCCGGAAGAATCAGAAGCCGGAGTAAATAATCAATCAAATCTGACTCTTGATAGCTCAACATTGTCATGACTGAGAAAAAGTAGGCAATCAAAAACTGAAACAAAGCCAAAAGAATTAATAGTTTGACTGTCAGAGAACTAGACTGGAATGAAGGAATGAAAAAAGATGAAAAGATTAGTAATGAGAGTAAAATAAAGATCAAATGACCAGTCAAGTCCTGGATAATTGAAGGCAAATAACCCAGATAGTCTTTAACAACAAACAACCCCCAATAACTCCAACGGACTCTTTGCTTCCAAAGAATCGAAAATTTTTCCGGAGCCTCTGTCCAGGCAAAAGAATCTTGGCAAATTCCCACTAACCAGCCCTTTTTTTTGAGCTTGGCAGTCATTTCATAGTCTTCAATTAAATTCTTCCGGCTAAAACCCCTGACTTGCCAAAGAGCGTTGCGCCGAAAAGCGGTTAACATTCCCTGCATCACCAAAGGTCCCTGGAAAAAACCATTATCGGAAATTTTTGTGATGTTGTAGCCGTGATACTCCAATCCCTGTAGACGAGTTAGTAAATTTATATTTTTGTTTGAAACCTTAGCAATGGTGCAAGCGGCTCCAAGTTTTTCATTTTTTTCTAAATAATTGATTAGGTTTGAGACAGTATTTTTATTAATCCTGACATCATCATCAGAAGTAATCACTGCCTGACAAGCCCATTTCTTTTTGCGAATATAGCTTAAGCCAAAGTTTAAGGCTCCGGGCTTGTATTGATTAGTAGGAGTTCTGATCAAAGTTAATCGACTTGACTTTTCAGCCAGTCTGGCAATTTTTAACATTGTTTTTTGGGTCAATGGGTCTCCAGCGCTACAATCATCAACCACCACCACCCTCATTCGCCTCTTTTCATCAAAAATTGGGACTGCCAATAAAGCCGAAATAAAATTATAGGTCTGTTGATTCGGTTTATAAGTCGGGATGACAGCGATAATGTATTTCAACGCCGAAGTAGAATTATTTTGATCTAAATTTTTAGGAATAAAAGAGTTGCCCATTATTCCAAATATTTTTTTAATTTTATTCATCTCTTGTTGAAACTAATTTCTTGGTAACTTTAAGATTTTAAAAATTTAATTCTGAATTTTTATAAAGACTATAAGATATAATATTTACGAGTTTTTTGAGATTGGCTGGCATTATACACTATAAGTCTTATTTTTTCAAGCCTAGTGATACTAGAAAAGATTTCTAACAAGAATCTGAGAAATATTGAGAAACATAATGAAGAAAACTTGACAAATTTGCTACAATTAAGGCAATGACCATTACTGAAGTAAAACCAGCACAAGCTCCACAAGCTCCAATACAAGCTAGAGTTGACAACTCACGGATTGACCTCCTTGGACCCAATGGTCCCAGACAACATCCTATCCCTGCAACTCAAGGTAAAATACAAACTCGACCTGTTGTGGACAAACGAAATAGGGGCGACTGGACAGACGACTTGATTTAGTTCTTGTAAAAACCTTTACTCTTCAACAATCTCAACTGATTCAATCTTAACTGGGTCAACTGGAGTGGAGTTTTCTCCGGATAAACCTGCCTTTGTCGGTGCTTGAGCAATCTCATCAACCACGGAAAGCCCTTCAACCACTTGCCCGAAAATAACATAATTTTTCGGTAATTCATAATCTTGGTGCATAATGAAAAATTGACTGCCGTTAGTGTTGGGGCCGGCATTGGCCATTGCCACCGTCCCCCGGGTGTATTTTCCCTCAAAGGGCTCATCATCAAACTGATAACCAGGACCGCCGGTTCCATCTCCCTTGGGGTCTCCACCTTGGATCATAAAACCTTTGATCACCCGATGGAAAACAGTCTTGTCATAAAAGTTTTTCTGCGCCAAAGTGACAAAATTATTAACCGTGATCGGCGTTTTGATGGCAAAAAACTCAATTTTAATTTCACCCTGATCAGTAGTCAAAACTGCAAAATATTTTTTATCTTTTTTAATCTCCATTGCTGGTAATTCTCCCTTTTCTTTAAGCGGTAAGTCAAGAGCTGTTTTTTCTTCAGACTCCAAATCTTTAGTTTCTGATGCTTCAAGATTAGTTTCAGTTTCCTGACCTGCCTGGTCAGTTGGTTCAGAAAAAACAAAAAAACCAGCTCCTAACAAAAGAAGCAAAAACAATATGAAGAGAAAGATTCTTTTTTTCATTTAATCAATTTGAATATTCTAACTGATTATTAGGAAAAATCAAAGACCCTTTTTTAATCTTCCTCTCCCTCCCAATAACTCTCGGCCTCTTGCTCCATGGTTTCTAGGCGATCATAGTAGTCAGCAAATTCATTCAAATGAGCCAGAGCAATTTTTCCGGTCGTTAAAGGGTCATCATCACTGACATTAGTTTGAGGATCAATTAGCCCGTGTTCTAGTTCAACATCCATCCCCCGCCGGAATTGATCAACATCAAACTTATCCCAACTTAACCCTAATTTTTCCCCAATTTCTTTAGCCTGAGCTTGGGTAAAACATTTTTTTCCAGTCATCTTACTACCTCCTTTCTCAACTTATACTTTTGTGCTTTTGTTAATTAATCTTATCGCCACCAAGAGTATACTATCTGTATTCTTGCTTACATTACTCAGCTGGGAATATTTTCCCATAAATCTTGGTCTTCTCCACCAAGGCTCCAAAAAATAAAGTTTCTAACTCCGAGGTCAGTGGCAAGATTAATTTTGGCGACAATGCTTTGGGCATTCTCAAACCAAAGCTGATGTTTTTGATTCTCAAACACATATTGACCAGTGACAGCCATTTCTTGAGAGTCATATTGCCAATGGCCACGATTATCAGTAATAACCTTGATTGCTTCAGTGTATTGAAGTGACCAAGCACCCTTTTCCCACCAATCATAACCATAGGTCGGTAAACCTAAAACAATCTTTTCTTTAGGAATTTGAGAAAGAGCAAAACCAATCACTGCCCTCAGTTTTCCTGAAGGCGTCACCGGACCTGGTTCGGTTCCACTGTGATGAAAATCATAGGCCATTATCCGAATTTGATCAGCTCTTTGACCAAGTTTCAGCCAATTTTGTCCCTTTGAGCCATCCCAATCATCCAACTGACCTGTCTGAGCGTGAACGGTAACCGATAATAATAAATCATTTTTGTGAAGCTCTTCGGCTAAAAAGCGAACAAAATTTGAAAACCTTTCATTATCTGCTCGATCAATTTCTTCCCAATCTAAATCCCAACCCTGATAACCATTTTCTTGAGCCAGATCAATTAACTTGGTCACCAGTTGTTCCTGAAGAAACTGATCAGTCAATAAGTTGGTGACTGACTGACTATCAAACTCATTAAAAACCGTCGGCATCACTTTCAAGCCCATGTCTTGGGCAAGCTTTAATATTATTTCCTTTTGATTTGTTTTAATCGGGACAATTTCTCCTGATGTTTCAAGCCGATACCAAACCGGAGAAATTGCCTGAAGGTTATTACCAACCTTGTTTAACGATTCAATCGCTCTCGTCTCTTCCCACCCGGGAATCCAGGCAAAATATTGAAACCCGTCTAAAGTTGTTTTCTCTTCATCTAAATTTTCATGATCGTCGACCATCTTGACTGGCTCAATTAATTCATCACTGGGCCTTCTTTGAACAATCAAGAAACCAAAGAGCACCACCATTATCCCCATAACAATCAAGATTATTTTATTCATCTTCAGTAATATTTGAAAAAGTAGTTAAAGAAACCTCTAGCCCCTTTAGCTCATCAAGCAGCTTTAAGTAGCTTTGATATTTGCTTTTATCTAGTTTAAGATCGGTTGCGTAATCTTGAGGATGGAGCATGACAACACATAAATTATTTTCCTCCAAGCCAGCTTGACACTCCTTAATCACCTCTGAAACCAAATTTAATCGATCTTTTTCAGAATCAAAGGTTGAAACCGTGTAGTCAAACTGACGATCACCTTCACTGGAAACGACTTTAAACCCAGTATTTTCTAAGGCCTTTTTCGCCTCAGGTGAATATTGGTTATGAGGCGGAATAAAGGTGATAATTGAATCATCAAAAATTTCCTCAAGGACATTTTTACCTTGAGTAAGCCTCAGATAAGCTTCTTCCTCACTGATCTCAGCAAACTCAGGAGGATTATTTTGATGATCCCATCCGTGGAGGGCGATTTCGAGAGAACATTGCTTGTTTTTTAAATAATCAATCAAAGTCTGGTCCTGCT
>JBHPGO010000011.1:0-28159 GCA_042570465.1 Patescibacteria group bacterium
ATAATCGAAAAACAATGATGACTTCTTCAAAGGAAGAAGAGCCGGCAAAACGCAGCCGGGTTACAAAATTTTTTCTTGGTTGTTTTGGGTTTTTTTTATTATTACTATTTTTACTGACCATTGCTGGTTTTATTGCCTTTAAAAGCTTAAAAAAGCCAGTTGACCTAAAGATCGATTATTCCTATGCTCATTTTCAGGATTTTATTGAAAAAACCGGTCTTGAATTAGAAGGAAAAGACGAGCAATTTTGTTTTAATTGCTTGGTTGAATATTCAGGTCAAGCAGAAGTTGACTTCTGGTTAAGTAGTCAAGAAGCAACCGCTTGGTTTGAAACGGTCAACGCTCAACTGGGGCCAATTACAGGGACACAAGTAAAAATCGAGGAAGATCAGGTTTCCTTTTCCTCAATATTTTCCTACCAAAACATTGAGTATCCGGTTTTTGTGGTTGGGAGTATTGAAAAAACCGGCGACCGGTCTGTGGTGATTAATTTAAGTAAAGTCAAGGCTGGCCGGATATCTTTACCCACAAAAATCATTTCTCGAGTTGAAAAAGCTTTAGAGGATTTTACCAATCAAAAACTCGCTGAGGTCGAGGGGTTAAAGATTGAAGTATTAGAGTTTAAAAATGGTTTTCTGCATTTTAAAGGCACGCTTCCGGAGAAAGTTACTGCTCGTTAGTAACAAAAAAATTCAAGATAATATTTTTCAATTAATTGGTGAATGTTTCTTTTGGTGGAGAAGGCGATAATATTTTTGAGCGAAGCGGTGAGCTTCATCGCGGACTTGTTGGAGAAGTTGGCGGACCGGTGAGCGGGGGGAGTAGTTAAGTGATTGAAAGCCGGCAATTTTACCTTTATGTATTTTCGGAATAACAATTGTTTCTTCCTTCTTGGTGAGTCCTAAAATGGCGATTTCACCGGCCAGCTCATTTTCTTTTAAGGCTTTAAAGGCAGCGCTGACTTGGCCCTTGCCGCCGTCAACCAAAATCAATTGGGGGTAAAGCCATTCAGGGTGATTTAGTCTTCGGTTGATGATCTGATGGATCGAAGCCGGATCGTTTTGAAGGTGATCTTGAGAAATCACCCCGGGGGCGGGCGAATGCCTTCCCCCGGGGTGGGTAGGGCTATATTTAATTTTAAACTTACGATACAAACTTTTTTCAGGCTCACCTTCAATAAAACTGACCATGGCGCCGACGATAATCTTGTCTCCCAGATTTGAAACATCATAACCCTCTATTTTACTAATAGTACTCAGAGAGATTCCTTGATATCTGGTAATTAATTTCCTTAATCTGAAAAGGGCTTTTAGATGAGTATCGTTGCTACCGGGAATTGGTCGCCAGCCCTGAGTGATGTGCTCTACAAAAGCCAGTTGATTTTTGTAAGTTTGGGCTTGCTCAAAGCGAAGATTTTTGGCGGCTTGAGCCATCTTCATTTTCAAGTCTCGGCTGAGTAACTTGGCTTGACCGCTCAGAATCCGGCGGATTTGGCGGATATTTTCTTGGTATTCTTTTGAATGGAGATTTTGCCAACCAGGACACAAGTTAATATGAGCGTATAAGCATTGTCGGCGGGGCGGTTTTAAACAAGAGCAATATGGAAATGGTCGCCGTAGGATCTTCAAAACTTCTCGAACAGCCGTGCCTGATGGGAAAGGTCCGTACCAATCAAGCAAGTTTTTTTCATCTTCCGGGCGCCGACTCGGAAAGATTCTAATCGGATTATTACTGATGGCGATATAAAGATAGCGTTTGCCATCTTTCAATTGGATATTGTATTGGGGTTGGTGCTCTTTAATTAGTTTTGCCTCGAGCAATAAGGCCAGGAATTCACTGCCGGTGGCTTGGAAACCAAGGCCTTGGGCTACTTCAAGCATTTTTTGAGTTTTGTTGTCTTGTTTTTTCTGGTGGAAGTAGCTTTGGACTCGCTTTTTAATGTTTAAGGCCTTGCCAATATAAATGATCCGATTATTTATATTTTTAAAATAATAAACTCCTGGTTTTTGAGGGAGAGATTTTAGTTTAGTTTTTATAGTTTTCATCTCAGTATGTTTACTTTATATTATCCACACCCCGGGGGCGTGATTCAATTTTTAAATCTAAATGAGGATCATTCCCCCGGGGTGGAAAAAGAAGAGCCATAGTTATAAAGGGCTTTTGATATTTTTAAGTTTTGGGTTGGTGACCTGAGTGTAGCGTTGGGTGGTGCGGATATTTTTGTGTCCCAATAATTCTTGGACATAACGGATGTCGACTCCGTTTTCCAGTAAGTGGGTGGCAAAACTGTGCCTTAGACAGTGAAAACTAGCTTCTTTTTGAATTTTGGCTCGTTTCAATGCATCGGAAAATACTTTTTGAGCGGTTCTGGTAGTCAATTTTCCACCCCGTTCGCTTTCAAATAAATAGTCATGCTTGTCCTTTTCAGCCAACAAGTGTTCAAGTTCAATTTTGAGCTTTTTGGGGAGAACAGTAATTCGATCTTTATTGCCCTTGGTTTGCTTAATATGAATTGTCAATTCATCTATATTAACGTCACTTACCCTTAGATTAATTACCTCGCCAACCCTGAGGCCTGATCCGTAAGCCAATGATATCAGTATATTATGTTTTTGGTTTTTTACAGAAGCGATCATTTTATTAATTTCAATTTTTGATAAAACTACCGGTAATTTACTTGGTCGTTTGGCATACTTGATATTAATTTGATCTTTACTTTTGAGGACATCACGATAAAAAAATTTGACGGCATTTAAAGCTAAATTGATTGTCGAAGAAGATCGTCCTTTTTTATTTAAACCAAGAAGATACTTTGTCAATGCCTCTTCTTTTGTTTTTATTTTTTTCTTTTTTGAGAATAGAAGATATTTTTTGATATTGGCAAGATAGGTCTTGATAGTTTTTTTGCTATAATTTCGAAGCCTTAATTCGTTTTCTGTTATTTTCAGTAGTTTTTCCATTATTTATGATATAATTAATCAGTTGGCTAAGTGTTTATAAATTCGTATAACATACCGATTATTGTATCATAACCCAAAAACACTTCGCATATACACTAGTTAGCCAAAATGCGCTTCGCGCATTTTGAAAATTCAAAGGTATTTTGGCTAACGTGCGCGAGTACCTCGCCGTCAGACTCGTGCGCGAAAGCGCACTTCGTCTAACAGCGAGTATACGACGCTACGCTAAATTTATTTTCCAAAAAGTAAACTTTTTGATAAAATAAACTTCGCATACTCGCGCACGTTAGATGAAATATTACTCGTCGCTTAAATTTACTATTTTTATATCTGCCTCGAAAGGAGGCGCATAAAATATGGCAAAAGAAGGACAGTCTACCCCCGAAGAAGCTTGGGCTAAAATATCTACTCCCGAGGTACGGGCCAAAATCGTTAGTGGTACAATTCAAACAGCAATATCAATGGAACTTACACCTGACCAAGCAAGTGAACTATTTGCTAACCTAGATAGTGCTACTGCCGATAGTATTGCTTACTTATTTAGTGGAGTAGCCGATGGTCAAGTTGTAAGAGATCCTGGCCGTAGCCTAGGGGGAAAGTAGTTTGATAAAAGGAAAATTTAAGCGATTGTGTCATACATCACATAACACGGTATATGGGGCTAGGTCGCCCAAATCAGGCGATTTTTCAGGATTAGCCAATTATAAAATCACCTGACTTCCCATATACCGAAACGTTATGTGCCATATTACTCGGCGGTTCGCTTTTGAGACATTTAAATTTAATAGAAATCTAATCAAAGTATTATGAGAAAAAACCTAATATCAATTATTTTTGTTTTGGCTTTATTATTTCTAATTTCTTCATCAGTTTTTGCTGCTCCTGCTAGGCCACGATATGGAGTCAATGAACAAGCAAAAGAGTGTTCTGAGTTTTTTATGGGTGATGAATGCGTGTCTTGTGCAATGCCAGAAGGCTGGCAAATGATTGACGAATCTCAATGTCCTGCTGGTTACGATGAAGTTGAGACAAGATCAGTATGCACACCCAGAAAAAACACTTTTTGTTGTACTGTACAGCATTCGGGGGCAAGAGGTGACTGTGAAGACGTCATTGTAAATGGTGCCGAACAAAAATGCGCTTTTGTTGAAGATATTAACAGATGTGATAAATTACCAACAGGTTGGAATCGAGCTGAAGAAATTAAATCTTGGGGAAGAGCATGTCCTTCATTAGGATATAAATGGTTGGAGGGCACATTAGATTGTAAAACAAAAATAATTGACAATGATTATGGCACTGATAGCCAGAACAATATTATTAACGACAAACAACAAAAATCAAATATCTTCCTTGTTCTAGTTGTTGCGATCACAGTAATTGCATTATTGATAATTATGTGGTTTTTTCTTATTAAGCGAAGATAAGAGTGAGCCGCCTGTGTCATACAGCACATAACACGGTATATGCGACTCATTTCACTCGTCCATATTTACGGATGATGGAAAATGATTTTATCATCCTAGAACATCGCATATACCGAAACGTTATCGGAAATAATAAAAATTTTTAAAATTGGCAGCTTCGTTTCATGGCATGACAAAAGTATATGTTGTTAGACACGGAAAAACAGATTTCAATGAGCAGGGTCGATATATGGGATCAACAGACCTTTCGCTAAATACTGATGGTAAACGACAAGCAGAAAAATTAGCAAAACTTGTTGACAGGTTGGGCATAGAGGTTGTGGTTGTGTCTCCGCTCAAACGAGCCCTGGAAACCGCCGAGATTATCAAGCCGCTTGGGCAAAAAATGATTATCGATCTGAGCTTTATCGAAAGGTCTGTTGGGGTCTATGAAGGCTTAACTAGAAACGAAGCTGAGAAGAAATATCCTGATCTTTGGAAAAAAAACATTACAAGGATATTCGACGATGCGCCTACAAATGGTGAGACTATCTTAGAAGTTCAAAAAAGAGTTTTCAAAGGCTTGGATAAAATCAAAAAAATTTATCAAGGAAAAAATGTCCTTATTGTTACCCATGCATTTGTCGCTAAAGTCATTAATAGGTATTTTAATCCAAACATTTCAAATCAAGATTTTTTTGATTTTGTTTTACAAACCGCAGAGATTAAAGAGTACCAGTTTAAGTAAAAATTTTTGATTACATCCGATAACACGGTATATGGGTTTCGCCCGTAGGCAATAGTTAAGCTGAATCGGGCTCACCCAAATTCCGAAAAAAATGAGTTCGGAACTTCCCATATACCGAAACGTTATATGGCATTTTTCAAACATCTATAAAAATATGTCTTCTAAACCGATTTCAGCTTCTATACAGTGTTTTATCAAGAAAGGTGAAAAGTACCTGATGCTTCATAGAAGCGAGCACAAAAAGATTCTTCCAGGAATTTGGATTGCCCCAGGAGGTAGAAAAAAGTTCAAGGAAGGAGTTTTCGAGTGCGCGAGGCGAGAATTGCTTGAAGAGACTGGAGTTAAAATAAAAAACATTCGCCTCAGAGCAATTGGAATCGGTCATTCTCCAGCCTTTGATGAAAACAGAGAGTTTTGCAACTATATTTTAGTTGCTGACTATGCCGGGGGGAAGGCAAAAAAGAAAGATGATGAAGGTAAGTTAGAATGGTTAACAGAAGCTGAAATTAAAAATTTGCAGAGTTTATTTTCTGAAGATAGGAAACTTCTGCCATACATATTTGATGATGATAAAAAAGTTGTTTCCTACATTGCAAATTTTGACAAGGCAAATCCAAATAAGTTAATCAGGTTCGAAGTTGAAACAGAATGTTAACAGTGGTTGCTTGAAAAACATCACATAACACGGTATATGGGGCTGAATCGCCCAAATCAGGCGATTTTTCAGGGCTAACCAATTTTAAAATCACCTGACTTTCCATATACCGAAACGTTGTCCGAAATTATTCATTCAATTTAAGCTTTTGAATCATGACTGAAGAAAGAGAAAAGTCTCCTGGGTATCAAAAGGGTTGTCCTTGGCCTGTTTTTGCTGAAGGCATAGTTGGAAGGGCTGCCAGGAAGGACTTGAGCATCGAGGCTGCAGCTGGTGAAATAATCAAGGAAGCGATACAAAGTTCAGGTGAGGAGAACATCCAACCGGTTTTAGATACCCTGGAATGGCTTCAGTTTCAATCAGAGAAAAATTGAATGAATAACTCCTCACTCCCTGAGGTCGTTCGGCCACGTTGCACTTTCGCAGAATTGTTAACCTTGTTCTGCTCAGGTCGGACAACACGGTATATCTGGCTCGAATCTTGCAGATCCTCGACCCATATTGCTTCCATTACTTGTAGTTAAATCCTAAAATTGTACTACAAGTTTCGGAATCAACATCAGATATACCGGAACGTTAGCCAAAATGCGCTTCGCGCATTTTGAAAATTCAAAGGTATTTTGGCTAACGTGCGCGAGTACCTCGCCGTCAGACTCGTGCGCGAAAGCGCACTTCGTCTAACAGCGAGTATACGACGCTACGCTAAATTTATTTTCCAAAAAGTAAACTTTTTGATAAAATAAACTTCGCATACTCGCGCACGTTATACGCCATAACAAAAAAATTATTAATAATTATCCAGCGATTTTTGAAGGGAGGTGGACAACATAGAAGAATCAGTAGCAACCCCTAACGTAGTTCCCAATGAAGTTTCGCCACAAGTATCCCCAAGTGAAACGGGCAAGAGCTTGGACCAAGATGTAGCAGTTGCTACTTCCGAATTACCTGGTCAAGATGATTCAGAAAAAAGGAAAGGAAAAATTGCTTTGGTAGCTGGTATTGTAGTTGCGGTAGTAAATCTTGCGTTAGCTTTCCTAAAGCTGCCTTTTTACGAGATTGTTAGTCTAGTTACAGGACTTTCTTTTCTCATTGCTCTTGCCTTACTGGTTCCAAAACAATATAGGTATATTAGCAGGAAGTATCTGCTGGGGCTATTTGGAACATTGGTTGGGCTTGGGATTATTAGTTTTGTGGCGGTCTTTGTACTCGCGGCTATTGGAAAATAAGTTTATTAAGGATTTTTTGTTACAGCGCATAACACGGCCCCAGCCCTTCGCGAAGGGCTGGGTCGCCCAAATTTGCTGATTTTTCTTTTGTATTCTTGTCTTCTGTGTTAAAATCAATTTAATGACAATCCAAGATATCAGTACGAAAATTATTCCTGTTTTAGAGTCCCAGGGAGTGCTTAAGGCAGCTCTTTTTGGCTCGGTGGTTCGGGATGAAACAGGAAAAAAAAGCGATGTCGATGTTTTAGTTCAGCTAGAGGATGGCAAAAGTTTACTTGATCTAGTCAAGCTGCAGTTTGACCTGGAAGATAAACTAGGTCAAAAAGTCGACCTTCTTACCTATGGCTCAATTCATCCACTGCTCAAGGATATTATTTTAAAAGAGCAGCAGGTAATTTATGAAAAAAGATCCTAAAATTTTTCTTAAGCATGTTCTTGAAAGTATTGAGGAAATCGAGGGATTTATTGAAGGTTTTTCGGAGGAAGAATTTTCAAGGGACATCAAGACTCAAGATGCAGTTGTTAGAAGGATCGAAATTATCGGCGAAGCAGTCAAAAATCTGCCAGTATCTTTCAGAAACAAGCATCCAGATGTAGAATGGCGCGAAATTGCTGGAATGCGCGATAAGTTGATTCACCATTACTTTGGAATTGAGATGAGTATAGTATGGGCCACTTCAAAGAAAGATCTTTTGAAGTTAAAGAAACAGATATCAAAGATTTTAGGATCATTAGAAAAATCAGCTAACCTCCCGCCAAAAGGGCGGGCAAGCCTCGCCAAAAATCCTACGGATGTTTAAGCGGGCAGGCAGATATACCGAAACGTTATATGAAATTGCAAGCCAATTTTTAAATGAACAAGGAACGGATAAACCAAGCTCTCCGTCAATCTTGGGGAAAAGATACATGCTATCCACCGATGGCAGAGAAGTGGACAGAAGGTTTGCCTGAGTATGGTCAATGCGCCGTGACGGCTTTAGTGGTTCAGGATTTGTGTGATGGCCTTTTGGTTGTCTGTGATCATGAGCACCACTATTGGATTATTCTTTCGGATGGTGAGCAGGTTGACTTGACCGAAAAACAATTCGAGTCAGGGACCGTAACTTGCCTTGACAGAATTGCTGAAAGGGAAGTTATCTTGTTTGGAGAAGGTTCTGAGAGGGCAAAAACACCTCAGCGGCATGCTATTCTCTTGAAGAAAACAGTTGATGCTTTAAAAAAAATATAATTGGCTTGTAATTTTTTGCTTTCCTTGCTCGTTCTGCCCCACTGCGTTTTCCCTCCAAAAATTATTTCAGAATATTTACCCGCCCGCAACGACTTTATCGTCAAGGCAGCTGGATTGCTGTTATCAAGCTTAAAGTAGTTTTTTGTTAGATCACAAAACTTGCAATAAATCAAAGATTACTGTAAGCTTCGAGCACAATGGAGAAATTGTCAAAGTCAGAGATTGAAAAGAAGCTTGTGGTTATTGAAAGTCCATTTGCAGGTGATGTGGAGATGAACAAATGTTATGCCCGAGCTGCTATGAGTGATTGCCTGGATAGAAAGGAACAGCCTTATGCCTCACACTTACTTTTCACCCAGCCAGGTATTTTAGATGATAATGATCCGAAAGAAAGAAGGCTTGGGATCCAGGCAGGTTTTCTTTGGGGTCAAAACGCAGAGGTCACAGTTGTCTATACTGATCTTGGAATTACGAAAGGAATGAAGCAAGGAATTGAGGCGGCAAAAGAAAGAGGGGCAGAAGTTGAATATCGTACGCTAGAAGCTTGGCAATAAAAATACTTCAACAGTGGCAATCGAAACATTTTCAAATAAAGATCATCACAGTGAAAAAGTTGAAACTAATCTCTCTTGGTATCAAGCTTTTTTACTATATTTCCCCTTTTTTAAGTATTTGCCGGTATAAGAATTGGAGCTTGCGGCAATCTTTCTTGGAGTACCCTCGGCAATAATTCGACCGCCTTTTTCGCCACCTTCCGGCCCTAGATCAATCATCCAGTCGGCATTTTTGATGACATCCAGGTTATGTTCGATGACAATGACACTGTTGCCTTTGCCGACCAATTCTCGAATCACGGTGAGCAGTTTTTCAACATCAGCGTAATGTAGGCCGGTGGTTGGTTCATCCAATAAGTAGAGAGTATGGCTTTTAGCCGGTTTAACTAATTCTCGGGAAAGCTTTAACCGTTGCGACTCGCCGCCGGAAAGAGTTGGTGAGGCTTGACCAAGTTCCAGGTAGTCAAGGCCGATTTTTTTTAAAACAGCCAGTTTTTTAAAGATTTTTGGAAAAGCGGAAAAAAATTCTAAAGCTTCTCCAATTGTCATCTTAAGAACTTGGGTAATGTTTTTTTCTTTGTATTCGACTTCTAAGATTTCATTTTTAAAGCGGGTGCCGTGACATGACTCACAGTCTACCCAAACATCAGGCAAGAATTGCATTTCAACTCGAATGACACCTTGGCCCTTACACTGTGGGCACCGACCCCCCTCGACGTTAAAAGAAAAATGACCCAGTTTTAGGCCCCTTAGTTTGGCTTCTTTGGTTTCGGAAAAAAGTTTTCTGACTTCAGTGTAAACGCCGGTGTAAGTGGCCGGATTACTGCGGGAAGTTCGGCCAATGGGGGATTGGTCGACCAGTAAGACCTTGTCAATTTTTTCAGTGCCTTCGAGCTTGTCATGTTGGCCGGGCTGAATTTTCCAATATTTATCTAAAGCTTTTTTAACGGCTGGGTAAAGAGTGTCGTGGATCAGAGTTGATTTGCCAGAACCAGAGACTCCGGTTAAGCAAGTGAAGGTTCTTAAAGGAAACATGACGGTGATGTTTTTAAGATTGTGCTCTTGGCAGCCGGAGATGGTGAGCCATTCAATACCCGGTGTTAGCTGAGTTTTTGTGTCCCAGATGGTTTCCGACACACCCCCGGGGTGTGATTGAACTTTTTTCCTCCCTGACAAATATTGGCCGGTTAAAGATTTGTGATTAGCTTTAATTTGAGCTGGGGTGCCAAAAGCGACTACTTGGCCGCCCATTTTACCGGCGCCTGGACCAAAGTCGACAATATAATCAGCCGCTTCAAGAACTTCTTGGTCATGTTCAACGACGATGACCGTGTTGCCCAGATCACGCAGTCCGATCAGGGTTTTAATTAATCTTTGGGTATCTCGTTGATGAAGACCAACGGTTGGTTCGTCTAAGATATATAAAACACCGGTCAGGCCGGTTCCGATTTGGGAAGCCAGGCGGATTCTTTGGGCCTCCCCGACCGAGAGAGTAGAGGCGGTTCGGTCTAAGGTTAAATATTCAACTCCAACAGCGACCAAAAAATTTAGTCGAAAAATAACTTCATTGAAAATCGGCAAAGATATTTCTTTTTCCAAATTTGTTTCCGGAGATTTTTTAATTTTTTGGCTCCACTCAAGTAAATTTTGCAACGACATGGCGGCCACTTCGGCAATCGATTTTTGGTCAATGGTCACGCTTAAAGCTTCCTTTTTTAACCGATTCCCCTCGCATTTGGGGCAAGTTTCTCGGGTCATCATCTTTTCGATTTCCTGGCGAACAATATCTGAATTGGTTTTGTAGTACTGGGCTTCAAGCATATCGGCTCGCCAAGGGGAGACTCGGGAGCGGTCAACTTTCAAAGTGGCGCCGATGCCGTTGCATTTAGGGCAAGCACCTTGAGGAGAATTAAAGGAAAATAGTCTTGGTTCAATTTCGCTGAGCGAGAGATTGCACTTTGGACAAGCAAATCGTTGGGAAAATACGGAGTCTTTAAGCTTGGTTGGTTTTTGGGGCAAATTAAAGGCTCGGCCTTTGAATTCGCTCAAGGTAGCCAGACCATCAGACAAATCAAGAGAAATTTCAACGGCGTCTAATATTCGCTGATAATACTTTTTTTCGGTAAATTCTTTTTTTCCCACCAGACTGAGGCGGTCAACGATGACATCAATATGGTGGCGGTTGGTTTTGATCAACCAAATTTCTTCATCGAGATTATAGATTCGGCCGTCAATTCGGACTTGCTCAAACCCTTTTTTCTGAAGGTTGTCCAAAAGTTTAGAAAACTCGCCTCGTTTGTCCCGGACGACGGGGGAAAGAATCAGGTAGCGAGCTGTCTTTTGGGTGGCGAGCTTTTTTTTGATTGTTTCAATAATTTGGTTAGTGATGCTAACACTGGTTTGGCGGGAAACTTCTCGGTTGCATTTCGGGCAATGTGGGTGGCCGATTCGGGCAAAGAGTAGTCTAAGGTAATCATAGATTTCAGTACTGGTACCTACGGTTGAGCGAGGATTATGGGACAAGCCATGCTGATCGATGGCAATGGCCGGCGATAGGCCTTCAATGGTATCGACCTCTGGCCGCCGCATCATCCCTAAAAACTGGCGGGCGTATGAAGAAAGAGATTCCACATATCGCCGCTGGCCTTCAGCATACAATGTGTCCATGGCCAGGCTGGACTTACCGGATCCGGAAACCCCGGAAAAAACCACCAATTTATTTTTGGGGATTTTGACTTTAATGTTTTGCAGGTTATGCTCACGAGCGCCTTTAATATGGATGGTTTGGAGATGATTGATTTTTTTCATGGTTATTTGTCATTCCCACGAAACTTCGGGGGAATCTAAAAAATATCGTCATTCCCATGTAAATGGGAATCTATACAATCTATACAGTTATACAGTAATAATCCTTAGTTATTTTTTATAGATCCCCAATCTAGTTGGGGAGTGTGGATTGTGCCATAGCGCAATCCACCATTATACCACCAAATTGGGGTAGAGAGTAAGGGGGGTGATAGTGGTAAAATAGCTGGCGAGATGAAATTTAAACTCAAGGCCGACTTTAAACCAACCGGTGATCAGCCGGAGGCGATCAAAAAACTAACTAATTACTTTCTAAAAAAAGATGGTCCTTGGGTGGTTTTGCTGGGGGTGACTGGCTCGGGCAAAACTTTTTCTGTCGCTCATTTGATCCAAAAACTTCAATTACCGACCCTGGTCATTTCCCACAATAAGACTTTGGCGGCCCAGCTTTATCAAGAGTTCAAGGAGTTCTTTCCTCAAAACGGTGTTGGTTATTTTGTGTCCTACTACGACTATTATCAGCCAGAGGCCTATATGCCCCAAACCGATACCTATATTGCTAAAGAGACCGATGTCAATGATGAGATTGAGAAATTGAGGCTGGAGGCGACCAGCCAAATCTTGTCTCGAAAAGATATGGTTGTCATTGCTTCGGTTTCTTGTATCTACAATTTGGGTTCACCGGAACAATATCAGCGTCGGGTTTTGGAGTTAAAGGTTGGTCAAAAGATAGGTTTTGAAAAATTACTTTCATCTTTGGTGACTCTTTTTTACCGGCGCTCTAAAATGGAATTGAGTCGGGGTCTCTTTCGGGTAAGGGGTGAAAGAGTTGAAATCTATCCTTCTTACCTTGACAAGGTTATCAAGATTTCAATGAAAGGCGATCAAGTTGAGCAGATAGCGACTCGACCGGTTTTTGAAAGCAAACAAAAAGAATTGGAAAAAGTTTTTATTTTTCCGGCCAAGCATTATATCGCTGACGAAAAAATTGTTAATAAAGCCTTTGGTCAGATCCGGGAAGACCTAAAGCTTCAGACCCAACGGTTAAAAAAAGCCGGTCGGGAGCTGGAGGCGAACCGTCTTCACCAAAGGGTTAATTATGACTTGGAAATGATTAAGGAAATGGGCTATGTCAATGGAATTGAAAATTATTCCCGGTATTTTGATGGTCGCTTGCCGGGAGAGCCACCTTCAACTTTACTTGAATATTTTTGGCACCAGTATGGGGATAAGTTTTTGATTGTCATTGACGAGTCGCACATGACGGTTCCCCAGATCAGAGGGATGTACCGGGGCGACCAGGCCCGCAAGCAGACTTTGATTGACTTTGGTTTTAGGTTACCTTCAGCGCTTGATAATCGGCCGCTAAAGTTTGATGAATTTTTAGAAAGAGTGCCCCAGGCGCTTTTTCTCTCGGCGACTCCTAATGAATGGGAGATTGAAAAATCAAAAAATAAAGTGGTTGAGCAAATGATTAGGCCAACTGGCGTCATGGATCCAGAGGTCGAGGTTCGTTCCAGCGAAGGCCAGATCCAAGACTTGATTGAAGAGGTTTTAAAGAGAAAAGAAAAAAAGGAGCGGGTTTTGGTGACCACTTTAACCAAGCGAACTGCCGAAGAGCTTAGTCGATATTTGTCTGAATATCAGCCTGAGGTAGAAACACCCGGTGTTAACGATAAGAAACACCGGGTGTTATCCAGCGGGGGGAAAATTCTCGTCCAATACCTCCATTCAGATGTTGATACCTTGGAGCGGACAGAAATTCTGGCTGATTTAAGGAAAGGCAGTTATGATGTCATCGTTGGGGTTAATTTACTGCGAGAGGGTTTAGATTTACCGGAAGTATCTTTGGTAGCGGTTTTAGACGCTGATCAGCCGGGTTTTCTGCGAAGTAGGACGGCTCTGATCCAAACCATGGGCCGGGCGGCCCGCAACACCGCCGGTTTAGTAATTTTTTACGCTGATGAAAAAACGCCGGCCATCAAGCAAGCCATGTCTGAGGCTAAGCGCCGCCGTCGGATCCAGTTGGATTACAATCTCAAGCACAATATTACCCCCAAAACTATTCAAAAACCGATCAGGGACCGGCTAGTTGAAAAAAAAGAAGAAGAAAAGGTTGATGAAGAAGGCCTCACCCCAGGTGAGGCTAAAAAATTAATTAAAAAACTCCACCGCCGGATGAGGGAAATGGCTCGGGAGCTGGAATTTGAAAAGGCAGCTAAGACCCGTGACCAAGTAATCAATTTAAGAAAAAAGTTTGACCTAGAAATTTGAATTTAAGCACCCGAAGGTTTATTTTTAATGATGATTTTAGTCTTTAGCTTCTTCTCGTGTTAAAATAATCATTGTGAGCGAACTTGATTTAAAAACCGTTAGAAAGCGCTCGGTGGCCGGGGTGGTGGCCTTAACCTCTCGAACCTTTTTTCTCCAGATGGTTAACTTTGGGGCGATGTTTTTGTTGACGATCTTTTTAGCTCCGGAGATTTTTGGCATTTTCTTTGTGGTCACGGCCGCAGTTAACTTTTTAAATTATTTTTCTGATATTGGTTTGGCCGCTGCCTTAATCCAAAAAAAAGAAAAATTAACTGAGAGTGACCTGAAAACCACTTTTACGATTCAGCAAGTACTGGTGATATTTTTGGCAATCATTGCCTTACTGGGTTCAAGCTTGGTAGCTCGTTTTTACCGCTTAGATCAAGCTGGCCTTTGGTTATTCAGAGCCTTGGTCTTTTCCTTTTTCCTTTCTTCATTAAAAACAATTCCTTCAGTACTTTTAGAGCGCAAGTTAGACTTTAACCGCCTGGTTATCCCCCAGATTGCTGAAACAATATTTTTTAATTTAATCGCCGTTTATTTGGCTTGGCAAGGATTTGGAGTAGCCAGTTTTTCCTGGGCAGTTTTAGCTCGGGGAATCTCTGGGTTAATTTTGATCTATCTTTTATCGCCGTGGAAGCCGGGTCTGAAGCTAGACAAAAAAAGTGCTCGGAGTCTTTTGAATTTTGGGGTTCCTTTTCAAGTCAATAGCTTACTGGCCCTGGTGAAAGATGATTTGTTAATAGTCTTTTTAGGAAAAATATTGCCCTTGGCCCAGGTTGGTTACCTTGGTTGGGCTCAAAAATGGGCCAATTTTCCCCTTAGGTTTATTATGGACAGTGTTAATAAGGTTACTTTTCCGGCCTATTCGCGGATTCAAAAAAACCTCCCAGCTCTGAAAAATGGAGTTGAAAAAGCTCTTTTTTCGGTTTGTACTTTGACATTTCCGGCCCTGGTTGGTTTAAGCATCTTGGCTTCGTCTTTGGTGGAAAACTTACCACGATACACAAAATGGCAACCGGCTCTGCTGAGTCTATATTTCTTTTGTTTTCAGGCTTGTTTTTCAGCAGTTTCTACCACTTTGACAAACACTCTCAATGCGACTGGGCGAATCAAAACCACTTTAAAGCTGATGATGATGTGGACAGTTTTGACTTGGGTTTTCACTCCATTATTTATAATTTGGTGGGGATATCATGGGGTAGCTTTGGCCGCTTTAGTAGTCAGCTCTTTAGTGGTTATTCCGGTTTGGCTGGTTAAAAGATTTGTTAATTTTGCTATTTGGGAAAATGTTGGTTGGCCGATGCTGGGAGCCTTGTTGATGGGAACTGCAGTTTACTTGTTGCGGCCTTATTTTAGCCAAAACTTATTAATGATCGGTTTATTAGCTGCTTTTGGTGCTATAATTTATTCAATAGCGATGTTGCTTTTAGCGAAGGACAAGGTGATTGGTTCGGTTAAATTAGTCGCGGGAGCGATAAAAAAATAAAATGAAAAAGATTTCAGTTTGCCTGGCCACTTATAACGAAGAGAAAAACATTAAAGAATGTTTGGAGTCGATTCGTGATTTGGCGGATGAGGTGGTGGTTGTCGATGGTCGAAGTAGCGATAAAACAGTTGAAGTGATCAGTTCACTGAAGTGGAGCAAGCCTGAGATAAAGATTATTGTTCGTGAGAACCCGCTCATGTTTCATATTAACAAACAAAAGTCTTTTGAAGCCGCGACCGGTGATTGGATTTTGTATTTAGATGCTGATGAGCGAGTTGATGAAAAATTAAGAAAAGAAATAAAAAAAGTGGCGGCGGTTGACTCATTTGCCGGCTACTGGATCCCCAGAAAAAACATGATTTTCGGTAAATGGATCAAGAATGAATTCTGGTACCCTGATTATCAACTTCGTTTTTTCAAAAAGGGCCAGGCACGTTTACCTTGTGAGAGTGTTCATGAACAGCCAAAATTAACCGGAAAATCAGCCAAGTTGAAAAATCACTTGGTCCATTATAATTACCAGACAATTTCTCAATTTATTAACAAGCTCAATCGACTTTATTCGGAAAATGACGCTCGGGTCTATTTGGCAAAAAATAAAAAAATTAATTGGCATGATGCGCTTCGTTTTCCGGTTCGGGAGTTTTTAGCAACATTTTTTGCCCGTAAGGCGTATCAAGATGGCTTGCATGGTTTGGTTTTGAGTTTGCTTCAAGCTTTTTCAGCTCTGGTGACCTTTGCCAAGATTTGGGAGTCTCAAGGTTTTAAGCAGCAAGAATTACCGATCAATGAATTTAACCGGGAAATGAAAAAGCTGGCTAAAGAAACCTCTCATTGGCTGACTGAAGTTTTGGTTGAAAAAGCCAAAACTTCGACTGAAAAATATATCTTAAAGTTTAAGCGCAAGTTGTCTTAATGAATTAATTCATTAAGACAGGGTAATCATGGAAAATAATTTAACTGATTCAACCAATATCACCGGAGGAGAGGCAAGGGATAATCATCGTTGGTGGAAGGTGATTGTCTTGGTGGGGCTGTTTGCCTTAATCTTGGCTAACTTGGTTTATTTAAATTATCGGGAATTTTTTGTTCTTGATGAGGGTCAAGTCAATTCCAGTCAAGAAGATGAGGGGGTTGAGCCGCTTGAGTTTTCTAGACCAGCGGTGGATGACTCTGATCTCGAGGAGACGATCAAGGAAAGCACAATGGCCGCCAATCTTTCTGAAGAAAATAGTCTTTGTCCTGAAGCTTGTTTGGCCGCAATTTCATCGGCGACTGTTTTGAAGGAACCAGTGGTTAACCAGACGGCGCCTGACTCAATCATCGTTAAAGAGCTCTATATCCCTTTGGGCGGAGGCTCGACAAATAGTCAGACCTATGAAGGATTAGAGGGGATCGAGGCAGTGATTGATACGGCAAACTATCCTAATGCTAAGCAAATAATCTTTGAGGCAACTTTAAGAATTCCGACGGCCAATGGCAAGGTTTATGCAAAGCTTTATAATGTTTCCGATAAGCATGATGTTTGGCACAGTGAAGTCAGTGCTGAGGGTTCTCAGGGTTATCGGGCGGAGTCTGAGAAAATCAGCTTGAGTCAGGGCAGAAAACTTTACCGGGTGATGGTCAAGTCAACTATGGGGTATGAGGCAAAACTAGACACGGCCAGAATTAAGATTATCCTTGAATAAAATCACAAGTTAACCAATGTTCAAAAGCAGGTTTAAAAAAATCAAGGTTGCCATTGTTGTTTTGCATTATCATGACCTTAAGCTGACTCAAGATTGTTTAAAATCAACCAGAGACTTAGTGGTCAAAGGTTTCCAGCTCGAGGTCATTGTGGTTGACAATGGTTCGAAGGAAAACCTTCAGTCTTTAGCTCAAAAAAACTCGGACTATCATTTTTCCCAAACAAAAAAAAACTTAGGTTTTACCGGGGGGAATAATTTGGGTCTCCAAAAAGCTTTGGCTCGTCGGGCTGATTGGGTACTTTTAGTCAATAATGACACCATTCTCGACAAGCGCTTAGTCGTCAATTTACTAAAAGCGGCAAAGCTTGACGATAAAATTGGAATTTTAGGGCCAAAAATATATTTTGCCCCCGGCCATGAATTTCATCGTCAACGCTATCGGTCTCAGGAAAAGGGGAAGGTTCTTTGGTATGCCGGTGGAATAGTTGACTGGCAAAATGTTTTGAGCTCTCATCGGGGGGTTGATGAGGTTGATCGTGGCCAATATGATGAAATGGTCGAAACTGAGTTTGTTTCCGGTTGCGCGATGATGATCCATAAAAAGGTTTTGAAAACGATTGGCCTGCTTGATGACAAGTACTATTTATATTTAGAAGACAATGATTATTGTCAGCGGGCCAAAAAGCGTGGTTTCAAAGTTGTTTATGCGCCTCGGGCCAAGGTTTGGCATATTAACGCTGGTTCAAGCCAAGTAGGGGGAGACTTGCAGGATTATTTTCTGACCAGAAACCGTCTTCTTTTTGGTTGGCGTTACGCTCCTTTGAGAAGTAAGCTGGCTTTGCTGCGGGAAAGTGGTAAACTATTGTTTAAAGGAAGGCCATGGCAAAAAGTGGCCGTGAGCGACTTTTATATTAGAAATTTTAGAAAAGGCAGTTGGCGTGGATAAGAAAAAGGAAATTAATCAGCAGAAAAAAAATTGGGCTTTTACTTTCCATAATGCTTGGAATGGTTGTTGGTATGCGTTTTCTACTCAGAAAAATTTTCTGATCCATGCCCTTGTTTCACTCTTTGTTTTGCTTTTAGGTCTTTGGTTAAAAATTAGTTTTGAAAAATACTTGCTTTTGATCATGGCAATTTTTTGGGGGTTTACGATTGAAATGGCCAACACGGTGATTGAAAAAATTGTTGATTGGATAACCAAAGACTATCATCCTCAGGCAAAAATCATCAAAGATGTTTCGGCCGGAATGATGCTTTTACTTTCTGTTGGTTTGGCGCTTCTGGGAATCCTCATTTTACTACCGCCTCTTTTGAATCGTTTAGTCAGATAAGATGAAAATTAAACAATGGCTAAAGTTTGAGAAGCAGGATTTAAGTCAGCGAATCAGAACCTATCCGGGTTATCGTCTTTTCCTTTTATTTTCAGCGGCTTTTGGTTTTTTTGTTTCTTTTTTGGATGTTTGGGGAGAGGTTTATTCTCCAAGAATGAAAGACTATGACCAGATGGTTATTGATTGGATTATTGGTTTTAAAACTCCTTTGATCGGCTTGTTTTTTAATTTTGTTACCCAGATGGCCAGTCCATTTTTTATTATTTTAATTTTTATATTACTGGCTTTGATCATGGTCAACAAAAGAAGAAAAAGAGCCGCGGTCGTGGCCTTAGTTAGTCTTTTAGGAAGTTATTTATTGAGCATCTTTTTTAAAAAATATTTTGGTCGTTATCGGCCTTTTGGTTGCCTTAACAATGGTGATTGCTATTCTTATCCTTCCGGTCACGCAACGATCGCGACTTACTTTTACGGTTTGTTGAATTATTTGATTTTTCGGTTTTTGCCCATCTCACTGAGATCGTTTTTAATGATCAGTTTTTTTCTGGCGGTTTTGATTTTCTTGATTTCTGTTAGCCGATTATTTTTAGAGGTTCATTATTTGAGTGATCTGATCGGTGGTTTTTTCTTAGGAGGGGCTTGGTTGATGTTGGCTGTCTTTTTAATTGATGTGCTTTATCATGAAAGGAAATAGAAATTAGGGTATCGGGCACAGGGCATAGGGCATAGGGCATAGGGCGAAGGGCGTAGGGTATAGAGCATAGGGCGAGTAAGGCTTAAACGATTTAAACATTGTCAAACGCTTTAAACGATTTGAACGAATTAGACGACTTAAACATTGTTAAACGCTTTGAACAATTTGAGTAGAAAGAGGGCTTTAAGATGAAAAAGAAAATGATGCTTTCGGTAGTGATCATCGCAAAAAACGAAGAGACAATGATTAAAGATTGCCTTGAATCAGTCCGCCAGTTGGCAGACGAAATTATTTTGATTGACTCTGGCTCAGTTGATAAAACCTGCCAGATCGCAAAAAGATTTCAGGCTCGAATTGTTGCCGATATCGCCCAGGGAGTGAATTTTTCCCGCTGGCGCAATCGGGGTTTAAAAGAAGCTCAGGGGGAATGGATTTTTTATCTTGATGCCGATGAAAGAGCCACGCCCGCTTTAGGAGAGGAAATTAAGAAGGCGATGAGGTCAAAAGAGTTTTCTGCTTATGAAATTCCTCGTCGAAACTTTTATTTAGGTCAGGAAATGCGTTTTGGGGGAGCTTGGCCTGACTATGTTAAGCGGCTTTATCTGAAAACAGCACTCAAGCGTTGGGAAAGAGATCTTCACGAAGATCCGGTTTTTGAGGGGAAAATCAGCCGTCTAAAAGAACCGATGATCCACCTGACTCACCGGGATCTTTCTTCAATGGTCGAAAAAACCAAAAAGTGGTCGAAAATTGAGGCCAATTTGCTTTATAAAGATTATCCTGGTGGTCATCCGCCGGTGACCTGGTGGCGAATATTGAGAATGATGCTGACTGAGTTTTGGTATCGGGGCATCAAACTCCAGGGGATCAGAGATGGAACCGTTGGCTGGATTGAGGTTATCTTTCAAATGTTTAGTCGGTTTATGACCTATGCCCGGCTCTGGGAAATTCAGAGGAGGAATAGGGCATAGGGCATAGGGCGTAGGGCGTAGGGTATAGGGCAGAGTAAGGCTTAAACGATTTGAACGATTTAAACATTGTTAAACGCTTTAAACATTTTGAACGATTTAAACATAACCAAGATACTGAGATACTAAGATATTGAAGACGGAATACAGAAGATAGAAGACAGAAATCCGCCAGCTGGCGGAGTAATTAGGGCATAGGGCATAGGGCAGAGTAAGGCTTAAACGATTTGAACGACTTGAACGACTTGAACATAACCAAGATATTAAGATATTGAAGACAGAATATAGAATGCAGAAATAATGAAATTGAAAGAATTAGATTACAAAAAATTTCTTAATAAGTATTGGCCGCTTTTGGTCATTTTCCTTTTGGTGACTATTTTTGCCGGGCCATACTTGTTTAAAGGCTTGGTTCCGTTTCCAGCAGACCATTTGGTCACGGCCTTTCCCCCTTGGCAATATTATTTTGGTCTTCCGGTAAAAAATAACGCCATGCCGGATGTAGTTACCCAAATGTACCCCTGGAAACACCTGACTCTGGAAATTTTCAGAAGCGGCCAGATACCTCTTTGGAATCCAAACAATTTTTCTGGCAATCCTTTTTTAGGAAATTACCAATCAGCTGTTTTTCACCCATTAAATTTTCTGTTTATTTTTCTTCCGGAAGTTCATGCTTGGAGCTACCTGATTCTTTTACAACCATTTTTGGCTGGAATATTTACCTTTCTTTTTTGTCGTCAATTAAAAATGAGTCAATCTGCAGCCCTTATGAGCTCAATTGCTTTTATGTTTTGTGGTTTTATTACCGTTTGGATGGCCTATGGTACTCTGGCTTACTCTCTTTTATGGTTGCCTCTGGTTTTATATGGGATCGAGAGAAGCTTTTCGAAACTTTCCGGTTTTTCGTTGCTGTTAATAAGTTTTCCTATGGCGGCTTCATTTTTTTCAGGCCATTTGCAAATTAGCCTGTACGTCACCTTGTTTTCATTAATTTATCTGGTTTGGAGAGGAGTGACCTTGAGAAAGGTAAAATCCTTTTTCCTTTGCTTGATTTTTTTTATTTTAGGAATATTACTAGCCTCGGTTCAGTTGTTACCAAGCTTTGAACTTCATCATCTTTCGGTCAGAGGCAGTTTTTTAGAGATTAATGAAATAATCCCTTGGCAGTACTTGGTAACTCTTTTTTCGCCAGACTTTTATGGAAATCCTGTTACCCGTAATGATTGGTATGGTCACTACGCTGAATGGTCCGGCTTTGTTGGGGTGGTGCCTCTCATGCTTGCCTTGTTGGCTTTACTAGGGGGAAGAAATCCCCTGGTATTCTTTTTTATTGTTTTGAGTTTTGCCTCGCTAATATTAAGGCACCCGACTTTTTTACTAGATCTAATCCTCAAGTTTAAAGTACCGGTTTTTTCAAGTAGTGCTGCTGCCAGAATTAATGGTTTGCTAAGTTTTTCGTTGGCAATTTTAGCGGGATTTGGTTTTGATCAATTGAGGTTGAGATTGTCAAGTAAAAAACTAAAAGCGGTTTTGCTGACCTTTTCGATATTCTTACTGCTAGTTTTAGGAATTTGGGGAATATTATTTTTTAAATCTCCTTTTCTTGATGACCAGGTTTCAATCGCCAAAAGAAACACGATTTTACCGACAGCGATGGTGATAGTTTTTTTCGGGACAACTCTCTTTTTTGTTTTGCTTGTAAAGCTTTTCCGAAAACATAATACTCTTTTGAGACGAATTTCAAGCTTGATTCTTTTATTTGTCATCTTACTAGCTAGTTTTGACCTTTTTCGATTCAGTAACAAATGGCTGCCTTTTGATAGAGCTGAACACGTTTACCCCCAAATACCGGTTTTAACATTTCTTAATCAAGAAAATGACCATGAAAGAGTCTTTGGCTATTTTGGCATGGAGATGCAAAATTATTTCCAAATCCAGGGATTTAATGGCTATGATCCGCTTTATATTCAAAGATATGGCGAACTGCTAAAGGCCGGCAACGATGGTCGGATCAAGCTGCCTTCAACTCGGGGAGTTAGTTTGGGGAGAAGAGGCAAGTACACGATGAAATTACTAAATTTACTAAATGGTCGATATATTTTACACGCTGTTGAAGACAAGCAATTTCCATGGGCTTTTAATTATTGGGATTACCCGGATCAGTTCAAGTTGGTTTATAAAGACGAAAAGTATGAGGTTTACCGTAATCTTCAAGCTTTTCCTCGGGCTTTCATGGTTTACAACTATAAAACCGTTAAAGAACCTCAGGCAATTGTAAATCAATTGCTTAGTGAAAAGACTGACCTAAGAAAAATAGTTATTTTAGAGGAAGATTTAGAGCCACTTGAATTAAAGGGGTTGCCTGAGAGTGAGCCGATCGTTAATATTCAAAAGTATTCTGAAAACAAAATTGATTTGACAATTGAATCTGAAAAGCCAGGAATTCTTTTTTTGTCAGACAATTATTATCCTGGTTGGAAGGCATATATCAATAGTGTTGAAGTAAAAATCTATCGGGCCAATTATTCATTTCGGGCGATTCCGGTGCCGGAGGGGGAGCATGAGGTGAGCTTTGCTTATCATCCTTTTTCATTTAAAATGGGGGCTATGGTTTCTGCTCTTTCTTTAATCGCCGCTGGTTTTGTAGCTTTATCAGTTTCCAGGAGGAAAAAATGAAAATTGGGATTTATTCTCCTTACCCTGATACTCTGGGTGGAGGCGAACGTTACATCATGTCTGCCGCCGAATGCTTGAGTCAAAGCGGAGCTGAGGTAGATGTTTTTTGGGATGACGGGGAAGTTAAAGAAGCGATTGCGCAGAGGTTTGGTTTATCTTTAGAAAAAGTTAATTTTATCAAAAATATTTTTCGGCCTGAGGTGACTCCCTTGACCAAGTGGCTGGTCACCAGAAAATATGATGCCTTTTTCTTTGTTTCTGATGGAAGTCTGCCTTTGCTTTTTTCTAAGAAAAATATTATTCATTTTCAAGTCCCCTTTAAGAATCTTAATGGTCAAGGTTGGTTGAATCAAAAAAAATTAAAAAAAATTGATTTAATAGTTTGTAACTCTAAGTTTACTAAAAGTTATGTTGATCAAGAATACTTGGTGGCCAAAAAGAGCTTGGTCCTTTATCCACCGGTCGATGTGGCCAACTTAAAGCCATTAAATAAAAAGAAAATAATTTTGTCAGTTGGTCGGCTAGGGGAACCTCTTCACGCTAAAAAACAAGAAGTTTTGGTGAGAGTTTTTCGGAAGATGTTGGAAAAAAATCAAGGCTTGACCAAGAGGTGGAGATTAGTCCTGGTGGGCGGATTAAAAAAAGGAGATGAAGAATTTTTAATGGCCCTTAAGAAAGAGGCAGAAGGGCTGCCGGTTGATTTTCATGTAAATTTAAATTTTAGTCAATTACAAAAACTTTACGGGGAAACTAAAATTTTTTGGCACGCGGCTGGTTTTGGTGAAGATGAAAAAAAGCATCCGGAAAGAATGGAGCATTTTGGGATTGTCGTTGTCGAAGCCATGGCCGCCGGTTGTGTGCCGGTGGTGATTAATCGGGGTGGTATTCCGGAAATTGTTTCCAAGGGAAAGAGCGGTTTGGTTTGGGAAACAGAAGAAGAAATGATTAAAAATACATTGGCGGTTATCGAGTCTGAGGCGATGTTTTTAAAACTATCTTCCCAGGCGATCAAGGAAAGTAAAAAATTCAGCAAGCTTGCTTTCTGCCAAAAAATCCATGAGCTGGTTGAGTAAAATAAGGAATAATCAGGGAAAAAGATGGCAAGTTCTTTCTGCCTGGCCTTTATTTTTTATATTTTTAGCCTCCGTTCTATTTTTCTGGAATTTTTTTATTGAAAAATTATTGCCAGTTCCGTCTGACACCGTTGTCGGGATGTATCATCCCTGGCGGGATGTTATCTGGGACAATTTTTCCAGTGGTGTTCCTTTTAAAAATTTTTTGATCACTGATCCGGTTCGCCAGCAAATTCCTTGGCGAATGATGGCTGTTAATCTTTTTAAAAACAGTCAAATCCCTTTTTGGAACCCTTATGTTTTGTCCGGGACACCACTGTTGGCAAATTTCCAAAGCGCTGTTTTTTACCCTTTAAACTTTATATTTTTCCTACTTCCCTTTAACTTTGCCTGGGGAGTTTTAGTGTTTTTACAGCCAGTGCTGGCCGGCTCTTTTCTTTACCTTTATTTAAAAAATTTAAAACTCAAGCCTTTTGCTTGTTTAATTGGCAGTTTGAGTTTTTCTTTTTCCGGTTTTTTTATCGCTTGGTTGGAGTGGGGAACAGTTCTTCATGCCGCTCTTTGGCTTCCCCTGGTTTTATTATCAGTAGACAAGATTATTGCCAAAATAATCAGCTCTAAAACCAATTTTCACCAAAATTTCCATACTATAATACTAGACTGTATTATAGTGAAGTGGGGGTTGGTTTTTGTCTTGAGCTTAGTTTTTTCATTGCTCGCCGGTCATCTTCAAACAACCTTTTATTTAATTATATTTTCGGCCACTTATTTATTTTGGCGCTTGCGGGGAATTAATAATTGTCGTCGAAAAATATTTTCATTATTTATAATTCTCTATTCTCTTTTCTTAGTTTTCTCTTTCATTCAATGGCAACCAACTTTTGAGCTGATCAGATTGAGCGCCAGGGAAATTGACCAAGTTGGTTGGCAAGCTTCTGGTTGGTTTATTCCCTGGCAGCATCTAGTCCAGTTTTTTGCTCCGGATTTTTTTGGTAACCCAGCGACATTAAATTATTGGGGGCAGTGGAATTACGGTGAGTTTGTGGGTTACCTGGGGGTCATTCCCTTGGCTTTGGCATTGTTTGGAATATGGGGTTGTTGGAACCCTTCGACTTTGTTCAGGATGAGGAAATTCGGGAAAGAGGCGAAATTTTTTGGAATTGTTGGCTTGGCGGCCTTGAGCTTTGCTTTGCCAACTTTTTGGGCTAAATTACCTTACCGATTAAACATTCCCTTTTTATCAACCGCTCAACCGACACGTTTGCTGTTTTTGGTTGATTTTAGTCTGGCTGTTTTAGCCGCCTTTGGGACACACCGGTTGATGAGTGATTCAGCTAAAAAGAAAAAGAAGGAGATTTTAGGGTTATTGGGGATCTTGGGAGGAGTTTATGTTTTGCTCTGGGTTTTTGTGTGGCTGGCACCAAATTTTTGGCCTCAGGCCGAGTGGATACTCAATTTACCGGTTAGTAAAAGAAACCTGATTTTACCCACGGCAATATTTGGTGTTTTTGGAGTGGCTTTAAGTTCTTGTCAATTAGCTTCCAAAAACAATAAATCCCTAATTACTAATTATCCCGGCTTTTTTAAAAGCCGTGGATTCTCGACCTTAATAGGTCGGAACTATTTACTAATTACCTTGATTGCTGTTCTTGGCCTAACCACTTTTGACTTGTTTCGTTTTGGATGGAAATTCACTCCTTTTAGCAAACAAGAATGGTTGTTTCCCTCAACAAAAGTGATTGAGTTTCTTCAAAATGATGACGACATTTATCGAGTAATGGCCACTGATCGAAGATTAATGCCGCCAAATTTCTCGATCGCCTACAAGCTTCAGACGATTGATGGCTATGATCCTCTTTATCTAAGAAGCTACGGAGAATTAATATCTGCTTCAGAAAGAGGGGAGCCGAATATTAGCCCGCCCTTTGGCTTTAATCGGATTATTACTCCCCAAAGATATGATTCCAGGGTCATTGACCTTCTTAACGTCAAGTATGTTTTGTCTCTGACCGACTTAAATTCTCAAAAACTTGAGCTTGTTTTTCAGGAAGGAGAAACCAGGGTTTATCAAAATTCAAGCCGATTTCCTCGGGCCTTTATGGTCTATGACTATCGGTTGGCACAAAACCGTCAGCAGGCAATCAACCTACTCATGGATCGCCAGATTGATTTAAGCAAAACTGTAATATTGGAAGAACAACCGGAAATCAGAGGCTTAATTCCAGGTGTTTCACAAGTGAATCTTCTTGATTATGCTGAAAACCATATTCAATTGACGGTTGAGTCTGATCAAAGTGGGATTTTAGTTTTAACGGACGCCAATTACCCGGGTTGGCAGGCTGAGATTGATCATCAACCGACTAGGATTTATACCGCCAATTATCATTTTCGTGCTATCATAGTGCCTGAGGGCAAACATCAAGTTTTGTTTAAATATGGAAAAACCAATTAAGCTCAGTGTTGTTATTCCAACTTGGAATGGAAAGGAATTGCTCAAGAAAAATCTTCCGGCGGTGATTAAAGCTTGCCAGGCATGGTCACCGAAAGACAAAAAGGCTTGGGAAATTCTGGTTGTTGATGATGCTTCGACTGATGAAACCGTCAGTTTTTTAAAATTAAAATTTCCTCAAGTCAAGGTGATTAAAAACAAGCAAAATTTGCGCTTTGCCAAAGCTTGTAATGTTGGGGTGGCCAGGGCCAAGGGTGACCTGATTATTCTTTTTAACAATGATGTTTCTCCGATGAAGGAATTTATCAAATATTTGTTGCCTCATTTTGAAGATGAAAATGTTTTTGCGGTTGGTTGCCGGGAAAAGAACAAGGTTGGGGGAAAAATAATTTATGGTGGACGAAGTCTTGGTGAGTTTCGGAGGGGTTTTTTGGTTCATTGGCGGGCGAAAAATCAGGAAATGACCGACACTCTTTGGGCTAATGGCGGCAATATGATTTTTGACCGAAAAATGTGGCGAAAACTAAAGGGGATGGATGAGCTCTTTAGGCCAGCTTACTGGGAAGACATTGATCTTTCCTGGCGGGCCAAAAAAAGAGGTTGGAAGGTGTTGTTTGAGCCAAAGTCGATTGTTAACCACTATCACGAAACAACAAATTTAAAAGCTTTTGGCCAAAAGGAGATGAACATTATCGCCTACAAGAATCAATTTTTATTTGTTTGGAAAAACGCTGATTTAGGAATGATCGTTACTCATTTGTTGTGGTTGCCGTTTCATTTTTTCAAAACATTATTTTCTTTTGATTTTTTGTTTACTCGTGGTTTTGCCTTGGCCCTGCTTCAGTTGCCGGAAGTATTGGCTGGCCGCCTCAGTCACTGGCGAAGCTACCGTAAGTGAATTCCGGGGTCGATGCTGGGATCAAAAGAAACTTGTTGTTCTTCTTTGGCCAGTAAATTTTTTTTATGATCCTTTAATCGTATCGACCTTTTAGCTTCATGTTAAGAAAAACATAGGTGCTTTGAGTATTTGCCTTCTGTTATAATGGCGAAGAGACGGTTGCCAGGCAAATTGGTATCAAATTATAATTTCCAAAAAAATGATCAATCAAGTGAAGCTTTCAATCATTATTCCAGTTTATAACGAAGAAAAAACCTTTAAGGAACTTTTCTACCAAGTTAAAAAGGTCAAGCTTCTTGGTGTTAAGAAAGAGATTATCATTGTCGATGACAACTCAACTGATAAAACCAAGTCGATCATTAATCAAGTCAAAAAGAATAATCCCGATCTTAAGGTTATTATTAGGAAGAAAAACGGGGGCAAGGGGGCAGCGGTCAGAGATGGATTTGAAGCGGCCACCGGAGACTATCTTCTCATCCAAGACGCTGATTTGGAATACAACCCTCAAGATATTGCCAAGCTTTTAAAACCGGTTCAGGACGGTAAGGCCGAGGTTGTTTATGGTTCCCGATTTACCGGAGAGCGTAAGAATATGTTTTTTTGGCACATGATGGGTAATAAATTATTAAGTTTAGTGACCAATATACTCTACAACACCACTTTGTCTGACATGGAAGTTTGCTATAAACTTTTCCCCCGAAAAGCCTTGGGGAAAATTATGTTAAAGGAAGATCGATGGGGTTGGGATCCGGAGATAACGGTTAAACTTTTAAAG
Source organism: Patescibacteria group bacterium (assembly GCA_042570465.1). Classification (GTDB taxonomy): domain Bacteria; phylum Patescibacteriota; class Microgenomatia; order PFEM01; family JBHPGO01; genus JBHPGO01. The sequence continues at coordinate 27,937 of JBHPGO010000011.1, forward strand.
CAGGGGTTTAGGATTTATGAAGTGCCGATCAGCTATTCCGGTCGGGAATTTGAAGAAGGCAAGAAAATCAGCTGGAAGGATGGTTTTCGGATTTTGTGGGTTTTGCTTAAATATCGCCTGGTAGATTAATTTGAAATGAAAAAAATATCTTTGTCAGGAGTTCTTCTTTTTTGCTTAATTACTCCGTTTGTGATGACCTTTAGATTAAGTCCCGGGGAAACAC
>JBHPGO010000012.1:0-28106 GCA_042570465.1 Patescibacteria group bacterium
GATTTAGGATTTAGAAATTAGTAATTAGGATTGAATCGAGTTAAACAAATTAAACAATTTGAACGATTTGAACATTTAGATTTGTTTAGAAATTAGAAATTATTTGCTTTACTGTGGTTTTAAACTTATCTTATGCTTGTTCGAGAAGTTTTACCAGAAGAAAAAGGTCAATTTAACGCTCTAGCAACTCATCCATTACAGTCTTGGGAGTGGGGACAATTCCGGAAAAAAACCGGAATTAAAGTCATTCGCTTAGGGGTTTTCGATACTCCACCCGCTTTACCAAAATCAGGCCGACCAAGAAAACCGGCCCGTATCTTGGCCACTTATCAGCTCACGGTTCACCCCATTCCCCACACTGGTTTTAATATTCTCTATTTTCCCAGAGGACCAATGCCCGATAAAACAATGATTAACGCCCTTCTTAAACTTGGCCAACAAGAAAAAGCAGTTTTGGTTAAGATGGAGCCCAATGTCGGGGCGATTGTCGAAAACAAACCCCAAATTTCAAGTCAAAAAAATATTGACCAATTTTTAATTCAAAACAAAAGCCGCCCCGGAAGAAGTTTCTTTCATCAATACACCTTTCAAATTGACCTGACCAAAAGCGAAAATACTCTCCTTCAAAACATGCACCAAAAAACAAGATATAATCTCCGACTTTCCCAACGTCACGGAGTTAAAGTCAGAATCAATAATTCGAAAAAGGCCTTTGACCATTATCTGAACCTTATGGAAACCACTACTAAAAGACAAAAATTTTATGCTCATAGCACTGACTACCACCGAAAAATGTGGGAAACTCTGGCTCCAGCCGGAATAGCTCACCTCATGCAAGCCACTTATCAAAATGAAATACTAGCTGCCTGGGTTCTTTTTATTCACAAGAACGTCCTTTACTACCCTTACGGCGCCTCTTCGCGCCAACACCAAGAAGTTATGCCGACTAACGCCTTGATGTGGGGAGCGATTAAATTTGGCCAAGAAAAAGGGTGCAAGGTTTTTGACCTCTGGGGTTGCCTGGGACCAAACCCAGACCCAAAACATCCCTGGCATGGCTTTCACCGCTTCAAAGCTGGCTTTGGTGGCCAATTAATCAAGTTCATCGGCACCTATGACTTAATAGTTGACTATCGCCTTTACCCCCTTTACTCTTTGGCCGACCAACTTCGCTGGAAATTATTAAATCTTAAGGCCAAAGTAATCTAGCCAATGGATCTTCGCCAATCTCAAGAATTCGCTGAATATTTAAAATCCCAGGGCTGGACCATTGAACACACCCCGGGGGCAGTAAATCACCCCGGGAGTGGCCGAATGGACTCTCTGGCCCCCATCTTCATTCGTAAAATCCCCTTAACTCCTTTTTCGATTATCAAAGTCCAACGACCGGAAAAAATTGATTTTGCCAAAATCAACCAGCTGGCTAAAAAATACCGCGCTTTGGCTATTTACCTCGAACCAAAATTTGCTGTCACACCGGGAGTGGCCGCAGGGACTCTCCCGGTGTGGAAAAACCAAGGCTATCATCTTTCCAAATCACCCTACCTCCCTACCAAAACCATTCACCTTGACCTAGCCCAATCAGAAAAACAACTTCTGGCTCAGATGAAAAAAGACGCCAGGTATAGCCTCAGAAAGGCTCAAAGAAGTTGCAAAGTTGTCAATAACTCACCGGGAGTGGCCGAACAGAGAACAAAAACACCCCGGGGTGGAGGGAAAAACAACCTAAGCACCTTTCACCACGCCTGGAAAAAGTCAGTTTCTTGGCAACGCCACGTCCCTTCCCAAAAATCTCTAATCTCTTTAAAAAAATCTTTTGGAAAAAACGTTATTTTCTTAACTGCATCTTACTCCGATACACCGGTGTATCGGAGTAAAGGGGGTGAAGCTAAAACTCGGTCACCCTCCCCCGGGGTGGGCCACAGCATTCTGGCCGGCACCATTATCTTGCTGACCAACACCACCGCCTACTATTACTACGCCTTTACTTCCAAAAAGGGCCGTAAAAAAATGGCCCAGTACCACTTGGTTTGGGAAGCGATTAAGCTAGTTAAGAAAAGAGGTTGTCAGATTTTTGATTTTGAAGGCATTTATGATCCACGATTTCCAATTAAGACCTGGCAAGGATTTTCCCATTTTAAAAAAAGTTTTGGGGGCAAAGAAGTTGAATACCCGGGATGTTTTACTAAAAAAAGACTGCCTTTTTAACTCCAGGCTTCACAAAGTAACCTAAAATCACAAAAATCACACCAAATCCCGGGCTTGGGCTTAAAGTCACTTTTGCTAATTTCCTCAGCTTTTTGAACAATTTCATCTTTAACCTCTTTCAACTGACCAGCACTTCGAGTCGTTGATTTTTTTTCACCGGCATCTAAAAAATAAAAAGACAATGTCACTTCCTCCGGTTTTCGTCCATGGATCCCTTTATCCGTCGCCGCCAAAGCATAGATCGTCATTTGCAGGCTTTTATCAACGTCTTTTTGGTCCACTGTTCGACCGGTTTTATAATCAATAATCTCGATGCCCTTCACCCCAAGCGAAGTCGAGGGATCAACCCGATCAATTCGGCCACCAACCTTTAAAGTTGGTGAAACCTTAATCACAAATGACTGCTCCAATTCTTGAGGAACTAAATTAGGGTCAAAAGCCTTTTCATAATAATTTGCCAGTATTTGCTCGCCCTTTTTCTTCATCCTCTTTTCGTGGGCCTTGCTCGCATAACCTTCAATCATCCAATTTTGGTTTAATAAATTAAACAGGTCTTTCTGGGTTGGTTTTTTCTTGGCCCCTTGAGAGTTTTTAGATAATTCTTGAACTAATCGATAAAAATCCCTTAAGGCGTTGTGAACACTGCTGCCAAAGCTGGCGGCGGCGGCGGAAGGCACCGGAATCCGTTGAATAAACCTAAAACGATATTGTCGCGGACATTTGTCATATGTATCAATTTGAGAAAAGGAGAGATAGGTGATAGGTAATTGCCCGCCCCGCGAAGCTTTAGCGAAGTGGGGTTCTTCTGGTTTTTGCCAACCCAAAAAAGCAAGCTGTTCAGTTTGCTTTTTCCTTAATCTCTTAATATCTAATTTCTCAATTTCTTCTTTTCCGAGTGCTTCGTAAACAAACGGGGAGATTTTTTTCTCTCTTTTGGCTTCACCATAATAATTGGCGGCCGTTAGAAACAAACGATCTTCAGCCCGAGTCATGCCGACATAAAAAAGTCGCCTTTCTTCTTGTTCATGAAAGTCCCCACTGGGCAAAATTTCTTTGATTAGCTCTTGAGGAATCGGGATCTGCTCTCGGCGGCGATTAGTCGGAAAACGAGCCGAAACCAAATTAATTAAAAATATAATCGGAAACTCCAAGCCTTTACTGGAGTGGACGGTTAGTAAATTAACCCGGTTTTCTTGGGTCCAATCTAGGTCACTAGCCAAAGGCGACTCGCCCAAATCCATCGACAAATTAATCCAGTCAACCACGGCCGTTATTGTTGCGTCTTCATGATTAACCTCATATGACTTAAGTCGATCAAAAAATTTAGAAATATTTTGGGCCATTTTTTCTTCAACTGGTGTCTTGTAGTCAGCGATAACTTTCAGTAAACCTGAGTCTTGCAAGAAATAATAAAGGATTTGGCCGGCTGTTTCTTTTGGAACTAATTTTAGGTGCCGGTGGACCATCTTGACCAACCGATCAACTTTATCTTTAGTTTTTTCAGAGACCGAAATCTTTAAAACCTTTTCGCTTGACTCAAAAATTGAAAGATTTTGTTTTCTGGAGTAATTAACGATCGCCGCCAAATCACGAGCCGAAAGATCAAAAAGATCCATCGATAAAATCCGGTACCAAGCGACATTGTCTTCAAAATTATATAAAACCTTAAGGTAAGCAATTAAATCTTTGGTTTCTTCCTGGCGAAAAAGCTTGCCCGGACCTAAAAACTGGTAAGGAATACCCGCCCTCTGCAAAGCCCGAACAAACGGATCAGCGTGGTTGTTGGCCCGAACTAAAATGGCAAAGTCAGAGTAAGCATAGGGCTGAGGGCGAAGAGCTAAGGGTTCAGACACTAATTCTTTTATTTTTTTGGCCACTGCTTCGGCTTCATTCTCCACTCGATCCGTTTGAATAAGTTCAACTGGAAGCTCCTCGGTTTTGCGAACAGCTTTGAGGTCTTTGCTAACCCCCAACTTAACCTCTAGAGTATCGGGGTCATTATTTTTGATCAGTCGATAAGCACAGTCGAGAATAATCTGAGTCGAGCGATAATTCTTAACCAAGATTACCTGCTTGGCCTTCTTGTATTCCTTCATAAACTGAAGGATGTTTGAAACCGCCGCCCCCCGAAACTTATAAATTGATTGGGAGTCGTCACCAACAACAGCTATATTGGGACTTTTTTTGGGAGGCAATAAAATTTTCAGCAAGGAAAATTGGGCAAAATTGGTGTCTTGAAACTCATCAATCAAAACATACTTAAACTGTTTTTGGTATTGACCGAGAACATTTTTCCTCATTCGAAAGAGCTTGAGGACATTACTAACCAAATCACCAAAATCCATTTTCCCTTCTTTGACCTTCAGCTCTTCATATTGCCGATAGGCCCCCGCTAGTTCATCAAATTTAAGTACCTCTTCTTTATCAATTTTAAATTTTGATTTGTCATTTTGTCCGCCAGCTGGCGGATTGACTTTTGCCTGCCCGCCTTTTTGGCGGGATTTTTGATTTTGAACCCACTGAATATATTCAGTGGGTGACACATCTTCATCTTTCAGTCGGCTAAAGTGCTGCATCATCCCGCCAATAAATTTTGTCGGATTTCCTAAGGGCCGGAAATACTTTAATTTAAATTGAAATAAATTCTTGATCAAAAACTGGGTTGTTTCTGCCTGGGTCATCAATTTATAACCCGGATCAAGCCCAATTTGAACCGCTTCCTGGCGAAGGACCCGATCGCAAAATGAGTGAAAGGTTGAAATCCACATATCGGTATAGCCATAAGGCATGGCCATATCAACTCTTTCTTCCATTTCCCGAGCCGCTTTATCCGTAAAAGTCAGGGCCAATATTTCCGATGGCTTGGCCTTGCCAGTGGCCACTAACCACTTAATCCGCTCGGTGATCACCGTCGTTTTACCGGTCCCGGCCCCGGCGATAATCAACAGCGGCCCCACACCATGCTTCACCGCCTCTCTTTGCTGTTTATTGAGAATTTTTTTATCCTGATCAACCATCGTTTAAATTTCTCTTACTTTCGGAGTATTAATAAAAGTCACTCTTAATGTCGTTAATATTATAGCGCAAAGACTAAAAATTGATATAATAACTTAATTCATGAAAGTCTATATTGTCAGACATGGAGAAAGCCAAGATGGTGCCCATGGTTATCATCAAAAACCAAACTCACCCCTTACTGAAAAGGGCTTAAATCAGGCTGATTCGATCGCCCGAAAACTCACTCGATTTAAAATCAATTCTATTTTTTCCAGTCCCCTCCCAAGGGCAAGAACAACAGCTCAAATCATTAGTCAAAAAATCAATCGACCAGTGATCGAAGCCCCTTTGTTAAAAGAACTCAAAAGACCCAGTGAGATCGAAGGTCAACCAACCAATAATCAAAAAGTTTTAAAAATCAAAAATAAAATTTGGGAAAGCTCCGACGACCCTTTCTTCCAATACCCTGATGAAGAAACCTTTATTGATTTTAAAAAAAGAATCGCTCACTTTCTAAACCAGCTTTCTAAAACTCCCCAAGAAAACATTCTTCTCGTTACTCACAGCCTAACTACTAAAATGATCTTGGCCCTGGCAATCATTGGCGACTCTCTTTCTTCAAAAGAATTTCTCAATATTTATGACACCTTTATCTTCAACAAGGTTGGTTTAACTATTTTAGAGCATTCAAAAGAAAAGAACTGGCAACTAATCACCTGGAATGATCAGATTCAACTGGGATGAGATTCTTTTAATTTTGGACTAGCCTCCTCTTTTCCTTTCCCCAAAGCCTGAGTCGAAGAGAGTTTTTGACCAAGAAGGTTAAAGCTTGAAACGACGTTATTCATCTGGTTGTAGGCGTTATTCAGGTGGCGGCCCAATACTGAAAGCAGGGTGTCGGTTTTCTCATAATCTTTCTGGATCGCCCTCATCATCCGAAAAACTTCTCTTGAACGAGCCTCGATTTTTTTACCCTCAAAAGAAAGCAGAATTGTTTGAAGATGGGCATAAAGCGTTGTTGGCGAAACCGGATAAACTCGGGACTGACGAGCAAAATTAGTCAAATCAGTAATGTTGGCAATTTCGTAGTAAACTGCTTCAGAGGGAACATACATTAAGGCAAAATCCATCGTGCCCTCTTCAGGAAGAATATATTTCTTGGAAATATCACGAATATGTTTTTTAACATCAGAGACAAAAGTCCTTCTGACTCTGTTTCTTTCTTCTTTGTTTTCCGCCTTAGCCATTCTTTGAAAGTTTTCCATCGGAAACTTCGAGTCAATCGGCAAAAGCCCGGCATCAGTTTTTAAAGCTGCGTCAACTTTTTCACCGGATTTAAAAGAATACTGAAGATGAATACTCTTTTTGGGAAACATCTGACCGATTAAATCTTTTAAAACTTCTTCGCCGATGTTGCCTCTTAGTTTTGGGCTTTTTAAAAATTCTTGAAGATCTTTCATCGACCGACCGATCTCGCTCATTTGGCCAACTTCCCTGGAAACTTGAGACATATAACGAGCCGCTTTGTCCAGTCTTTCGTTGAGGGTTTGAGTCGATTTATGAAGCGTGTCGGAAATATTTTTAGATTGACTTTGAAGGCCCTTTTGAAATTCCGGTGAAAGCTTTTGTAAGTCAGTAATAATTTTGAGCAAATTCTCATCGGCCCCACTTTTTTTACTGATCTCAGAAAGTCTTTTATTAATTAAAAAAACAGCGATGGCAACAGTCCCAATAATTAAAGCGGCAATCAGATAAAGATCGTTGGACATAAGAAAAGAAATTATATAATTGAGTAAATAGTAATTAAGTATCATAATTATAACATGACTCAATAATCTCTTTTAGAGGGCTTTGGTCCTGATAGTTAGAATAAAATTATGAAAAAAAAATCAAAAGGTCTTGAAAGAGTAAAAAGAAGGAAAAATTTTCTGCCTACCTTGCTGTTGGCGATCATTTTTTGGGTTGGTTTTGGTTGGCTAACATTTTCCCAAAATCCTTCTGGTAACCTGATCATTATTTTCTTTCTCCTCCTTTTCATGGCCGTCTTTCTCACCTTAGCTTTGGCCCTGGCCAATAGCCGACGAGGCTTTCTCATCAGTCTTTGGTTGCTGGTTTTTTTAATTTTCCGCTATTTTGCTTTGGCTAACCTACTAAATTTAGTCCTTTTATCGGGAATTATTGTTGGCCTGGAGCTCTACCTCAAGCAAAATTGACAAACTAAAAAAGGAGTGATAAAGTCTAGTCGTTAAAGATAATCTTGCCCACAAGAAACCTCTCTGGTTTTAAAACCAGGACGACGACTCTGTCAAAAAGCTTGCCTGTTTGCCCAAAAAAAAAATCCGATTTTGACAAAGACATCTTTTTAAAATGCGGCTTTCAAAAAAAAGAATCAACAAAACAGTTGAGTTGCAACTTTACAACTTGTTCTATCAGGTAATTGCTGATCTCCGCTCCACGACCGAAGCCAAGGCTTTTCTTGAAGGAATCTTGTCAAAGACTGAGCTCGAAGCTTTGGTCAAGCGTCTCGGAGTGGCCCGCCTCCTCGACCAAGGTCAAAGCTATGAGGAAATCAAAAAAATGCTCAAGGTTTCCAGCGCGACCGTGGCCACGATTGCCGAGCAGATGAAAAAGGAAAAAGGTTTCGAGGTTGCTCTTAAGAAAATCCGAGCTCATCAGTGGGCTGGTAAATGGGCTAAAAAAATTAGTCAAATCATTAACCCAAAAGCCAACAAATAATTATTACGGCTTAATCAATTGATAAGAGGCTTCACTCAAGTTTCTCAAGGCCCTTTCTTTTTCTTCACCCAAAAGAAATTCTGGTTGACCCAAAGACTTCATTTTTACCGGAAAAGGCTCAAAACTGACTAATTGATTTTCCCAAAAAATAAATCTCGCCACTAAACCCTCCTTGGTTTTTTCTGACCATACTTGATCAAAAATAAAATTTCCAAGAGAATAGATAATCAATTTTCCCTGATAAACTTCAATCGGCTGAACCCAGTGAGGGTGGTGACCAATCACCAGGTCAGCCCCGCTATTAATCACCAGATGAGCTAGTTCGATTTGTTCTTCATTTGGTATTTCGGTGTATTCCTCTCCCCAATGAAATGAAACGACGATCAGGTCGGCCAATTCCTTGGCCTTCTTGATTTGAGTAATGACCCTCTCCCTCTCCGCCCAAGAGACTTCCGGCAGGTTAGGATAAATTAAGTTATAACCTAAAAAAGCAAAAGTTGAGCCTTTAACTTGACGATAAATCGGACCGGAAAGACCAACGACTCCCAATCCGAATTGGTTAAGCAAATTTCGAGAGGACTCAATTCCTTGACTCCCAAAATCACCGATATGGTTATTAGCCAAATTGACCAAGTCTACTCCGGAGTTAATTAAGCCCTCGACTTGGCGAGACCCGCCACATAATTTCAGACCCTCATTGGTTATTGGGCAACCCTCTAATAATGGGCTCTCAAGATTAACAAAAGTTAAATCAGCTTGAGAAAGAACCCCAATGGTTTTTTCAAAAGGCCAATTAAAATTATCCATGCTAACTGACTTAGTGTTAACTGATCGGCCTAACATCACATCACCAACAGCTAATAAGGTAATTGTCTCTTCATAAATGAGGTTACTCGCTTGAGACGCCTCACGATCAAAAATTTGCTCCAAGTTAATTTGAGGAAATTCAAGCCTAATATTTTCTGTCAACTGACGCTGGTTTTTAACCCCCAGATAATTTTTCTTCTCTCTCTTAACATCGACCCTGGCTTTCTCTAATTGTCCAATCTTCCAATTTCCCCAAACAATAAAAGACAAAGAAACAAAGTTTATTAAGAAAAGTCCAAGGATGATAATCTTTTTTGCCATTATTTAAATATTAACCCTAGTAATCCCTTGTTCACAAGTTAAAAATCATGCTATAGTGAAAATGGTTTGATGAAGTTAAAGGGCCGGGATTCTTTTTTTCACTTTTTGATTGCCGCCGGAATCTTTTTTAGCTGGCTGGTTATTTTCCATTCGTTTGTTTTTCCAATTAAAACTTTCTCTCCAAAGAAATTAACCCCTGAGCTTTCCGAAAAAGACAAAGTTTTAGCCGCCCAAGCCGACTACGCTGACATATTTTTCGCCGAAGGCGATAAATGGCGTGGCCGAAGCGGTATTATCTCTCTGACTTCAGCTGACGAACCAACCATTTCAGTTGGCAGCTACAAAACTTCCGGCGAAGCTGAAATTGAGGTTTATCAAGCAGAAGAAAGCACAATTTTAAACTTTCTCCTTCACGACGGTGAAGGCAATCAAGTAAACAAGGAAGTTGACGAAAGTAGTCTGCAACTTATTGGCAGTACCAAAGAGAATATCAATGCCGGTCAAGGCAGTCGGACTGAATTCATTTTGCCAATTGAGGAAAGCGGCCTTTATTATTTGAAAATTAAACTGAACGATTTAGTTGAAAGTGCTTTTATAGTCAGATCAAGAACCGGGGTGATCACTAAAGAAGGCGACAATGAATTAATCTTTTGGGGCCAAGACTTTTCTTCCCGACGAAGTATCAATAATGGAGAAGTTACTGTTTACGGGCTCCAAAACAACCTCACTGAATTAGCCAAAGCCAATTTCGACAGCGATGGCATCGCTAAAACCAGTCTCGACGCCAAGGCTGATGTGGCCCTAGTTCGAGTTAATGATAGTCTTGCCTTGATCCCGATTAATCTCAAGCACTTAAATAGTTACTACTACGGATACTTTAAACCCAAACAAAAGGCAGCCAAAATTTTTATTTTTTCTGACCGGCCAATTTATAAACCTGGAGAAAAAGTTTATTTTAAGTCCATCATCAGGAATGATGATGATGCCCGCTACTCTCTTCCCTCTGGAAACGCCCAAGTCAAAGCTACCAGAGACTACTCTAATAAAGAAATTGTTTTCAAAAAAGACTATTTAATTGATTCTCAAGGATCAGTTTCAGGCGAATTCGAACTCCCGGCTGACATCAAAACCGGCCATTATAACCTTCATATTAACCTGGACCCAACTTCTGAAAATCGTTCCCTTAAAAGAACAATTGGTTTTCGAGTCGAACATTTCAGAAAACCAGAACAACACCTTGAGATCATCGCCCCCCAACGGGAATATATTACCGGCGATAAATCCTTTGTCACCGTTAAGGGTGAATACTTTTTTGGCCAACCAGTCTCTGACCAACAAGTTAAATATCAGGTTTTTGCTGCAAACTACTTTGGATACTACTATTCCGAGCAGACAAAACCAATCGCACTTAGCGACGATTATCTTTACAGCTACTACAGAGGAAATACAATCAAGACAGGCGAGGTAACTCTTAATCAAGACGGGGAAGCCCAAATTGAGCTAGATTTCACCCTTCCTGGAGGGAAGTATAAAACTCAAGTATTTTCGATTGAGGCTAAACTTAACGATGAAACCGGTAACCCCTCTTTGGCCCGAAAAAATATTCTGGTTTACTCCGGTCAGTACAGTATTTTTCGTGATGGCTGGGGTCGTAGTACCAGGGTTAATGAGCAAGCTCAGCTAAAATTGATCTTGGCTCCTAACTTAGGTGGAAGCGTTTCTCAAATTCCTTTAAAGGCCAAAGTAAAAAGAACCACTTGGGTTAAATACCAAAAACCTGATAAAAAATATCCCTCTTACCGAAAAGAGGTTGAAAATTTACCAGAAATCCAAACCGTTTCTGACGATCAGGGCAAGGCCATTTTCAACTTTATTCCCCAAAAAGAAGGCTCATATAACCTTACCGTAGAAGGGCAAGATACAAACGGTAATACAATTAGCAACCAATTTTATCTTTGGGTCAGAGCAAAAGATAAACCTCTCTACACCGGCCAGCAAGATGATGGCCTCTCCCTTGACACTGATAAAGAAAAGTATTCTCACACCGACAAGGCTCAACTAACAATTACTTCAGAAATCCCTAATCGAGACGTTTTTCTTTCTTTAGACCGGGCCTGGGTCAACCGCTTTCAAGTGGTTCGCCTTGACGGCAATAGTGCCGCTGTTGAGGTACCTTTAGTAGAAACCGATATCCCAAATATTTTTGCCAAAGTAGTCAGTTTTTCTGACCATCAACTGGAGACTGACTCTCAAAGCCTAATCGTCTCAACTGATCCCAAAAAATTACAACTTACCTTAACACCCGACAAAGAAAAATACGGCCCAGGGGAAACAGTGACTGTAAATATTCAAGCCACCGACATCGCCGGCAACCCTCTTTCGACTAACTTAGCTGTCTGGGCAGTTGACAAGGCAATTTTTGAACTTACCGACCGTAATTACTCTAAAATCATTCCTTTTTTCTGGAATGAACGATATGACAATACCCAGCAAGCTCATTCTTTGCAAAACATTGGCATCCGCACCGCTGAAATGGGGGGCTGTTTTGGCCCAGAAACCCCAATCTTAATGGCCAACGGTCAAACAAAAAAAATCAAAAAACTTCAAAACAAAGAATTGATCCTCACCCGTAAAAACAAGAACAACTCCCAGCTAGTCAAAGCCAAAGTCTCAAATGTCCATTCTCGGGAAATTACTGGTTACTTTATTATCAACCAGCACTTAAAAGTGACTCCCAATCACTTGCTGTGGGTTGATGGGAAATGGCAAGAAGCTTCAAAGATTCAGCTGGGCGATATCCTTGTCAACAGCCGTGACCAAAAAATTCCCGTTTCTTCTTTGGAATGGCAAATTGGCAAGCTAACCGTCTATAACTTTACCGTTGAAAAACACCAAACATATTTTGCCGGTGATCTCTGGGTCCACAACAACAAAGGCGGTGGTGGGGATATTCGAGAAATATTTGAAAGCACCGCCTATTGGAACCCTTCGGTTCAAACTGATACCCATGGTCAAGCCCAAGTTAGATTTGAGCTTCCCGACAATTTGACCACCTGGGTTTTGGCTTCAATCGGCTCAACACTGGACACTAAAGTCGGCGAAAAATACTCTGAAATCACTGTCACTAAGGACGTGATTATCAGACCGATCTTGCCCAATATTCTCAGGACTGACGACCAAGCCATCCTGTCAGCCTTGGTCCAAAACTTCACCGACCAAGAACGCTCTTTTGAAATTAGCCTTGAATCAAGTAATCTTGACCTAAAATCCAAAAACCCTATTCAGACTATAATTACTCCCGGTGGAATTGAGCAAGTTTACTGGCAAGTTCAGCCAAAAGAAGAAAACGAAAAAACAAAGCTGACTTTCTCAACCAAGGATATCAATGATGGCCAATACTCTGACACCATTATCCAAGAATTTCCTGTCAGACTTTTCGGATTTTGGGAAAAACGCGGCGAAAATAATGAAGGCTCAAGTCAATTCTCGATCCAACTGGCCCCAGACAGCCATCAGGAAAAATCAACCGCCACTCTCTTTTTGTCTTCTACTTTTCTCGGCACCTTACCAGCCGCAATGGAATATTTAGTTCAATACCCTTACGGTTGCGTCGAGCAAACCACCAGCCGCTTTGTTCCGGCTGTTATTGCGAAAGCCAACCCCGACCTTTTTGAAAAAAGCATTGCCAATAAAGACATTAACAACATTCTCAAAAAGGGTGTGAAAAGACTAGGCAAGCTCCAAAAACCAAACGGCGGTTGGACCTGGTGGTACGCCGGCCGATCTGACTCCTTCATTACCGCCTATGTCGTCGAATATCTTTTAAAAGCCAAAGACCTGGGAGTCAAGGTCGACCAAACAATGCTTGATCAGGCTAAAACAATGCTTGAAAATGACAAATGCTACAACCGCGACAACAATAAATCCCTCGCTTGTAACCACAAAGACAATGCGGCTCGGAAATATGGCCTCACTCTCTTGGGCTCTGACAAAGCCAATCAAATTTCAGTTGACCAAAATGATTTAACCCCTGACCTTCTGGCCCTGTTCATCATCAGTAATCTTAAAAATAATCAAAATAACCCGGAGACTAACGGCCTCAATCTACTTGTTTCTCAGGCTAAAACTGAGGGAGATTGGGCTTATTGGGAGAAAGGTCAACAAACCTCTTTCGGCTCTAAAGATGCTTCAACTGCTTTGGCTCTTCGGGCCATAGCTGCCTCTGGTAGCCATCAAGAATTGGCGACTAAAGTGACTCGCTATTTACTTAGCCAGCGACAAATGAACTACTGGTCAAACACTTTTGCCACCGCCCAAGTAGTCCAAGCAGCGGTTGACTTTGCTAAAGCTCAAGGAGAACTAACCCCAAACTACTCTTACACTGTCAAGCTTGATGACCAACTAATTTCCCAAGGTAAGGTCACTCACCCAATGCAAATTATTAAAAGTATCATTCTTAAAGGAACCGAAATTAAAGAGAATGGGTCTCAACTCGTTATCGAAAAATCAGAAGGAACCGGCCAACTTTACTCGACTTTATTGGTCAAAGAATTTCACCAAGACAAAAAAGCCAAGGCAGTCGACCATGGATTAAAAATCAAAAGAGAATATGTTAATCAAAAAGGTCCTGAGTATGATCTAGGCGTGGGTGACATCGTTGAAGTTAAACTGACTGTTTCCGGCCTTGGTTCACCAATTTGGTACGGTGTCATCGCTGATGAGTTGCCCTCGGGGATGATTCCCATCAACCCAAGCTTTAAGAATGAACAATTCAGGCTCAATAGGAGTCCCTACTATCATTATGGGGCCTTTGGCCGAGAAATTACCGAAAACGGCATGGTTCTTTCTTTGCGACATATGAACTACGGTACCCAAACTTATTCTTACCAAGCCAGAGTCATCAGTGAAGGAGAATTTTTGACCCCACCAACGACGGTTTCATTAATGTACTCACCAGAAATCTATGGCCGCTCTGAGGTTAATAAAATCAAAATTGAAAAACAATCAAAAACCAAGCTTCTTCCCATTCCCACAGTCCCAGTCAAGGCCTTTCAAAAATCCGAAACAGTCCCAGCCATGGCCCTGATAATTATCTTCCTGGCCCTGTTGGTGATGGTCATCATTTTTCTAAAAAGAAAAGGGTTTAAATCTCCTTTCCTCAAGAAAAAGCAGTCCGAGATGCCTGAGAATGAAAAACCTAAACCACCTGAACCACCTCAGCCTTCAGATCAGGAATTTCCACCGCCACCGATTGCTCAATGAGGAAAAAAACCTCTGTTTTTAGCTTTATAGTTTTTTTGGGATTAATCACCATCTTCTTCTTAACCCTGTCAACCAAATGGACCAAGCCGGTCAAAACAAACCAAGAGCTGGAAGAATCATTAACCCAAAATTATCATGAAGTTAAGCCAGCCGAAACAGCCCTGATCCAAGCAGGGATTTCTCAAGCAGACAAGGTTGATAATTCTTTCGGACACAAAGTTGCCGGCGGAATTGTTCCTCATCATCTTTTGGCCAGCAACTTAATCGCCAACTTTTTTAAACGCCTTTCTTTTCAAAAAGTTTCAACTTTGATAATTTTGGCCCCTAACCATTTTGAAAAAGGAAGCTTTAATGCCTTGACTAGCCTTTATCACTGGAAAACCACCTTTGGCTCAATTGCTCCCAGCCGACTTCTTACCCAAACTCTTGTCGATGATGGCTTAATAAAAACTAATGAGGCTGTCCTGAGTAATGAGCACGCCATCAGCGACCTTCTTCCTTTTGTGGCTCATTACCTTCCTGAGACCAAGGTTCTTCCGATTATCTTCCGTCGCCAGGCTTCTCTTGAAGAAATCGAAATCTTAGCCTTAAAAATTACTGAAATAACTGATGAAAAAACTGTTATTTTGGCCTCGGTTGATTTTTCTCATTATTTAAAACCAAAAGCCGCTAATCAAAACGACGCTGAAATATTAAAAATAATTAAAGACTTTGATTATTCCAAGCTTCTTGGCCTTGACAACGACTTTTTGGACTCTCCGGCGGCCATCAGCTTACTTTTAATGGCCATGAACAATCTGGGAAAAACCAATCAAGAACTTCACTCTCATACCAATTCAGCAGAAATTGTTGGTGATCCTTTCGCCGAAAATACCAGCTACCTTTTAATGACCTTATACTAAATATTTCCAAAAAAGATCGCTTTCTTTATCTTTAAACCTAATTGGGTTAAAATAGAGTCACGATGAACAAGAAATTTTATGTCACCACGGCGATTGACTATACAAACGATGTCGTTCATATTGGCCATTCTTATCAAAAAATATTGGCCGATGTCTTGGCACGCTACCACCGCTTAATTGGTCATCAAACTCACTATTTAACCGGAACCGACGAACACGGCCAAAAAGTAGAAAAAAGCGCTCAAAAAGCCAAGATTGAGCCAAAAAAATTCGTCGATAAAATTGCGGCGGCCGATAAAGCCGAATGGGATAAGCTCAACGTTTCTTATGATCGCTTTATCAGAACCACTGACCAAGACCACGTTAGTTTCGCCCAAGAGATTTACCTTAAGTCCAAAAAAGCCGGCGACATTTATTTGGGAGAATACGACGGTCTTTACTGCGAAAGCTGCGAAACCTATTTAACCGAGTCTGACCTAAAAGATAACAAATGTCCTTTTCATCCTCAAAAATCACTTCTTAAAATAAAAGAAAAAAACTATTTTTTTAGACTTTCAAAATACCAGAAATTTTTAGAAAATCTTTTGGAGAAAAACCCAAAATTTGTCGTTCCTGAAAGCAAGAGGAAAGAAACCCTAAGCTTTATTAAATCGGGCTTAAGGGACTTTGCCGTCAGCCGACCAAATATTAAATGGGGTATTCCGGTTCCTGACGATCCTGGGCAGACTATCTATGTTTGGTTTGATGCTTTAATCAATTACTTAACCTACGGGACTCAAAAGAACTGCTGGCCAGCCGACGTTCATGTTTTGGGCAAAGATAATCTTCGTTTCCACGCCATTTACTGGCCAGCCATGCTTAAAAGCGCTGGCTACGAACTACCTAAGACCATTCTCATCCATGATTTTATCAGTCTCAATGGTCAAAAAATTAGTAAGTCGCTCGGTAATATTATCAAGCCTTCAGAATTAGTAACCAAGCTTGGCCCTGATCCGGTCAGGTATTATTTTTTACGTCACGGTCCACTTCGAAACGATATTGACTTTACGCTGGAAAAGATTAATGAAATCTACAACGCTGACTTGGCTAATGGACTTGGGAATTTAGTCGCCAGAGTCGCTAAACTTTGCGAAAACTCAGACCTTCAATTTAACAATCAACAAGCTCAAAAGATTTACCCTCAAGTTAAAGAGTCATTTAATGAATTTAGGCCAGATAAAGCCCTTGAATTTCTTTGGCAAGAAAAAATAACCGGAGCTGACAAAATTATCGACCGCGAAAAAGCCTGGCAATTAAAGAACAAGAAACTTGAAATTGTTTTACAAAAACTAGTTAATGTGATTCGTCAAATCGCCTTTAACCTCAAGCCCTTTTTGCCTGAAACCGCCGAAAAAATTGAAAAACAATTTGCTGGCCCGAAAATAAAAGCTGAAAAACCGCTTTTTCCTCGACTGGAAAAACCAGCTTCTGATCAATTAAATCAAGTAACTCACGACCAAGTTGTTATCGGCAAAATCGTTGATCTTTTCCCCCATCCCAAGGCCGATAAACTCAAAGTGGCCAAAGTTAATATTAATCAACCAAAAGAATTAACGATCGTCTGCGGTGGTCCTAATCTGAAAAAAGGCCAAATTGTCCCCATTGCCCTGCCGGGTAGCAAAATTAACACCCCAAATATAAAAAATGTCAAGGTTAAAAAAACTAATATCCGCGGTGTTAAGTCCGAGGGCATCATTTGCTCTGAACTGGAAGTCGGCCGGGGAAAAGAATACGATGCCATTTGGGAATTGCCCGAAAAATATGATAAAAGTTTGGGTCAACCCCTCTCAATAATAAATGCTCATTGACACCCACGCCCACCTAAACTTCAAAGACTTTCAAAAAGATTTGGATAAAATTGTCCAAAGATCTGTTGAGGCCGGGGTAAAAAAAATCATCTGCGTCAGCAGTAATTTAGAGGATTCCAAAAAGTCAATCCAAACCGCAAAAAAATACCCCAGCACTGTTTTTGCGGCGGTCGGCATCCACCCCCATAACACTTCCTCTAACCACTACGATACATCTATGTATCGTAGTGAAATAAAAAGACAAATTAAGCTCTTGCAAAAGTTTGCTCAAAAAAAGGAAGTGGTGGCCATTGGCGAATGCGGACTGGATTATAGTCCAGCACCACCAGCCCGCCTGCCCGCTTCGCCAAGTCGAGGCGAGCCGGCGAGGCAGGGAGAAAAAGATCGGTCAAAAGAAGAACAATTATTTTTATTTAAGGAGCAAATTAAACTTGCAATTCAATTGGATAAACCGATTTTGGTTCATTCACGCAAGGCTTTTGGTGATACCGTCGAAATATTGAAAAAGTATTTTTCTCGAGCTGCCTCGGAGGATAAAGCTCCACCCCGGGGGAAAGCATTCGCCCACCCACGGGGTGAAAGTAGCGCCAAAACCACACCGGAAGTGTGCAAAGGCACCCTACCTGCCGACAGGCAGGTCTCCCCGGTGTGGGGGAATTTAAAAGGCATCTTTCATTGCTATGCCGGTGGAAAAAAAGGGATTGAAAAAGTCAATCAGTTAGGGTTTTACTTTGGCGTCGATGGCAATTTAACTTATGACGAAGGCCTGCAAAATGTTTTTTCTCAAATTCCTTTGGAAAAAACCCTGCTGGAAACCGACTGCCCATATTTGGCCCCCGAGCCTTTTCGAAGCCAGCGCAGTGAACCAGCTCACATAAAAATCATCGCCAATTGCTTGGCCAAAATCAAAAAAATTCCTTTTAATAAAGTGGAGCAAACCACCACCCAAAATGCTGGAAAATTATTTGGAATATGACTATTTAAATATGATGATAAAGGGTAAAATTTCAATCCAAATACTCACTGCGATACGGCGCCGTATCGCAGTGGAGAAAAATATCGATAAATTAAAGATTAAAAAAGCGATAACTAAACACTCTGCTTCACTAATATAGCGGAGTAAAGAAGTAGTGTTAGAAATTTAATCAAATATTTTCTAATTTGCTTTTCTCGTTTGTTAGTAAAACAAATAATTGAACTTCCTATACTCCAGTGTATAGGTATAAAGAAAAATGCCAAAAATATCTTTAAAATCAAAAAAGCCATTGGTTTCGATAGTCATCATCACCAAGAATCAAAAAAAATTCCTGGAAAAATCTTTGCCATCTATTTTTAAGCAAACTTACCAAAATTTTGAAGTTATTGTGGTTGATTCTGGCTCGACAGATGGGGCCTTAAAATTAATGAATAAGTTTTCAGTTAATATTATTCACACCAATCAGCCCAATCCTAAAACCTTTAATCATGCCAAAGCCTTTAACCAAGGAGCAAAAATCGCCAAGGGGAAATACCTGGTTAGACTTAGTGGGGACGCTATTCCTGCTAATAGACGCTGGCTAGAGGAACTCATTAAAAGTGCTGAAGAGGAAAATGTTGCCATGGTTTGTGGTCGATATTTTTTTTCCTGGAAAACTGACCTAATTTTTCAGTATTGGTTTAGAAAATCCCTTTTTCACTCTTTACAAAAACAGCCCTACGCCATCACCGGAGGAAATTGCCTCATGAGAAAAAATTTTTGGGAAAACTACCCACTGAATGAAAAATTTGGACCAGGAGACGATTGGGAATGGGCCCAAGTAATGAAGACAAAAGGCTATAAAATTATTTTTAATCAAAAGGCCATTGTTTTCCATGAACATTCTTTTGAAATTAAAAAACAGCTGAAAAACTTTTGGTGGTGGATAACCACCATGCCAAAAGGCTTGATAAGGTTAATCGAAATCAAAAAAACTTATGGCAGTAAGTGATCAGAAAATCGGCACCACCTTTTCCTACCTTGAAACCAAAAACCTGGGGCTTGATTGGCAAGAAACTTTGGCGGCCATTCTTAAACTTGGCTTAAACCCCATTAGAATCGGCACCTACTGGAGTGAAATTGAAAAATCACCGGGAAAATTTGATTATTCTCTTCAAGACAAGATTATTGAACAAATTTCAAAAACCAAAACCGAAATCATTTTGCAAGTTGGTATGAAGGCACCCCGTTGGCCGGAATTTTATCTCCCACAATGGCTGGAAAAGAAAATTAATTTTAAACGTCGCCAAACAATTAGTGAGCCAGTCGTCAATAATCATCTTTTTCGTTTTTTAAAAAAAACTATTAAGCGATACGAAAAATATAAATCTATCCAATGGCTGAATATTGAAAATGAACCCCTAACCTACAGCGGGCCAGGAAAACTTCGAATCGCCCCCTCTCTTTTGGAAAAAGAAGTAAAACTAGCTAATCACCTCTCCAATAAGCCAATTATTCTCAATTCTTGGACTGAAATTAATCCCTTAAAAAGATCAACAAAAAACAAGCTCTGGCGAGAAAACTCAATAAAAACTTGCCTTGAGCTGGGCAATACTTTAGGTCTTTCGGCCTACCCGAAGTATCCTGGCCAACTTAAGGTAATTAAAAAACACTGGCAATTTTTGGGCGAATGGTTGAGAAAAGCCAATCTTAAGGGTAAAGATGCCTGGATCACCGAACTTCAAGCTGAACCATGGGAAAAATCCGATGATTTAAAAAATTTTAAAGAGCCTTTTGGTAACCAATCATGTAATCCTAACGACGTTGAGGCTTACTTAAAGATCTGCCAAAACCTAGGTTTTAAAACCATTTTGCTATGGGGCGCTGAATTCTGGTATCGCTGTCTAAAAGAAGGAAACCAGCAATGGTGGCAAGCCATAACTCGCAATCGAGCCTAAAAACTGATAAAATTAGCTCAAATGGAAAAACTTCTCGAAAAACACGAAAAAAAGTTCCAACGAATGTTCGAAATCTTACCGGGAACATCCGCCTGGCTAATAATTCTCTTCCCTCTCTGGGGAGCTTTTTTTATTCCTCGAATTGTGGCTTATTTTACGATTGGCTTTCTAGTTTTTTGGTTTTATCGCTCTCTTCAAGCCGCCTTTTTGGGCCTCAGAGGCTTTAGTAAGATTCGCCGAGCCGAAAAGATTAATTGGCACAAAGAATATCAAAAAAACAAAACAAAAGACTCTCTCAAATGGGAGGAAATCAGGCACATGGTCATCATCCCCAACTACATGGAATCAGTTCTTAAAATATCAAGTAATCTTGATTGCCTAGTTCAGCAAAAGGATCTTGATCCTCAGCAAATTTTCGTGGTCTTAGCTATGGAAGCCAGAGCCAAGGGGGCCAAGCAAAGAGCCAATGAGTTAATGAAAAAATACCATGGCAAATTTGGAAAAATTATGGCCACTTATCACCCGCCTGGGTTACCTGGAGAAGTTGTTGGTAAAGCCAGCAACGAAACTTGGGCGGCTAAAAAAGCTAAAAAATTAATCGTTGATCAAGAAGGTTATGACATAAACAAAATCACTCTTTCCAGTTGTGATGCCGATGCCTGCTTCCATCTGAGGTATTTTTCAGCTCTTACTTATGAATTTTCTCTTCACAGTTTTAGATACCTGCGATTTTGGCAATCACCAATCTTTTGGCACAATAACTACTGGCGAGTTCCGGCTCCAATCAGAATTGTCGGCACAATGGGCAACGTTATCCATATCGCTGACCTGATTCAACCAGACAACCTTTTCTTTAATTATTCTTGTTATTCTGCTTCCTTAAAAATGATTGACAAGGCTGGCTACTGGGACACAGATATTATTCCGGAAGATTGGCACATTTTTTTGCAATGCTTTTTTGACAATGAAGGAAAAGTCGATGTCGACCCAATTTTTTTACCAACCAGCATTGATGCTCCAGAGGGGAAAAATTATTTTGCCTCTCTGATTAGCCGCTATGAACAATGCAAACGTCATGCCTGGGGGGCAACTGATATTCCCTACGCTATCAAACAAGCTATCAAACACCCGGAAATTCCCCTCTGGCATCGATTTTTTAGGATTTTCAAACTCTTCGAAACTCACATGATTTGGACAACTAACTGGTTCATCTTAACCTTAGGCGCTTGGATCCCCGCCCTGGTTAACCCAGTCTTTAAACAAACTGCCCTGGGTTACAACCTCCCCAAAATCTCAAGACTAATCTTAACTACTTGCCTTCTTTTTCTTTTTATTATCATTGTCTTGGACATGATTTTGCGACCCAAGCGGCCTAAAGATTTTCCAAAATGGCGGTCGATTCTAGAGGTTTTTCAATGGGTATTGATGCCAGTGGCCACTCTATTCATGTCGGTTTTGCCTGGACTTGACTCTCAAACCAGGCTCATGTTCGGCAAGAGACTTGAATATCGAATCACAGAAAAGATAGACTGAAATTACCTATGAATCAATTTACTGCCAGTTTATGGGGCGACGAGGGTTGGGCTGTCACACTCGCCGTCAAGCCCATCTGGAAAATCATCACCATCGTTGCCAAAGACACTTCGCCCCCTTTTTACTATCTCTGCCAACACACCTGGATGAAAATATTCAGTACCTCTGAAATTTCTATTCGCGCCCTTTCTTTCCTTTTCTTTTTAATCACGGTTCTAACGGTTTACTTAATCGGTAAACATTTATGGGATAAAAAGACCGGTCTTTGGGCGGCTGTTTTAACTTTTTTTAATCCTTTCTTGTTCATCTATGCCTTTGAGGGCCGAATGTACGCTGCTTTACTGGCGACTTCAACTCTTTCAGTTTATTTTTTTTTAAGGAAAAAAAGGCTGGGTTTTGTTCTCAGCACTGCCGCCGCTCTTTATTCACACCACTTCGCCATTTTTGTGGTTTTTTGGGAATTTCTTTGGCAAATTAAAAGAAGCTGGGGTCAACCAATTAAGAAATTCATTTTAGATTTTAAAGACTTTTTTTTCATCGGCCTACTTTATACTCCCTGGATTTATCCGCTTTATTACCAAACCTCAATGGTCGCCGGTGGCTTTTGGCTGGGCAAACCAACTCTTGAGACCTTGATCGAAACCTTTCGCAAGTTTGTCGTTGGCTCAGGCAAAGAAACTTCTCGAATCATCGCTCTTGGAGGTGTTATTTTCGCTATGTTCCTAAAAAAATGGCTCAAAGATAAAGAAAAAACCATTTTTTTAATAGGCTGGTTTTTAACCCCGGTTATGGTTACCTTTTTTCTTTCCCAGGTCATGCAATCAATATTTTACGACCGCTACATGCTGGTCGCAATTCCCGGATTTACCTTATTAATAGCCTCGCTCAGAAGGAAGCTTTCTTTCATTCCAATCATTGTTGTCATTATTTGCCTGGCAACCCTTAACTATCATTACTTCACTCATCCGACTAAAAGGCCTTTCCGGGAATTTGCGGCTATGGTTAAAAAAGAGGCTCCCGGCCTTACCCTGATCAACCACAGTGGCGCCGCCCATCACTTGTGGGAAACTAAGTATTACGGCTTGAATGCCCCAATTTATTCCCCCCAGGATCTGCCGTTTTTCGTCGGTACCGCTTTAATGATGGAGGGTGATATTATCAAAGAACTACCCGATGCTAACGAACTGGGGGTTGTTACCACTGCTTCAGCTGAAGAAGTAAGTCTGCCTGGTTATTTTCTGGTTGAAACTCAACAAGTTGGCGATATCAAATTCTTAAGAATGAAAAGAAATCTCGAAAATAAGGAAAAATGAATTTAAAAAAAATTCTGTCTAAATACTGGCTCCTCCTAGTCCTGATTATTTTTCTCTTCCTCAAAGTTCCCTGCCTGTTTGAACCATTTACCTACGGTGACGAGGGCATCTATCTTTCTTTAGGGCAAGCTTCCCAAAAAGGACTAACTTGGTACCAAGATATCCACGACAACAAACCTCCTATGCTCTATCTGGTAGCTGCTTTGGCTGGAAACTTTACGACTTACCGTTCGATCCACTTTGGTTGGAGCCTAATCACAATTTTGGCTTTTTGGCAATTAGCCAAGCTTATTTTTCCTAAAAACAAACCAGCTATTGGCTTCTCTACTCTGGCCTTCACTCTTCTGACCAGCCTTCACTCCCTTGAAGGAAATGTCGGCAACGCCGAAAACTTTATGCTTTTACTAATTATTGCTGCGTTTCATTTTGTCTACGAACAACTACCAAAAAAACACAAAAAAGGCGAGAACCTAAACAAAAGCCCGGCCATTTATTACACCGCAGGAACATTCCTTGGACTAGCAACTCTTTTTAAGATTCCTGCCGGGTTTGACTTTGCAGCCATTCTCTGTTTACTTCTAGTCTTTCCAAAAAAATTAAACCGCCAATCTTGGTTAAATATTTTGACTTCCGGCCTCTACCTGACAACTGGCTTTTTGTCGCCTATCTTATTAAGCTTTGCCTTCTACGGACTAAAGCACGCTCTCCCAGAGTATATCTATGCCGCATTTTCTCAGAATATCCCTTATCTTTCTTCTTGGGCCCAAAGCAAGCCTCAGGCTGGAGGCCTTCCCATCCCCATGATTAGCCGAGGGCTAATGGTTCTGCTGACAATTTTAGGTGTTTCAATTTTCCGAAAAAAAATCCCTTCAGCCGTCAAGCTAATTTTGATTTGGTTTGCTTTTTCTTGGTTTGCTGTCCTCCTCTCTTCAAGACCTTACCCGCACTATCTCCTCCAACTTGTCCCAGCTTTTTCTCTTTCCATTGGTCTTATCTTTCCCTTGCCGAAGATTCTTAATAAAAACCATCTGAAAAACATTCCAAAGAAAATATTTGTCCCCCTCTTTTTAGCCCTAGTTTTTCAACTGACTTTTTCTGTTTTCCATTTTTGGAAATATCCCAATCTAGACTATTACTTGAATTTCTATCAGCTTGTTTTGGGCCAAAAAAACAAAGAAGAGTACTTCAAGGAGTTTGACTCTAAGGCTAAATATCTCTATCAAGCCGCTGATTATATTCGCAAGAGAACCAGACCAAGCGAGAAGATATTTATCTGGGGAACTGAACCCTCGATCTACCCTCTCTCTCAAAGACTTCCTTTGGGCCGTTACACGACCTCCTACCACATCATTGACTTCAATGGCTATGAAGAAACAATGATTTTGTTCCAAGAGAGTCCACCCCCATACTTAATCGTCAGCCAAGATGAAAAAAGGCCTTTTCCTAAACTCTTTCACTTTATCCAAACTTACTACTCCCCACCAAGAGAAATCGGCCACCTTCGAATATATCGGCTCAATTCCACCAATGATAAAATTTAAAAATGATATTATCCAGCTGTCCCTCCGCCTTAGCTTTTTGCTTCTGGCTGGCCAATTGGTCACCTTGATATTTTTTTATCGGAGACTTCCCCCACAGATTCCTCTTTTTTATAGTCGTTCCTGGGGAGAAAAACAATTAGCTCCACCTCTTTTACTTTTTTTGATTCCGGCTCTTTCTTTGGGAGTAACAATGATCAATATATTTTTTACCATAATTTTCACAAAAAATGAAAAACTAGTCGGTCAGTTTTTAGGTATTTTCAGTTCAATCTTCAACTTTTTATGCCTAGTGACCTTACTTAAAATAATATTTCTGATCACTTAAAAATGGATCTCAACCTCTTGAAAAACTTAGTTTTACTGCCTCTTTCAGTTTCTTTCCTGATAGCTTTTTTGGTCACCCCTTTAATTATTAAAATTTATCGCCGTTTGGGCTGGGTTGATGACCCCAAGAAAAAAAAGAGAAAACAAGACACTCACCGAACCCCTGTTCCCCGAGGTGGGGGAATCCCGATATTTTTTTCCTTGGTTATCGGTTCCTTGCTTTTTTTACCCCTGGACAAACATTTAAAAGGAATCTTAGTCGGAGTGAGTATCATGGCCTTCATGGGAATTCTTGATGACCGCCTTGACTTAAGCCCCTATCTGCGACTTATTCTTGGATTTTTGGCTGCCGGAGCCGTGGTTGGCGTGGGGATCGGCATTGGTTTTATTACCAATCCTTTCGGCGGAGTCATCCACCTGGACCAACCCCAAATTCACTTTTCCCTCCTTGGCGAAGAACGAAGTATTTGGTTTCTGGCTGATATGTTGGCTCTTTTCTGGATCGTTGGCTTGAGCAATGTCGTCGATTGGGCCAAGGGGTTTGACGGTCAATTGCCAGGAATTGCTGCCCTAGCAGCTCTCACCGTAGCCTTATTTTCTTTAAGATATTCAGCTGATATTACCCAATGGCCAATCGCAATTTTAGCTTCGATCACAGCCGGAGCCTATCTTGGTTTTCTCCCTTTTAATTTTTTTCCACAAAAAATCATGCCTGGTTATGGGGGAGGGACTCTGGCTGGCTTTATGATCGCTGTGCTGGCCATCTTATCAACTAGTAAAATCCTCACCGGAATGGTGGTTCTTGGAGTTCCCCTCATCGACGCCAGTTATTCAGTTATTCGACGAATCCTTTCCGGTCGCTCACCAGTCTGGGGAGATCGAGGCCACCTTCACCATAAGCTTCTCGATGAATGGCGTTGGGGTAAAAGAAGAGCGGCAATATTTTACTGGCTGATCACTGCCTTTCTCGGAATTGCGGCTCTTAGTTTGAATAGCCAGCAAAAATTCTATACAATAATCATGTTAACGGTCATTATTGGAGGACTTTTACTGTGGTTCAACTTTTTTCGAATATCATTAAAACGACAAGACCGAAGCAGGCCTTAAAAAATTTAGCCCTTCTGGCCCCTTTGGTTTTTACCGGAAACCTCTTTGTTCCGGAAAAAATAATCCCGGTCATCTGGTCAATGCTCATATTTACCCTGCTAACCTCCTCTGTCTATTTTCTTAATGATATTATTGATCTTCCCCGTGACCAGCTTCACCCCCTTAAAAAGAAAAGGCCAATTGCCTCCGGATCACTCCCACTTCCTATCGCTCTTTTTATAGCAATCGCAACATTCTTACTTGCCCTGGCTCTTGCTTATTCTCATAACTTTTTTTTCTTTTTAACGGTCATTGCCTACGCAATTCTTCAACTAAGCTATATTTTTTGGCTAAAACACCAAATTGTTTTTGACGTTATGGCCATCGCTGGAGGATTCATCTTAAGAGTTTATGCCGGAGCTTTCGCCATCAATGTTCATATGAGCGTCTGGTTTCTTCTTTGTGTCGTTTCTTTGGCTCTGTTTTTAGCCACTGGAAAAAGAAGAGCCGAACTAGCAATCCTCGATGAAAAAGCCGCCCCTCAGCACCGAAAAACTCTTACTTTTTACTCAGCTGACCTTCTTGATTCCTACCTCGCGATGTTTGCTAATTCGTCTTGGCTGTCTTACGCTCTTTTTACTTTCTTTACCCCTCCACCATCTATCCAACGCCTCGTCTTTTTAGCTGACTTACCCTTGGCACTTGCTGGAATTAATAAGTGGCTCATGCTGACAATTCCGGTGGTAATTTATGGGGTGATGCGCTACATGAACATCATTTACCATGGAAGTCGAGCTGAATCACCAGAAAGTGTTTTGCTTTCAGATAAATCACTCCTAGCTTCAGTTTTTCTTTGGGGATTTATGGTCGTAGTGATTATTTACGGAATCGGCGCTTAAATTTCTTACTCGATCAGCTTGGCGTAAACATTACTTACCCAGCCCTCTTCATCGTCTTCATATTCGATTTTATACCAACCGTTTTTTTCTTCCTCGAGATAAGGGAACATACTTCCCGGCTCGATTCTGGTTAACTCCTCTGAAGCTGTCGATGCCTCAGACCTGACTCTTAGCCAACCAGTTGGCGTTTCTTGAACCTCAATATAGGGTTTTTCAGGGGGAGTAGGAACTGGGCCCTTAGTCGCTCCTGGCGTGGGAGTAGAGTCAGCTTCCTCTTCTGTCTCTTCACTATTTTCATCTGACTTCTCCTCCTCTTCTTCTTTTTCTTCACTGGCCACTTCTTCATCATTTTCTTTCGTCTCCTCAATTCCTTCAACTTCCTGGGCCAGCTTAACACTAATCGTCAATTTATAACCAACCACTGTACTGGCCTCAACTTTTCTCTCTTTGTAGCCTGGGGAAGAAATCACAACCTGAAAATCTCCTGCTTTTAAGCCTTCGACTAAAACCGGAGCAAAACCCTTTGGTTCACCGTTAATTCTTACCACTGCCTGATCAGGAACAGAAACAACCGCCAAAGACGAGGTGTCCCGGCTAGTAATTTTTTCTAAAGATAAAACCTCTCCTGAAGCAGAAGCCTCACTTTCAGCCAATTCACGGTTAATAACCGTTAATATATTCGGAAAGATGTTTACTTTTCCTTCCCAGGGAATTAAATTATCCTCGACTGACTCAGGAACAATTTTAACCGTATGCTCTCCGGCCGATAAGTCGTCACTAAAATATGGAGTTTGATCTTGCTGATTTCCGTCAATAAAAACAATTGCCTTAGAATTACTACTGATTTGAAGAGCCCCAGGACCATCCTGAGAAAAAAATTTGGTCTTGACCACCAAGCCAACGAGAACCAAAATCGAAGCAAGAATTATTACAATCAACCAGCCTCGTTTCATGGGGTAATCTTAACATAGGTTGTTTGAAAAGGCAAAAAGTGCTAAAATCGAAGCTAGCAAAGACAATTTCCTGCCTCAATCAGCCGAAAAAATATCATCGCTGTTAAGGCTAGGCCGCGTACTCGAGTAGCCCAGAGGACTGTCTGCAAAACAGTTTACGTCGGTGCAAATCCGATCGCGGCCTCAAGACTTGTCCCGCACAACACTTTCTTACTCTTCGCCTTGACCCCAGTACAACTTTTACCTCGCGTTGTGGTCTGCATCCACACCCGCGAGGAGCAAGTATACGGGTCTTCGCCAGCCAAAATACTTATTGAATAAGTTATTGGCTGGCTTGACTTTTCCACAATTTTATGGTATTATCCACATAATAAATCCTCTCTCGTTTATCGGAGAGGATTTTTATGATTTACCAGGCTTTTTCGATTCACGAAGTGGAGAAGAAAAAGACTAGATAAATCATA
>JBHPGO010000013.1:0-27401 GCA_042570465.1 Patescibacteria group bacterium
CTTTGAAGCCTTCTCTGGTGGGGCGGTGAAGGACTTTGATTCTGGGGCCATGGGGGTTTTTGTCGTTCCACTTCTTCGAAAAGCTTTGGACAATGTCTACTGTTTCATCGGTGGAGTCGTCACAGACGATCACTTCAAACTGAGCTTTCCCATCTTGGTAATAGTCCATAGAGGCACAGGCCCTCATGATTCTTTCGGCGACTTTCTTTTCGTTGTAGAAAGGCAGTTGGATGGAGACGAAGGGTTTTCTTTTGAGAGTGATGTGGTCGAGGGAGGGCAGGAGGCCACCTTTGGATTTGGCATCCACTGATCTGCGCTGATAATGGGCTGATCCACGCTGATAATCAGTGTTCATCAGCTTTCCATCAGCGATATCAGCGTTTATGCCGAAGATTCTGGCAACCCAGGCAACGAGGCCTTTCCTAGCATTAACACCCGGTGTTGAGTCTGAAACACCGGGTGTTGTGCCTGGAGAACCGTTCAATCTGCCATTAAGGTTGGCAATGAAACCACCGCCTTCTTCTTCTGATTGCCTGGAGAAGGAAAGGACAATGGCGAGAGTAAAGTAGTATTTCATACTATATATAAAGAAGAAGCCGCCGATGAGCAGGGCCATGCTGGCAAAGAACATGCCGACTTTACCTCCCAAGGTGGGAGTATTGGCAATCATGTTGAGCCAGTAGGCTGAAAAGTTTGAAAAAAGTAAGGAGACTAAAAGACTGGCGATGAAGGGGCGCAGGAGAGGTGAAAGAGCTTGTTTTGCAAATGGGCCGAGAGGGCCATATTGTCCTGAGAGAAGTTTAATAATTGGGGTGAGTAGTCCCAGAAGGGCGGGACCTGCCCCGCGAAGCCAATTCATCCCGCGAAGCTTTAGCGAAGTGGGAGGCGAAGTGGGGGGTGGGATCGCCGAAATACTCGGAATAGAGCCGATCAGCTTTCTGAGCCTGCCAGCCAGACCAAAGACCGGGGCAGATGTGGGCAGTTGAGCCTGGGAGTAAGCCAGTCTTTTTTCAAAAGTATTGAGATTAAGTCTTTTAAGAACATTTTGAACCCCGTGATTACCAACAGCTCTGATTTGCCGGGCAATTTTGTGAGTAGAATATTCCGGATGCTTGGTAACCAAACTAAGTATGTTTGCACTAGTTTGCTGATCTACCGTCTTCCAATGAGTCTCTCCTTTTGGTCTTTTAGAAGCCAAGGTTGAGTAGGCTTGAGAAGGATCTTTTTGGTAAAGGCGATGCCAACGATAAAAGGTTTGCCGGGAAATATTATGCTTAAGGCAAACCCGGCTAACTGACTCACCAGCCTCATAATCGCCGATTACTCTTAGCTTGTGATCTATGCTTGATTCAAACTTCTTCTTATACCTTTGGGCAAAAAGCAGTCTTTGCGAATTCAGGGAAAGCTGGTATCTTTCTAAAATACTTTGAATTCCATGGTGGCCAATTGAAGGAATAGCTTGGTCAAGCTGGTGAACAGAAAAAGTCGGGTTTTTGGCAACAGCTTCTAGTACTTTTGTTTCTTGATTGGCTTTTAACCGTCGCCAATGCCGATCACCTTGTGCAACCTGGCTTGAAAGGGAGGTAAATTTCTGGTCAGGAGAAGACTGCTGATATTTCTCAAGCCAACGGTAATAAGTCGGCCGGGAAATACCATGGCGCCGGCAGGCTTCAGAAACTGAAACTCCCCTATTCAGGACTTGCTTAATAACTTTTATTTTGCGCTCTGGAGATAATCGGCTAGACATGGGCAGGGCGGTGTAACATTTAATGGGTACTGTACCTAAAATGAGGTTAAATTGAAACTTGAAGCGTGTCAAGGGTCATTCATTAAAACTGAAACTCCCCTATTCAGGACTTGCTTAATAACTTTTATTTTGCGCTCTGGAGATAATCGGCTAGACATGGGCAGGGCGGTGTAACATTTAATGGGTACTGTACCTAAAATGAGGTTAAATTGAAACTTGAAGCGTGTCAAGGGTCATTCATTAAAGCTGCCTGCCCCACATACCTGCCCTTGCGACACAAACATGGAATATTTGGGAGTAAGTAAGGGTTGTGTGGGGTCAATAGCCATTTACCAGTTTAGGTATTAGGTAGTAGGCGGTAGGGATTAGGGATTAGGGAAGAGAAGGCAGATGACAGCGGTCAGAAAGCAGATATTGCCCGCCCTGGTGAGCAGGGCGAGGCCAGGGAAGACAGAGGGGAGAAAACGGAAGTAGCCTCCTCTGTCATTCCTGGCTCTGACCAGGAATCTATACAAACAAAAGAGGCAAGGGCTATTAATATAGATTCCCGCCTTCGCGGGAATGACGGGGAGCCAGTGGGCGGGGACGATTTTCTTCTAGCCTCCTCTAGTTCTCTCGGGCACCAGTCGGCGCCCGACTCTGCTGTAGCTTTCTCTAACTCTCTCGGGCACCAGTCGGCGCCCGACTCTGCTGTAGCTTTCTCTAACTCTCTCGGGCACCAGTCGGCGCCCGACTCTGCTGTAAAATCCTCTAGTGACCCTTCGGGTCAAGGGCTTAGGCGGTAGGGACTAGGGGTTAATTATTAATCAAATTTCTAATTTCTAATTTCTAAATAAATCCCAATTACCAATTACTTAATTACTAGTTTCTATACCCTATACCCTATACCCTATACCCTATACCCTATACCCTATACCCTATACCCTATGCATTCATTGGCAAAGATGACAACTTGAAGCTAAAAAGATAAGCGGCTAATTCGCAGCCGGAGTTGCCGCCTCATCCTCAACCAAATCAGCCGATCCGGTACTTTCTCCGGCAACGTCAGCTGAATTTTCCTTTTCCCAAGAGAGTTCCAGGCGATAATGGTCAAATTCTTTTTGAGTTGGCTGGGTTTCAAAGTCGGTCCTTTCCCCCGGTTTCAACGATTCTTCAAAGTCTGTGGCAAAGCCATACTTGGTGTCAATCACGCTTCCGGATTTATCAAGAAAACTCACCGTCACCATCACCCAGTTGACTGACTCTTCACCTAAATTAACCACTTCTCCTTCGATACTCCAAAAACCTTCGTTCTCTTTAGCTTGATTATTGGAAATCCTTAAAAAGCTCTCTTCTTGATCTTCACCAGCTACCGTCCGCCTGGCGGCCAACAAGTCATTGACTTTTCTTTCTGTCTCAGCCGCTTCGTTAGCTGCGGCCAATCTTTTTTGGGACTCTTCATTCTCTTGGGCCTTTAGCTCCTCTTCCGAGGGCTCTCTTTCAACCAAACGCAACAATTGAGACTCCTTGCCCCGATACTTTGCCTTGACTTCAACCAAACTTTCACCAAGAGGAACCTCAATCACCGAAGTAAAAGTCCCATCTCCGTTAAGCGAAACAGCTTGACTATTCACAAAAACCTTTGAGCTGGTTGGCAAAACTTGACCAATCACAAAAAGCTTCTTACCTTCTTGGGAGTACTCCAGACCAGGCTTTTCCAAAGAAATTTTAGGAGAATCTGAAAAACCAAAAGCACTTACCCCCCAAACAATCAAGCCAATGGCAAGACTGCCAGAAAAAACAAAGGCGAATTTATGATTAAATGAAGGTCTTTTCTTAAACAAGGATACTACTCCTTTAATCAAGACCAACCTTAATCCTAATAATTTTGAGAAACGATTTTTTTGAACAATTTTTGATGGTTGGAAGCTGGATTGATCTCTTTTCACCGTGGAAAATTGAAGCCTTTTTTCGGCTGTTGAAAGGTTAGTTTTCTCTAAAATTCTCTGAATTGAGTGGCGGCTGATTTCTGGTAATCCCTCGGCTAGTTTATCGACCGAGTAAAGGGGGTATTTTCTTACCATATCTAAAACCACTTGCTTTTTTTCAGGTTTAATTTCGTTCCGTAAGATATTACCAGTCATATTTCAAGCAAAACATAAATAATCAATTAAGTCAAGCACCATTAGTCATTAAACAATCATCATTGCTGACTTCTATAAGCCTGATCTAAGCCTTCTCACAACTACAGAATCTTTCCAAAATTACTTCAGATCTATTTTGAATGATAAAGATATATTTTGATGATCTTATTTCTTACTTTTTCTCAAAGCTGCTTTCACCCATTTGAATGACCTTTGCCCCAAGCTTCTAAGCCAACAACCAAAGATGAACATTAAAGTTAAAAGACTAATAAGTAGACCCAAGATTTCCAATAATGAAAGCTTGTAAGTCAGAGAGATTGTCATCGGAGAATCAATTATTGGCAAGGGAACAAACATCATTCCCGGCCCAGCCGGATAAGCTTTTAATTTATTCAACGTTTTATTGCCTGACCCCAAAAATGCCTGCCAGTTTGAAACAAAAGATTCCTTAAAGACTATTCCCTTGACCGGAGTTCTGACTTCGATTTCTCGCCGGTGGTTATTGATGAACCTTGCCTGATAATCAACCGGCTCTCCCACTGCCTTGAAATTTGAAAATATGCTTGTGAGAAAACTTAGCTCTTGTGATTCTTGACTACCCCAAAGGTACTCAAACATACCCAATCCTGACCAGACCACTAGCCCCTCACCTAACTGGCCAGCCACAACTACTGGCTGATCTTGATAATAAACAACCGGACTGGCCCAAGTCTTAAGGCTGGACCCTGTCTCTATTTGCCAATTTTCCTGAGTTAAGCCGGAAAGTTCTTTGAAGTCAATCCCTTTGATTATTGGATTTTCTCCCGCTTTCAGTCGCTCGTCTTCGCCAATAAACCCACCAACCACCCGACTGATTGGCCAAGGATCAGACAAGTGGCGAAAATCATAGTTAACAGCCGATTTCTCAATCAATAGTCGACCGCCATTTTTTACAAATTCCGATAACTTGGCCGCCACCGAGCTACTAACACTCCCTTTAAAACCAGATAAAAATATCAAATCTACCTGTTCAAGATTAGCTGACCTTAAATCAACTAGTTTTCCACCAACCAAATAGGTGACGACGGTTTGGCTATTCAAATTGCCCAAAGCTAAGTTTTTGACTAAAGTATCATAACTTTCTTGATCAGCAACAACAGCCGCTACCAAAGCATTAGTAGCTGAAAGAATCGGGGTTGCTTTTTGAGAACGATAGATCAAGCCGTCTTCTGTCATATAACCTGAGCGGTCAAACCGACCGCTACCTTTAGATTGAATCGTTGAAGGGGGACGATGAAAAAGATCCCTAACCGCATACCAATCCAAGAAAAAATCAGCCGACTCTTCACTTTCATCACTCCTGAAAACAACCTCTTCCATGTAGTACTGCCAGTCCGGATTAATCGGACCGAAAGGATAGTAGTCTCTTGTTTGGGGAATTAAATAATTTAAATTTAACCAACCGGCAACCACTTCATCGGCATTACCAAAGCGAAAGTTACTTTCCTCCAAATCTAAGTTTATTTTGGCAAAGGTCTTAGAATGAAGCACAGAATAGTCAACTAGCTCCTCCTTTAATAGTGGGACCTGCTTGAGCCAGGAAACAACCAAAACAGTACAGATTCCAACCATTAATAATTGGTCAAACGAAGACCTCATTTTTATCAAACCAATATTTAAACCAGTAAAAACCGATAAAAAGATAGTGAAATAGAATAAAAAATGATGAGGATAAACTCCGTGGATATAGCCCTGGAAAACACCCATTGCATAAGCAAGCGAAAGCAGAGCTCCCAGAAACATTACTCGCGACAGCATTAAAACTCTCTTTTCTTCATTATTTTCAATTTTCTGGCCAAACCTGAGCCAAACTCCCACGATGGCCAAAGGAATTAAAAGGATTGGGATCGCTATTAAAGTTGTTTCCGGCCTAAAAAGATGAGTAAAGCTCACCGGCGTGTAAGCAGGCTGACCAAGAAATTTTCCCCAGCTTGGCGGGTTCTGACCTAAAATCCGCAACAGGGGTAAATAATAAAAAGCAGCCAAGCCGCCCACCGGCAAAAACAAGCAAATAATTTTTTTGAATATTAACCGCCTGTCTTTCGAGCCAATAAAGACCAGCAGGGTCACAATTAAAGTCGACCAAGCCGCCGATAACTGGTGAAAACCAAAGGCGAAAAAAAGTGTTAAAACTGACAACCAATAGTACCTCCCTCCCCAATTATTTTTTTCTTTCCGTAAATAACTCCAAACCCAAAACATAGACCAAACTAAAGGAACAGCCCCAAAAAGTCGTGGGTAAAGACCTCCTTCCGCTAAATAGGCCCAAAAAGCCGAACTTGAAAGTAAAAGAAGACTACTGATCAAACCGGCAATTGGTTTATTGGTTAACTTAAAAGTTAACCAGTAAATTCCCAGAGCAATCAGCGTGACACTGACCAAACTCATACCAATAAAAACCAATTCAACTGACCAACCCAAAACCTGACTTAAAATAGCCCCCAGTAAATAGGCCAAAGGTGGGTAGGATCGAACCAACAAGGTTGTGCCTGAGTCCCAATAAGGGTTCCAGTAAAGATGGGGAAAACTGTCGCGGAATATCCTGGTTAGGCTCATGTGGCCATAAGCATCGTAGCCCTTAGGAAAACCGGTAAATACCCCGATTTCATTACCAAACAAAAATGCCAGTACTAAAACCAAGAGCCCGGCGACAATCGGAAGAAAAACAGAAATTACCAGTTTTTTAACCGACTTGAAAGACATTTTTTTCATTGACTTATTTTAGCACTTTTTTAATAACCCGCGAGCCAGCCTTCCTTGAATCCTGACCGGGGATAAATTAAGATTAGGGTTTAGGAGATAGGCAAAGATCCGAATAAGCAAATGTCAAATAAGCAAATAGGTAATTCGCTCATTAGCTCAAATTCGATTAAGGCCCAAGGCCCCATTAGTTTGAATTCGCGAAAAAATAAACGCACCCTTCTCTTTATCCTGCTGATTCTGATTTGTGCTTTGCCGGCGATTCGCTCCCTGCTCTACCCCGGCTTTTTTCCGTCAATGGACGGCCACCTTCATGTTTATCGCTCAATTGAATTAAAAAAAGCTTTGGTTGAGGGCCATTTTCCGGTCCGCTGGGGCGCCAACTACGCTCAGGGCTTTGGTTTGCCGATCTATAATTTCTACTCCCCGCTTTTCTTTTATTTGGTAGGCGCTTTTTCTTGGTTAAGCTTGACATTTTTAGGAGCCACCAAATTAGTGCTGATATTAAACATTGTTTTAGCCGGAATATTTATGTTTTTGTTGGCCCGTCAACTCTGGGGAAACTGGGGAGGCGCTGTCAGCAGTATACTATATATATACACTCCTTACCTTTTTGTTAATATCTATGTTCGCGGCGCTTTTCCGGAAGCTCTTACCTTTGCCTTGATCCCGCTTGTCTTTTGGTCTTTTTACCAGCTTAGCCAAACCAAAAAAAGTCGCTATTTTTTCCTGAGTGGTCTTGCCTTGGCTTTATTACCCCTGGCCCACAACTTCCTCAGCATGGTGACAGCTCCATTTTTAGGACTCTTTTTGCTCATCCTCTACCGCCAAAGTAAACAAAAAATCATTTTTCTTCCGGCAATTTTGGGGCTGATCTCAAGTGCTTTTTTCTGGCTGCCGGTTCTTTTAGAAAAAAAATATTTGCTACCCAGCGTCTTTACCGAAAATTATGACTTCAGAGATTCGTTCCTTTACCTAAAACAGCTTTTTTACTCCCCCTGGGGTTTTGAGGGCAATGTTAAAGGACCTGATGACGGCATGTCTTTTATGATCGGCTTTCCTTTGATTTTTTTGATTCTGCTTGGCTTACTGGCAAAACACCGTCTTAAAAAACAAGCAAGCAAACTTTTGATATTCTTTTTGGGCAGTTTTTGTTTGGCTGTTCTGATGACCCTGGGAGTCTCTCGATTTATCTGGGAACTGATTCCTCTTTTACATGTTGCCCAATTTCCCTGGCGCTTTTTAGTCCTGGTCGTCTTTTTTGCCAGCCTGATCGCCGGTGCCAGTCTTAAGTTAGTCAAAAAAAACTCACGACCGCTGGCGTCATTGATCATTATCGGCCTCACCCTTGCCTTAAATTATTCCTTTGCCCGCCCCAAAGAAATTACCCTTAATCTTGAAGACCGGCATTATTCCGGCCATCACCTTGGCATTCCCCGAGCCCCGGTCATCGGCGATGACTTCTCTCCCCGCTGGGTCAAAACACTACCAGATAAACCAGCCCAAAATCAAATAGATCCTAATGAGGTTATTCAAAACCCAAATTTTAGTAGCCACCGATACTCTTTTAACACAAACCTCTCACAAGAAACTGATTTGAAGATTAACACCTTGTATTTCCCCGGTTGGCAGGCTTGGATTGATGATCAAATAACTGAAGTTAAGATTACTGAAAACGGTTTGATGGAAATTGAGGTTCCGGCCGGTGATCACCAAGTTAAAATTGAATTTAAAGAAACAGCTTTAAGAAAAACCGCCAACTGGATTTCAATGGGATCATTAATAATGTTGTTAACCTTGACTCTTAGCCTTAGGTTTTTTAATAGAAGAGAAGTATGAATTAGGAATAATGAATTAGGAATATAACAGTAATTGGTAATTAAGTAATTAGTAATTGGGATGAGGAATATTAAAAACCAAAAACTAAAAATGACCCGTCCACGACCGGACGAGGTCGGGAAAAACAAATACTTAAAAACATTAAAATATTTGAATTTTTAATATGTGTTTTTGGTCTTTAGTCTTTAATTTTTGGTTTAAAGGAGTAAACGAATTAGGAATTAGGAATTAGGAAATTGAAGACAGAATATAGAATCGAGAATTGAGAATCGAGAATTTGGAATAAATGAATAAAGCATTAAAGGATTTAAGG
Source organism: Patescibacteria group bacterium (assembly GCA_042570465.1). Taxonomy (GTDB): domain Bacteria; phylum Patescibacteriota; class Microgenomatia; order PFEM01; family JBHPGO01; genus JBHPGO01. The sequence continues at coordinate 8,762 of JBHPGO010000013.1, forward strand.
GAACCTCAGGTTTCCCTATATCCTATATCTTAATATCTTAATATCTTAATATCTAATCTATCATGAAACGTACCGGCCTACTACTAACCCTGCTTGCTTTTGCCGTCTATTTCTACACCCTGCCACCAAGCGTGACATCCTATGGCGACAGCAGTGAAATGATCACCGCTGCCTACACCTTCACCGCCGCCCACCCACCTGGCTACCCCCTGTATACCATTTTAGGTAAACTGTTTACCTTGTTACCCCTCAAAACAATCGCCTGGCGGGTTCATTTAAGCTCAGCAATTTTTGGCGCCTTAACTGTGTATTTTGTTTACCAGATCCTTCAAAAACTATCTAAAAACTGGCTGGCCAGTACTTTAACCACCACCCTTTTAGCCTTTGCTCATTCTTTTTGGCTTTACAACATCACCGCCGAAGTTTTTAGTCTCAACAATCTCATGGCAACCCTAGTTATTTACCAGGCGATCTGCTGGCGAGAGAAAGTTAAAAGTAATCAGCCCAAGGCCAGTCGCCACCTCTTTTTAGCCACTTTCTTTCTGGCCCTAGGACTAAGCAATCATTACAGCGTCATTTTAGTGGCTCCCGGCCTACTGTTTGTTGTCCTTATCACTCAAAGAAAGATATTGCTAAAAAAATCACTCCAATTGGCCTTGGTCTTCCTTTTGGGACTTTTGCCCTACCTTCAAATTGTTTACTCGGCTTCTCAAACTCACCCACCCGCCTACGGCAATTTACCTACCTGGAAGCGGTTCTTTGCCTATGTTTTGCGCCTGGATTACGGTGGACCAGTCAGTGCCGGCGCCATCATCTCTCCCCCCCAAACCCCTCCCGACACTTTTTACTATTTTAAACTTTTAGCTCAACAGTTTACCCCCCTAGGATTCTTAGCCATTATCGTTGGTCTTTGGCTGATATATAAAAAAAGCCTCTGGGAAAAGATGCTCCCCTTTATACTCTATATATTTGCCGGCCTCTTTGTTTTCTTACGTTATTTAACTCAAATTGACCCTCAAGACCTTCATGTAGTTGGAGTCGCCGAACGCTTTTCATTGCTTTCCTTTGTCCCTTTTGCCCTTTGCTTGGGAGTCAGCTTGGGAATAATTTTTAAAATTCTCGAGACCAAAAAACCAATCTTAATAAATATTTTTAGCAATCCGAGAATTGGAATGATAATCGTACTCGCCCTGACATCTTGGCAAATTGCTCGAACATGGCCCCAGGTTAATAAAAATAATTACTGGCTGGCCCACCAATACGGTCTGAACATTCTTAGCCAAGTAGAAGATAACGCCATTATCTTTTCAACTGATGACTTGACCAATAGTACCCTGGACTACTTTATCCAAGTCGAAAAACTCAAGCCCCAAGTAACCGTCATCAGCTCGGCTTTTGTTTCTAACCAAGAATATCAAAAAGAGTTGAAGATTACTTACCCTGATCTTTACCAAACTTCATCTCAATACGAATATGATATTATTCGCGACATCATCAAAACCCAGCAAAACAAACGACCGCTGTATTTTGTGATGCTTGACGACCCCTATCCTCTGGGTTTTAACGGCAACCCCAATCGCTTTGTCCCCAAAGGTTTGGTCCTGCTGGCGACTTCCAACCTCGTCATGGCCGAAGTTCAGGATGAACTTGAAAGCATTGACTGGTGGTCAAACTATAATCAAGACGGCCTGAACAAAAAATATTCAGAGCCTTTTGCTCAGCTAACGGTTAATGCTTACGCTTTCCGCCACCGGATTAACGCGACTGTTTACATGGAGCACCTGGACCTTTACTCTTATGCCAGAAAAGAGGCCGAGGCCTCGCTGGCGATTAAGCCCCATGATAATCAAACCAAAAGAATTCTTGAAAGACTGGACGATGAATTCAAAGACCACGCTGATGACTTTCGGCCGAAAAAAGACGATAACTACGGCAAAGAGGCTAAAGAACACTTGAAAATCGCCCAAGAACTAGCCCAAACTCCTTCAGTAATTAAAAACTTTAACCTTCACCGATCTATTTATGAGACACAATTAACAATTGGGAAGGAAGAAACTAATGCTGATGCTTACGGTTTACTGGGAACACTCTACGAATATTTTAACTGCTGGCTAATAGCTGGCCAAAATTACGCTAAAGCCACCAGACTTGATCCGGAAAATCCGCAGTGGCCGGAAAGACTGAAAGTGATGATCAATGCCGGCGTGTTGCCGGAAAAGCCGCCGGAGGGGATAATATAGGCGTTAGGGAGTAAGGAAGGAGACAAATTGACCTAATTTCTAATTACTAATTTCTAATTATTTTCAATATATTCATTTATTGATTTAATGCTTTATTCGTTTAATCATTTAGTATAAATGGAAAAAAAACTAGAAAAACTATTAAAAAAACACTACCCTTTACTGGTTATTCTTGCCTTGCCTTGTTTTCTTTTTGCCAAGGCTATCATTGGCACAGACTTAATTGTCGCCGGTGACTTTTCCGGCTCTGATCTTTTAGACTTACACCTGCCTTTTAAGGCCGCCATCCGCCAAGCTCTCAACGGTGGTTTTTTACCTCTTTGGACGCCATACCTAGACGGCGGCTATCCTTTATTAGCCGAAGGTCAGATGGGATTTTTTTACCCAATTAATCTTCTTTTAGGCTGGTTACCGATTCAATTTAGCTTAAACTTCAGTCTCATCTTTGTTTTTTTTGTCAGTGGTGTCTCGACCTACTTGTACGCTCGCCAAATTAAGCTCAAGGTCTTTCCAGCCTTGGTTGCCAGCATCGCTTTTGCTTTTTCAGCCTTTTTCGTCATCAGAATAAAGCACCTTAACCTCATCAACGTGGCCTCTCTTTTTCCCCTCGCTATGCTTTGGATCGAAAAATATTTCACTAAATTCAAGCTAAAATACTTTTTACTTTTAGGAATTACCCTTGGCCTTCAACTTTTAGCCGGCCACCCCCAAATGGCTTTTTATTGCTTACTAATCTATTTACTGACGATCTTGTTTAAATTAGTTTGGTCTCAAAAAAACAACCAGCGACTCCCCCTGGGTCAAGCCCTGACCGGTCTTTTCCTAACCGCCCTTATTAGTTTGGGCATCGGCGCCATTCAAATCATCCCCACCGCTGAAATGACTTGGCTCTCAAGCCGACCTGGCTATGTTTTCGAGCAAATTGCGATGTACCCCTTTCACCCTAAAAACTTGCTCACTTTTTTTTCTCCCTATGCTTTTGGCAACCCGGCCACCGGCACCTACCGAGAAAATATCCGCCAAATGGGAATCTTTTGGGAAAACGCCAGTTACCTGGGAATCCTTCCCTTGACCTTAGCTTTTTACTCTCTTTTAGCTTTTCTTAAAAAGAAAAAAGAGCTCTCCCAAAAACAAAAGTCTCAAATCATTTTTTATTTTTTTCTATTTACTTTTTCTTTGCTTTTAATGCTTGGTCAATATACCCCAATCTTTTCAACGATGGTCAAAATCGTTCCCCTGGCCAGCCTTTTCCGATTCCCCACTCGGTTTAATCTTTTTGCCATTTTTTCATTGGCCGTCCTGGCCGGTCTTGGAACTCAACTCCTTCTCAAGAATCTTAAAGGCGTTCAATTCAAGCGATTTCATTGGCCACTGACACTGAGTAGAACCAAAATCTTGATTCTGGCCCTGATCTTGGTCGACCTTTTTAGCTTTAGCAAAGACTACCTGGGCTCATTAAACACTCAACAGTGGCTAGATAAACCAGAGTCAGTCAAGTTTCTTGAGGAAGATCAAAGTTTATTTAAAATTTACAGCGCCACCCAGTACACTGAAAGCCCCTACCAAACCCTAGGCTGGAAAAATATGACCGAACCCTTGATGGCCATCCGCGAAGGCATTCCTCCTAACCATAACCTCATCCATCAAATCGGCACGATCTCTGACCGAAGCTGGTTTGAAGGCGGTCTGCCGGTTCTACGGCATTATCGATTTGAAAGATGGCTGCTTGACGAAGTTAAAAACGAATTTGTCCTTGGCAAGATACTGGGAATGTTTAATGTCAAATACCTGATTTCCTATGCCTCAAGCCAAAATCCAGAGTTTGAAATGAAAAAAGAGATTAACTTGGGCGAAATATTTGGCCTGACATTGAAAATCTTAGAAAACAAGCAAGATATGGGACCAATATATTTTGTTCCTGAAGCAAAAGTCATCCAAAACGAAGACCAGGTTTTAAAAGAAATGGCTGAGATAAACTTCTACCCTCCCAAAACCGTTATCTTGGAAGAAGAACCAGAGCACCCGCTTGAAGCTTACAGCGGCATTCTTGATGAGTTTAAAGAAAACAACCAACTAAGTATTGAAAACCACCAACCTCTTGAGGTTAAAATTCAAGCAAATTTAGCTGATAAAGGCTTTCTGGTTCTGCCTGAAACCCCCTACCCCGGCTGGCAAGCCACCATTGATAATCAACCAACCAAAATTTACACCGCCAACTATCTGATGAGAGCTGTTTACTTGGAACCGGGTGACCATGAAGTTATCTTCCGCTATAGCCCTTTGAGCTTTAAGATCGGAGCGGGCGTGACAAGCACAACTCTTTTGGGGCTAGCTCTTGTTGGTCTTGCTTCTCTTTTTAAAAAGGCTCTCAAGCTCCTGAGGCGAAGATCCAAAGATCCGAATAAGCAAATTTCTAATTTCTAATATCTAATTTCTAAATAAATCCCAATTACCAATTCCTTAATTTCTAATTCCTGATTCATGATTCTAGATTCTATATTCTATTCCCTCACCAACCACTGGTACTCAATTATCTCTCTTTCGGCCGCCCCGGTTTTTCCCCTTAATTGAAGCACTTGGGCCAAATTGTAGTGACCAGCGGCCGACTTGGGAAAAATTCTGATTGCCTGGCGAAAATGAAACTCAGCTCTTTCAAGATTTTCCTGATTAAAATACAAAATTCCTAAGTCATAATGAGACTTATACAAGTTAGGATCATTTTTTAAAGACCGCAAGTATTCATCAATCGCCTCCTCAATTTTTTCTTCCTCAGCATAAGTCGATGGCCAAAAAGGCCGGATATAATGATAGCCAAACTTATCGATGATCGACTGATTTTGGTCATCTTTTTTAACATAAACCACCGCCCGATCATCAAAATATACTAAAATCCAATTGCCACTGTTCACAAATAATTGATGGTCGTCTCTCGGCGGTAAAAACAAAAAACTAATCTCGTATTTATCTAAAATTTCTTCCCAATTTTCCGCCCCTTCCCTGACTTTTTCAAAGTCAGCCGTGATGTCGGGTTCATACATTTCGTAGCGGCCATCAATAAAGGTCAGATAATCAGGTAATAGTTTCCAAATTAAATACCCACCCCAATTATAGGAATTAAACATTTTACCCTGAATTTTTTCTCGTTTGACAAATTCCGCCGCTTGCTTGGGAAAATTTTCCCAAGCCGGTTTGATTGGTCTTCCCAGGCCATAATGATAAAGCAGTGCTAAGGCCAAAAAAATGATCCCCATTCCTAATGCTAAAACCGGCAAAAAACTACTTTTTTCTAGTTTTTTAAACAGTTCTTTGAGGCTAATTCCTAAAGAAATTGCCGTCAGTATTAAGGCAAGCGGTAAAAACTTCGAGACCATTAGTGAAATCAAAATCAAGGGCAGAGCTATTAAACCTGATTCCAATACTTTTTTATTCTTTGTCTTTAGAAAGGCAAAGGTAAAAACCAAACCAGTAAAAGTATAAAAGGAAAGGTAAAACCATGGCTGCCAAATCTTTAGGTTACTAAGCATCGAGCCCCATTCTGTAATCTCAAAGGATGTTTTACTTAAAAATGGGATTCCCTTTAAAATATAAGTGTAAACTCGGTAGGAATTAGGGTTTAAAAGGGCCGAAACTGAACCAAGAATAGTCAAAACAACCAATATTATTTGCTTTTTAATCAGGGCTTGGATGTTTTGCTGATGAATTACCCCTGAAATCGCCTTGGCCGCTAAATACAAACCAATTGCCAAAATTGGCAGGTGAACACTGGCGTGCAAGTTAGCCCAAACTATAAACAAGATCGGAATAAAATATATTGACCATTTCTTTCCTAAGTCATAAGCCGTGAGAATCAAAATTAATCCGGCCCATAAAAGGAAATAAAATAACTGAGGACGAGGAATAAAAAACGGGGCGTTGACCACCGAGGCCAAAAAAATCACCAATTGAATAACCAAACCGGGAACTTTTCTTTTTTTCAAAACCAGAGCCAAAATCAAATAAGTCGCCACCGCCATCAAGGCCGTAAAACACACCAAGCCATTAAAGCTCGCCAGTCGATAAACACCATAGAGAATTACTTGAGGGACCCACTCATGAGCCGTCCATTCTCGCCCTGACGCTGTGTGAGACCAAAAGTCCTGATGAGGAATAGACTTGGTTTCCCAAAGATACTCTCCGGTTTTTAAGTGCCACCAAAAATCAGCGTCGGAAATACTGTTAGTATTGACGATAAAGATAGCGGCAATGATTAGTAACCAAGATAGTCGCTTGAGCCAGGGCATAAGATTAATTTCTAATTTCTAATTACTAATTTCTAAAAAATCCCAAAAGATGAATTCACTTAAGCTTAATAAATATTGAGTTAAAAATTAGGTTTAATTCCTTAGCCTCTTGCCAAAGTAATTCTGCTTCTTTTTTCAATTCTGGAACAGCAACAATAATCATCCTAATGAAGCGCTTTGATTCTCTGGACTCTTTTTTACAAATACCGATCTTATGCTTGAAATCTTTTCTGCTTTCGGCATCATCTGCTTCACAATAGTTAGCTCCAACACTTGTTCCACACTTAACTAGCTGAGTGATTAGTGGTATTGTTATTGGTGTCTTTGGAATCCTTTGACAAAACCGAATAATGCTTTCACCAAACTTCCTTGTTCTTTCTTCAAGATCATATTTCTTAGCTATCTTGGGACTTGGTACTTTTTTCATTGATTAGGTCAATTAGAAATTAGGTTAATTAGGTTAATTTATTTAAAATCTACTTTGTAGATTTTGGCAGCGCTATTCTCAAAAACCAACTCCAAATAGTCTTTCTGACTGGGATCAAAATCTTTTTCCAATTCTTGAATCCTGATCCCCTTTTGGCGCTCAACATTAAAAACCCAACGGTTGTAAGCCACCCCTTCTTGATCATGCCAATAGTAGTCAAGGCTGTACTCTTTGAAAAAATTTAAACGACCGACTTCATCGGTTTCAGAGCTTAAAAAGGTAAACAGTTTTTCAGCCTTTTCTTCGCTGAAGTTAGTGTTGCCCCAATGGCCCAAGAATACTTTCCGCCCAGCCATGGCCGGAGTGACCAAGCCAATGGCCGGGTTAGCTAAAATCACTGACTCCGGTTCCACGTTGTCTTCCAGCCACTGCTGGGCTTTTAAAAAACTATCAGACAGTTGGTAAACCTCTTTTTCCGCTGAAATTTCAGCCACCCTGCTTTTTACAAAATATAAATTTTGAGGGGCCAAAACCAATACCAGACCAATCAAAATTGACCAAGCCACAAACTTTGATTTAATCTTCATCCACCAAACTTTTATCCCCAAGACTACCAAAATCACCAAGGGCAAATGAAAACCCATGACCATTTTCCGCTGGAAACCAAAAGGCACCAACAGTAAAAGCATAACTGTCACCACCCAGGCCAACGCAAAATAATTATCGGTTCGGGATTTTAAGGATTTCTTGGTGGTCAAAGCCTTGAACGCTCCCCACCCGGCCAAAGGCAAAAGCAAACCATAAGCACCGATAAAATCCAACCAAGACAAAGGCGCCAATGGTGTTTGAGTAAACTGCTTATAAACCGGGTCAAGCTGGGAAAGTAAGCCAAAATAGGCTACCATCGGCCCCAAACCAACCCAATAAAAAAAAGTCCGCAACCACTGTTTAAGACTGGCCCCTTGGCTCAAAAACAAATAAACCACCGGCACTAGGACCAAAGCCAAAGATTCATGGGGGTGGGTAGCGATCAACAAGCTACCAGCCAAGCAGCTGACCAGCCAGTCTGACCATTTGCCGGATTTGACCAAACGCAAGTAAAAAACAAAACAGACCATCATCATGGTTAAAGCGGCCGTGAAGTGCGGGTAAAAAAGCAGCGAAGGAAAACTCAGGGCCTCAGTCGAAGAAACGGCGCTAAACAAAAACGGTGCCTTGGCACTAGGAACAAAAAACAACCACCATCCTAGACCAGAGGAAAAGCACAAAATTAAAAAAGCCGCCAGCCTGGCCCGTTTTTTTCTGAAAAAATTGCCAAAAAACCAGTAGCTGGTCAACAAAAAAACCAAACCCAATCCCACTCTTGCCAAATTAAAAGTTAAGACTAAATCATTGTTTAAAACTAAGGAAAGCTTGCCCAAAATTAAAAACAGCGGGTTAAAAAGCTGTCGTTTTACTGATTCAAGCGAATAGGGATTTAAAAAAAGCCAGTGACCCTGTTGGGCTTGCTTAGCCCAAGCAAAAAGGCCGTATTCATCATCCCGACCGATACCGGCCATCTGGTGGCCTTCAGGTATTTGGGAATAAGCATACCAAAGCGGCACCAAAGCCAAAGCAATGGTAAAGATTGAAATAATAAATATGATTAACCAATTTTTGTATTTCATGAATAAAGGATTATATTGAAAATAATTAGAAATTAGTAATTAGAAATTAGGTTAATTTGTCTCTTTTCTAATCCCTAATCCCTAGTACCTAATACCCAGTACCTGATCCCTAACGCCTGATACTCAAACTCCACCTCGTGCTCCCCATCCGGAACAATCACTCCCCGGTAGGCAAAATTAGCCAAGTAAATTTTAGCCGGTTCCCCATCAAGAGTCACCTGCCAGGCCGGGTAATAATTGTCAGCCAGAACCAAAAGACCATTACCCTTGGAATTAACCCTTAACTTTACCCTTAGATCTTCATCTTCAATAAACTCCACTTCTCCTTGGCCATCTTCAGTTAACTCCTGATCCAGTTCTTCCTCTAGTAAAGCTTCTTCTTTAATCTTAAAGTCAGGGCTTACTATGATCGTCAAGAGCTCTTCCTCACTGCAATCCTGACAAACATGAGCTTGATAAACCATTCTGGCTCGGGGTAAGACTTGGGTATTTTCATAGAGGTAGATTTTTGTTACCGGAATTCTAGTAGTCTCGATTTTCCCACCCATTGGTTGATGAGCCAAAAAATCAACCGGTTCTCCTGACAAGGCCACCTCCTTCCAGGCACGAAAGGACGGTCCTTTCGTGCCTAGAGGCAAAGGAGACAAAACATACTTGACGGCCCGCAAAGACAAGGTTTTTATCAGCCCATCAGGGACTTTAAAACTGCCGTTAGGGTCAAAGCTTAAGCGAGTCCCGGGAGCACTTTTGGTTAACATTGTGTGGCGATCCAAGAAAAAGGCCGCTTGCTCATTGGCACTTCTTAGTCCATAAATCAAGTTGAAATCTCCGGGCAGCAACTCACGCAAACTCTTTTGAGCTTCGAGATCTTTGATACTGGCGTAGTCAATGTTGCTTGTCCCTAGAGTATAAAAACGACCATTTCCTAAATTGTTACTCAAGAATTCGGCTGTTTTTGGCTCTAAAAACCAATCACTTGCCTTCATCGTCGGGTTAATCCTGCCCTGGAAAAACCAAAGATCCAAAAAAACAATCAAAATGACCACCCCCGCCACCAACATTTTTGATTTTCCCCGACCTCGGGTCGACTTGGTCGAGGACGGGTGAGATTTGATTTTTGAGATTGTTATTTCCATTCCCCAACCACCAAGCAATGATAGTGAAAAAGCTGTAAAAACTAAAAAACGAGTTGGGTACTTAAACAATTTGATCCCCGGAATCAAATTCCAAAATAGCTTGAAAACCGGTGTACTTCGACCCAAGGCCAAAATAATCGAGAAAATAACCACCCCTAAAAGTAAACGGCTTTTAGACTTGCCTTTAACCAATAATATTGCCGCCCAAATTGCCAACCCAAAAGGCAGTAAGCCTAAATAAAGGTAGGTTTCCCAAAGATTGGTCATGTCGGCGGCCCCGGCGGCCGGAGTACTTTCCTTAACAAAGTCAAAAGCCCAAGGAATAACCCAAGTCAAAAAATGGCGTAAGGGAAAAAGATAACTGGTGGCCTCTTGATAGCTCATTCCCGTTGATCGATTAGAAAAACCAATCATCTGCCAACTTTCCAGCAATTGGGGAGTAGACAAGACAAGAGTTATGACCACTCCGAGAACTAGAAATAGTCCAATTTTAAACCAATTTTTTGAAATTTCCTTGGAAGACGTAAACAACTTGAAAAGAAAATAGATGGCCAAGAACATGGCTGAAAAAAAGAATAGCTCAGGATGACCGGCTAAAAATTGGATCCCAAAAACTAACCCCAAAACTAAACCCTGCCACAACTTTGGTTTTTTAAGCAATTTTTCCAATAACAACAGCTGCAACGGAAACCAAACCACAGTTTGGACCATGCTCAAATGGACCAGGTGAATGACCATAAAGCCAGACAAGGCAAAAGACAAGCCTGACAAAAGAGCCGGCCAAACACTGAACTTGAGCCAACTTCTCGCTAAAAGATAAACAAAAAAACCGGCTAAAAAATAATGCAAAAATAAACTTAAATTAAAGGCCAGCAAAGTCGGCAATAAATAAAACAAGACGATGTTCAAAGGGTAAAAAGCCCCGACTTGGCCTTCGGCCACCAGCGGAAAACCATTGCCCATTTTGCTGACCCAGAAAGGAAATTGACCGCTTTCAAGCATCTGAGAATAGACGACTTTGAACGGATAGTTCTGATTCATCAAGTCGCTCATGACCACCCCGGTGGTCACAAAAGTGCGGCCGCCAAAAAGAACCGGAAAAAAGAAGACCAGTAGAAAGACGGCGAGAATAAAAATGGCGAGAAGGTCCTGGCTTTTAAATTTTTTCATATTGTTAATTCACTCACTTCGTCCCTAATTCTCGGGATTTTGTTCATGATTATTCGATTGTCAATTAGCTCCCCCAAACTTCGGGGTCGCATTCATTCAATTGAGCTTTCGACCGAATCGACTACTGAATCAATTACCGAATTCCCAACTGAATTTTCCACCGAATCAACCACCGAATCAACTATTAATTCCCCGCTGTCTGTCGCCACCAGTTCCCCGCTCCCGGTCGCTTCCTCTCCTGCCAACTCAGCACTGGTGGTAGCCTCTACTGGCGGCTGGCTCAGCTCCTGGATTGCCTGCTCAACTGCCTGAGCTTCCTGTTGACTCGGCGCTAACCGGTAATATTTCTGAAAATTCTCAATCGCCAAATAAATATCTCTCTCCTCCTCCGGCAGCTTATAGCCATAAATCACTCCCAGGGCTTTATAGGCCTGGCCAAATCCTGAATCAATTTCCAAGGTTCGCTGATATTGCTCAATCGCGTCCTGATATTGCTCGGCTTCTTCAAGCCTAAAACCTAAATTAAAAAAATGCCGGGTATAATAAAAATACATCGGACTGTCCAGATTAGGCTGATATTCAAGTAACCAATTTAGTTTCTTCGGCTCGATCATTTGCCAAAGCTGGTCAGCCGCGGCTAAAAATTCACTTGACTCAATCTCGCTTTCTTCTTTAAAAACCCGGAAAAGCAACCCCTTGGGCCAGAGCAAATAACTTTCACCAACGACCGGATCAAGATTAGAAAGCTCCGGCATAATATAAACCGGCCGACCTGAGTCCCAATTACCATCAATCAGCTGGTGAGTCACCGTAAACCGATAACCAATATAAGGTGGCGGCACCACCAGCTCCGGATAACGCTCCTTTAATTGCTTGACAAACCAACTCATGTGCATTTGTCCGGGCGAAAAAATAATCCGGTTACCACCCTTGCCTTCAACAAAACGCAAGTAGTCAATGGCAAAGTTGGGAATATCACCGGAGATTAAAATAATCGCGTTATCTTCAGTTTGGTCAAGCATGATTTCAGCCAAGTCATAGGCAAAAACATTTTCCCTTTGGTCGACTGACTTAAAATGAGTTAAGAGCGGAAACAAAAATATCGCCCCCAAACCAACACTCACCATCAACCGGGCAAAAGAATTTGACTTGTCTTTTTGATTGGCCGTAAATTTCTTCACTCCTTCCCAAATAACAAATAGACCAACGCTCAAAAGCAGGGTCCAAAAAAGTTCAGAAAGTAAATTAAAACGAATAATCGTTGCCTGAGAAAAACCGCCCTCTAAAGGAAAGTTAGCGTAAACCAAAAATAGCGGTCCGGCGACTAAAATACCAATGATCATAAAGAAAAACAGATTCCGATTCCTTTTCCAAAACCCCCAAAGACCTAATAGTCCCAAAATCACTCCCCAATAGGTAAAGTCAGTCACCAAGTTTTTCCCAAAAAATGCCAGCTGAAGCCGCGGCGCCTTTTCAGGGGCAGTGTCATAAATTGCCGGTGAACCAAAACCACCAGCATCAACCCTTAAAAATGATCGCCAAAGCCGACTGGGTACTGAAGGGTCGCCCCAATTCATCTCGGGACTTTGTTTCGATAACCACATTAAAGAAAAATAACTGGCCAAACCAAAAGTCAAAACCAGAAAAGAAAGAAAAACTACTTTAAGGGTTTTTTTAGCTAGCTTAACTTCGCCCAAGCCGACTGCTTGTTTTTCCGGCAAAAAAAACTTAACCAGCTTGAGCAAAGGACCACTGATCAATTCCGGGCTGCTTCGCCAAATCAAATACAGACTGGCTGGCACTAAGAGAATAATCGTCTGGTGGTGAGAAAAGCCAAGGCCCAATATCAGGCAAAAGGCAATTAGGCGGTAGGCAGTAGGTTTTAGGAAGTAAGATAAAATTAAAAAAATCATCAGGCTGGCGAGCAAATTATTCAAAGGGAAAACTTCAGCCTTAAGACTGTTAATCCAAAAAGTTCGGGAAAAAGCTAAAAATAAGGCCGAGCCAAAAGCGATTAAACAGTGACTAGGTCTTAGGGGATAGCGTTTAGGGTTTAGGGTGTAGGGGATAGCGGATAGTAAAGAAAACACCCTAAGGATCACCCAATAAATCACCCCGACTGTTAGGCTATGCAAAACCGCGCTCATTAAATTAACCCGCCAGGGAATTGTTTTCCAAGGTAGCCTGGTAAACAAGTATCCTAAAATCGTGTTCACCGGATAACTGGACTGATGAGGAATCCCCAGGGTGGCGGCCGCGGCAATCATTTCGCTACTGTCTCCGGCGGTGATCGTCGGCGCCAGAGTGTAGCAATAGACGAAGAAAGAAACCCCGATGACGAGAAAGAATAGTAAAACTAAAAGGATTTTTTGTTTCATAAAAATCTCCTATTTTTTGAATCGTAAGAAACCTAAGTTACTTAAGAAACTTACGAGCCTGCCGGCAATCAGGTTAGGCCACTTACGACTTCCTTCGGAAGAGCACCAGCGAGCACTTCTCTACTTCCTCAACTTCTTCCTGCCACTGACCGTAGTCAGCCGCATGTGTTTGCCGAGCCCAGCAACCAACCCGCTCAAAATTTTGGGCTAATTCTACATCCAAATAATCAAGCAATGGGTTTTCAGCCGCCAAGTCCCACGCCCCACTGGTCGAAAGTTCAGACACTAAAATCAATTTTGGCAGATTTTTCTTTAGCTCTTCAATCGTTTTTAACTGATAATTAAGCCGAAAGTCGGTTTCAATAATCAAAGGGTTAACGATGACAAAACGCGAAGCACTCTCTCTTTGAGCATAAAACAAAATCTGCGGCTCTGAGCCTAAAACAAAAACTTTATCGTGAGGCTTAGTTCTCTGGTTGATAATTTTACTCATCGCCCTGGACTCAACAAAAGGCGTGTTAAATCCAAACATCCACCAACTTAGCTCATGGGTGGTCATGGTAAACATTTCTCCTCGGGGTACAAAAAAAGAAGCCAGTAAAACAATTACCGAGAGTAAAGCAATTAAATTACTCTTGGCTTGAATTTTTGGGTCTTTGAATTTTGTCAAAACCGTTTTTAAAGCCAAGACTGTGGCCAGGGTCAAGCCGGGAATTAAAAGCAAAAAATAATGACCAGCGTCACTCCGGTAAACCGCCAAGACTGAAACCAGCAGCAAACCCAAGTAAAACCAGGTCCTTTTAGGCCATAAAAGGGCCAAAGTTAAAAGCAGCAATGACGGTAATTTCCAAACCTGCCAAAAGTAACCCCAATAACGGAGAGTGTGGTCCCAACCAAAGTGACCGGAGCTTAAGTATTGTGAGTTAAATACAACCACCATTTGCCAAATTTCCCCCACTAGCCCTTTAAGCCAAAACGGCAGTAAGGTAAGGGCGGTCACTAAGCTTCCCCCGAGCAAAACTATCAAAACCCTAAGCACTAACTTTACAAATGAGATCTTCTCTCTCAACTGCTCCCAAAACCAGACTCCAAAGAGAAAAAACAAAAAAAACAAGGCAATCGGCTTGAAAAGCAGAGCCAGAGCCGCCAAGCAGCCAGATATAAACCAACTGATATAACCAGCCTCAGACCGCTTAAAAACATAAAGCGCCAAAACTCCGGTTAAAGGCCACATCATAAATATTTCAGTGTTGGCCGTGAACGGTAAAATATAGGGGTTGGCCAAAAAGCCAGTGCTTAGAAAAACTGAAACCCAACCCCAGGTTTTTCCCCAAAGCTTGCTCGCGATCAAGCCCAAGAAAATGATCGTCCCGACTATTGGAAAGTAGGCCAACAACCTGGGAGCCCAATAGCCATCAACCGGAACTAGTTGGGCCAAAACGTAAGTATAAATAATCAACGGCGGTTTCTGAATAAAAGCCGACTGGTACGGCATTTTTCCTTGCTTCATTAACCAAGCACTGTAAGCGTATTCGCCTTCATCACGCTCCAGGGGCATATTGAAGTTATTCCAATGAAGAAAAATAAAAAGAACAATAAAAATAAAAACCAATAACCAGTCACTTTTTTTTAGCTTCTTCATTTTTAGTTTTATGTCTTTAAATATTTATTTTTTTAACAAATATCTCCAGCTGCCTCGGATTATCATTCAGCTCGACCGTTTTGAAAACATGAATCTGAGACTCCGGCATGTTGTTCACAAAAAAATCCAACACCGGAAAGGTGATTGCTTCATACTCGGTTTTTTCCAAATAACTCCTGATTTTTTCCGGAGGTGGGGTAAAATCAGCCCCCTCCCAAACCTGGCGGATAAGAACCACATCCGGCTCAAGCTTTAAATCTTCCTCTAAATTTGCGCCGGCATAGCCAATAACTACCCGACTGCCCAAATAGTACATTAGTGAAGCGTCCTCATAGTTGGTGGCAACCACCAAATCCTCCGGACGCTGATAATTTTCCCGGATATAGGCAACGGCATAATCAAGCGGACCTTTAACCTGGTGGGTTAATTCATGAGCATAATCGCCAATAAGCTTGGGAATTTTTTGACTATTAAAAATAAAAACCACTGCCAAAAGGCTCAAAAAGACCAGCTTAATATTCTTCCTTTCACCCGCAGTTTCGGTCCCTTGAATCAAACGCCAAACAATCGAAGCGTTCAGCAGTAAAACTCCGATCAGTAAAGGGTGCAAAACAATAAAATACCGCTCAAATAAATGCGGCACCCTAGATAAAATTAACCAATAAACAATCGCCAACAAACCCAAAGCCTCGGCGGCTGATCTTCGCGATTTTAAATTTTGTTTGAGCGAGTCGTTTTTGCTGTTAGCCCAAAGGAAATATAAAAATCCCCAAACAACGATTATCAAATACCCATAGGCCTGATATCGAAAAAAGCTCCAGGCCAAACTTAGGTTTTCCCCTAATTTATCAAAATTCAAAAAACCACCATCTGATAAATCACCAGACAATTGCCCGACATCAAAATAAATCAAAAACGGGGCCGCCAAAACCAAAGTCAGCAGCAATGGTGAAAGAGTCATCACCGCTTTATTCCATCTTTTTTTACCTCTTCCCTGCCAAAACTCCCTCACTTCATTCAAACCAATCACTAGGCCCATAATTAAAAAAACCGGGTAATAGGTAGTCACCAACAGCAAAAAAAGAATTACTATCACTGGTGTATAAAGCCACCAAGACCACTTACTGTGATAACGATAACGAAAGTAAGTAAAGACAATTGCCCCTAGTAAAAATATCACCATTGGATAATATCTGACCTGGCGAAGATGCAAAACCAAGGGAATGCTGAGTAATTCAAAAAAGAAAAAAAGATTCAGATATATTAATTTTGCAACCTTACTTTGGAAAAACCCGGCGATTGTCCAACCAATCAGCCCTACCCCTGCCAAACCGATCAAGGCAAAAGGAATTCTTAACCGAGTGGTTTTGGCGTAAATATCCTCTGTCCTCTCAGCCCAACGCAAACCTAAGGCAGCAAAATAAAACTGAGCCGGACCAACGGCAATGAAAACATCATTTTCTTCTTTGATCCCCAAGCTTTTGTCTCCCCGAGCCATAGTGTAAACGATATTTTTCTCACCGTGAACTTTAGGATAGCCATATTCCAAAACCTGCTGGCCAAACATGGCTGTCTCCCCTTCATCGGCCCAAAGCAGCGGATAACCGATATTTTTGAAAAGACTGATGCAAAAAAGAATTAAAAGAAGAATTAGAGAAAAAACAAGTAATATTACTTTAAATCCGCCCGGCTTTCTTTTTTTTGTCATACGATTTTGATTATAGAAAAGTAATTAGTAAATAGTAATTAGTAATTGGGATTAATAATATTAAAAACCAAAAACTAAAAATGACCCGTCCACGACCGGACGAGGTCGGGAAAAACAAATACTTAAAAACACTAAAATACACTGGAGTATTATAGTGAACTCTTTTTAGGACAGAATGCGAGTTAAAAAGAATAATCCCATTTTGAATTTAAGTTTAAAGTCGGTCAGGCTT
This sequence comes from Patescibacteria group bacterium, assembly GCA_042570465.1. Lineage (GTDB taxonomy): Bacteria > Patescibacteriota > Microgenomatia > PFEM01 > JBHPGO01 > JBHPGO01. The sequence goes on from JBHPGO010000013.1 coordinate 25,642, forward strand.
TTCAGACTTAAAAGCTGGTCAATTATATAACTTGGCCGCAAATAAAATTTTAAGTGGGCCAAGCGATGCAGTTTTTTGATTTCCCGCCAAGAAAGCTCCCGAGTATTGACAATCGCATTGTAAAAGTAAAAGTCTGCCCAATCATCAGTCCGAATCGACTGCTTGTTTTCGGCATACATCTTAGAGCCGGGCATGGGTGTCGTCGTCATGTAGTGAGCATAGGTCGGCTTTAACTTAATTGACAAATCTATTGTTTTCATCACATCTTGCTTCGTTTCACCGTAGGTACCAATCATAAAATAAGCCAAAGTTTCAAGATTGGCTTTTTTGGCCAACTCAAAAGCTCTTTTGACTTGCTTGAGAGTGTAGCCTTTATTGAGAACCTTTAAGGCTTTTTCAGTGCCGGCCTCAACCCCAAAACCAATAATTTGGCAACCGGCTTTTTTCATTAATTTGAGCATCTGAAGGTCGACCTGATCAACTCTGGCCTTAACTTTCCACTTAAAATTCAAATCCCTCTTGAGAAACTCACGACACAAGGCTTTAACTCTTTTTGGATGGTAATTAAAGGTGGCGTCATGAAAGATGATGTAGTCAACCCCATGTTCTTTGACCAAAATTTCAACCTCATCGGCCACGTTTTTAACTGACCTAGCCCTGACCTTTCGGCCGTAAATCACCGGCTCAGTACAAAAACTGCAATTGTAAGGGCAGCCCCGAGTGGTCATGATTGAAAAAAGTCTTTTGTGAGGAACAAAGGGATCCAAATATTTATCAAGCGGCAAAAGTTGATGGGCCGGCATTGCTAATTTATCTAAATCCTCAATCCTGGGAACTTGGCGGGAAACAAATATTTTCTTTCCGTCACGAAACATGATGCCGGCAATCCTCTTAAGTCTGTTTTTAGAGGTTTTTTTTTCTAAACAATCAAGTAGTTCCTTAAAGGTATATTCGGCCTCTCCTCGCAAGACATAGTCGGCCTCCGGGACCTCATTTAAAGTGTCTTGGATTGGTAAAAAGGTATGTGGCCCACCGACTACAATAACCACTTCAGGAAACAACTTTCTGACCAGTCGGGCAATGGCTTGAGTCTTGCGAATTAACGGAGTCCGAAAATCAACCCCCACTACTGACGGTCTTTCTTTTAATAAAAACTCTTCTAAGTCACTCATGTCGGCTTCAAGAGCCTCCATGTCAAATATTTTAACCTCATCACTCCGATGCTTAATTAAAAACCCAGCCAGTCTGGCCAAGCCCATTGGCGGAATGACACTTCGCCAAAAAGTTTGATTAGATTTGTCAAAATAGCGGGGCTTGATTAAGATGATTTTCACTCCAAAACCTCCTCCAATACCCTCGCCCGCATCTTCTCAGGATACTCAACTCCCAAAGCATAAGCAATTGTCGGCGCCAAATCCATGATTAAGGGCCGAGACTTGACCACTATTCCCTTTTTAACTCCCGCCCCATAAAAAATCAACGGGACAATCTTTTCTTCTTCAAACAATAAATAAGCATGGTCAATTGCCTTCATCCCGTGGTCCGAGGCGACAATCACCAATGAACTTTTTAGGTAATTCTTTTTCTCTAACCAAGCTATTGTCTGACCAATCAGCTTATCAGCCCGCTCGATTTGGTTTAAATATTGGCTTGAATAGCTCCCATAAGCATGACCAGCCATATCGACACTGCTTAAGTCAACCACCAATAATCTTGCTTCGTTTCACCGTAGGTACCAATCATAAAATAAGCCAAAGTTT
>JBHPGO010000014.1:0-27359 GCA_042570465.1 Patescibacteria group bacterium
TACTTATACCGACCAATCTTAAGATTTCGCCAATATTTTTCTTTCCATCAATAAGAGAGAATAAAAAAAGGGCTTCTTTATTTAAGACAGTTAGGCCCTTTAAAGAGAAAGGATTGTAGACCAAGAGGAAATCTTTTTTAAATTGGTCGGTATAAGTATTCTTATAAAGGCAGGGAACACTTAAGGAAGAAAGCTTCATTTAAAAACGTTTTTCTAACCGCAAGCACAATCTCCGCAAACACAGTCCTGGGTTGCCTCGCAGGCACAATCGCACTGGCCAGCCATTTGAAAACTTTGAGTCTCAGTTTCGTGACAAGCACAGTCACTCTGACCGGTTAACTGATGAGCTTTGGTTTCGGTTTCTTCACAGGCACAATCGCAATTGCAGTCACATTGACCGCTCATTTGCTTTTTTTCTTTTTGGTTAACAGGTTGAGCAGTAATTACTTTTGCTTTTTTGATGTCCATTTAGTTTCACCGCCTTTTCAGGAACTGAGATCATTATACACAACCTTTCAAGTTTTTGCTTTATTACGTGCTATAATCTCCCTGATGGCTAAAGCTCGCTCAGTTTTCGTTTGTCAACAATGTGGCAATGAATCTCCCAAGTGGTTGGGGCGGTGCCCGGGGTGCGGGGAGTGGAACTCGATGGCTGAAATGAAGATTTCAGCCACGCAGATGACCGCTGATCGGAAAGCTGATAAGCGCCGATTAAAACCTCAAAAACTTTCGCAGATTAAATCAATTACTCGTCAACGAATCAAAACCGGCATTGAGGAGTTTGATCGAGTTTTGGGAGGGGGAGTAGTGCCGGGATCAGTGGTTTTGGTGGCCGGTGAACCGGGAATTGGCAAAAGCACCCTTATGCTCCAAGTGGCCGCGGCCGCCAGCCCAAATCAGCGCCCATCAGCAAAAAAATCAGCGTTTATCAGTTCTAATCAGTGTTCATCAGCGCTGTATGTAACGGGCGAAGAGTCGTTGGAACAGATCAAGCTTCGGGCCCAGCGATTGGGACTGCCAGCCAAAAGCGACCTTCAGTTTTTAGCCGAAACCGATGCGGATAGCATTGCCTCAACAATCAGCAATCAACAATCAGCAATTAACAATTTAGCAATTATTGACTCCATCCAAACTCTCCAAACTGACGATTTGACCGGGGTGGCCGGGTCAGTCGGGCAAGTCAGAGAGTGCGCAAATAAATTACTCAAAATCGGCAAATCAAAGAATATTCCCATCTTTTTAGTTGGCCATGTTACCAAGGCCGGGGCGATTGCCGGACCCAAAGTTTTGGAACATATGGTCGACACGGTTTTGTATTTTGAGGGCGAGCGGTTTGGCAACGCCCGGCTTTTGAGAACTACCAAAAACCGCTATGGCGCCACTGACGAAGTTGGTATTTTTGAGATGACGGACAAGGGATTGAGGGAAGTCAAAAATCCTTCCAAGTTATTTTTAAGAGAGAGGCAAAAAAAAGCTCCCGGGTCAGTGGTGGTCGCTGCCATGGAGGGGACTCGGCCGATTTTAACCGAGGTCCAAGCCCTGGCTGTGCCGACCCAGCTGGCTATCCCCAGGCGGGTTGGCCGTGGGGTGGACTACAACCGCTTGCAGTTAATCGTGGCCGTTTTAAGCAAACAACTAAGATTGCCTCTAGGTTCAAACGATATTTTTGTCAACGTCGCCGGGGGCTTAAAAATCGAAGAACCGGCGGCTGATCTAGCGATTGCCTTAGCGATCGTTTCTTCGTTTAAAAACATTGCTTTGGATGAAAAACTGGTTGCTTTTGGGGAGTTGGGCTTGCTGGGAGAAGTCAGGCAGGTCACGGCCGCTGAAAAAAGAGCCAAAGAAGCCAGGAGGCTGGGTTTTACCACCGTAATTTCTCCGGTTAAATTTTCTACTCTCGGTCAGCTTGCCAGGGTTTTGTTCAAAAAATAGCCGCACTTCGCCCTTTCTTGTTTTTTCTTCTTACTCCAGTACTCTACCGTACTGGAGTAAGGGATGAGGGAATATTATTGATGAGGCTTATCCCCCCGCCCAATCCCTGATCACTGTTCCGGCATCCAAAGAGTTAACCCGGCCATCGGCGTTGAGGTCTTCAGAGCCAGACAATGGTCCCCAAGCTGCCAAAACCAATCGCAAGTCTTGAGCATCAACATCGCCGTCATTGTTGACATCCCCCTGCAAAAGCTGAGTGCCGCCAAATTCATAAGCTCCAATATCCCAGGCTGCTCCGGCTGGCCTGGCGTTGCCATCGCGGCCGGTAGTAAAGTAATCATTAAGATTTACGCCGGCATCAATGCAGGGAGATTCACTATTTAACCTGTATTCATTTGTTGGATTCCAACCTGGATTTTGACCATCAAAGTTATTAGAGATTTTGGATGCTGATACTTCGTTGTCGGTATAAAGACCTCTGCCGCTAGGGCTGTAAAAGATGTTGTTTTTTATTTGCGCGATTTCTGAGTCAGAGCAAGAAAAATGTGCGGCAATTCCATTGTCTGCCTGGGAGATGATGATATTATTCCAGACATAGTACAGGCCTCCCGTGAGTCCTGGGCTTGGTTTAAAAAGGGCTGCTTGATATGGCTGTTTTGAACACCCGAGAATCACGTTGTTATAGATATACATGGGACCATCCACCAGCTCGACGATAAAACCTTGGCTATCACTATTACCATGCCCGTCAACCCACTCGAACCAATTGCCTCGAATTATAGTTCCGCTTTCATTATGAGCTTGTTGGAAGCAGTCACAGTGGCTGGTACCATCATTAGCCAGCAAAACGGTGTTATGTTCAACCAAGTTATTGTTACCGTATTGAATGTAGATACCATCTGTTTGTATGGAATTGTTGACGACCCCTGTTTGTATATCGCAACCTCGAATCCGGCTATGATCTACATTATGAAAAGTCACCCCTCTTGACCTGGCGTTGTCAACCTTGATGTAGTCGAAGTAGACATAATGTGCGTCTCTGGCTGTAACTGAGGCTCCACCTGCAGAACTTCCAGTACAGTTCTGTACTAACAACTTATGCTCTGATCCGCTTTGACCGTTTACTTGGATGTAGCTTTGGCCGTTGATCATAATGCCCGATGATCTTGTTCTTTCGCCATCAATTATCACTGTCCCGCTATGTCCGGAAGGATAAGGACTGTTGGCTCCGACTGTGATGGTGATAAAGTTGCTATTGGTACCGCTTGTTCCTACGGTCAATGTTTCAAAATAGGTTTTTGAGCTGGAGCCGCCGGAAATGTAGATAGTGTCTCCCGGCTCGACACTACCCCAAGCAATGACTGAAAATGATTCCCAAGCGTTGACCCAAGATGTACCACTATTTGATCCGGATGCGGCATTGTCTAAATACCAATTGGCAGCTTGAGCTTTAACTGGAAGAGCTAAGAAGGAAACAGCAAATAAAAAAAAGAAGATATAAAAATATTTTATTTTGTTCATAATATTATAATACCACTAAAAACTTACGGGCATTAATTCCAGCTTTTGATGACCATCTCAATCAGTCCCTGAATTCACTAATCAATAAATCATCACGATGAAGGACTCCACTCGGATATTATCAGAGCTGCATCAAGAGTGTTAACCTTTCCGTCTCCATTTAAGTCCGGAGTGTTTTCCTGCCAGCCACTGATAACTAAAACCAAGTCGGAAGCATTGATAATGCCATCGCCATCGACGTCACCGGATTGGCCTTGAACCAGGCTGATTTTGTCGATTTGCGTGTTGGCTTCCCGTCCCCGAATAATCAGGGTATGCTGGCCAGCGGTTAAGCTAAAAACCTTGGGATCAAACTCATTGTTATCAAAGGTACCGCTGCCTCGCCAAGAAACGGTTCTTTCTTCAAGGCCGGAAGTCAGGTCAATATCCCAGATCATCGTTGGATCAGTCGGTTCAGTATCAATGTTTATCCAAAAGGAGTTTGAATTGGTACTGTCAGCATTCACCACTGCCTTGACAAGATAGTTTCCCGGCTGATTCAAACTAAAGTCATAGACAGCCCGGCCGCTGTTGGCTGAATCAGTTGGGCTGGAGGCTTCCGTTGTCTGGTAAACCAAGCCGCCATCTATCAAGAACGGGGAGCTGATATTACCTCCCTCTGCCTCCCAGGAAAGGCCGGGGAGGGGAGGGGAAGTTGGAGTGGGAGTAGAAGTAGGGCCGGGTGACGGAATAGTTCCGGGTGAAGGAATGAAGCTGCCGTCAAGATAGCGTTGTTTGGCAGGGATAATATTATTGTTAGGGGCAATGTCTCCACCCAAAGGAGGCCAAGGCAAGCCACCCAGAAAAGCCGGTTTGCCGGCAAGGTAATATGAAGCCGGCATAGAACAATCGTTTGAACCCCAGAAAGCATGGTTTTGGTAAGCGTAGTTGCAGGCTTCGGTGATGGTTGAGGCGATGCTGGAGCTGAGCTCGATTGGATTACTGGCACCTGGCCCTCCCTCATAGCCTAATTCATTACCGATTAGATTGTGGTAGGGATTATTTTCCTTGATCTCAATAAAACCAAAGTTATCTGGGCTGCTGATATTGGCGTCGATATTGTCAAGATCTTTCTCAAACCGGTTGCGAAACAATGTCGTTGGCCCGTTAGTTCCCCAAACATTATCCATCATTCCTTGCTGGGCAATGTTGCCTTCAAAAAGATTTTGGGAGGGGTAATATCCATGACTGAGAGCATCAGTAGACAACCAAGTGGGTGATTGGCTGGTGTAAGGATTACGGGAGTAATTGTAGCCAAAAACATTGCCGGAAGATCCCAAATCAACCACTATCGAATGCCTGAGATGGTTAAAAATATTATCCTCAATTAAATTATCAGTCGACTGCATCTCGGCCCGAATTCCATAGCCCTGACCACCGGAACCATGAGCGTATGAACTGTTAAAATAATTGCCTCTGATTTCATTGCCGATGGAAGTGTCCATAAACACATGAGCGGTGTATGTCTTTTCGCTCCAGACATTCTTTAACCAACAATAAGCAGCATCGTGGAATTGAAAATTTGATCCGTAACCGGTCGGAGACGGTCGCTCTACGTATAAATCTTCAACTCCGCTTCTCTCGACCATTCGGTTGTCACAAATTTGGGGATTCAAGCTGGTTTTAAGATCAAGGTATAACGGTTTTCTAAAGGTTAAAGTATCGCCACTGACCTGAGACACTTCCAGCACTTGCCCCATCGCCCGATTTCCCCATGATGCACACCCTTTGTATCCACATTGAAATACAGCCGGGTCATTATCCTGACGAATGATAGCGTAGTCGCCGACTTGAAACTGACTGGCGCTAGCCACTGTTACCGAAACCGATCCTTTATTGGTGCTGCCGGTAATATCTACCCAGTTGCTGCACCCCCAACCTGAACTGTATTCAAACAACTTACTAGTCCAAGTGGTATAAATTAGTCTGGTTCGTTGATAGCCCTCTCCTCTGATAGCAATATTGCTTTTCCCGATGGTAATCGAACTACTTAAATAATAAGTGCCGGCGGGAATGATAACCGCCGTATAGGGTTCAGCAGCGGCAATGGCACTTTTGATCGCCTGAGTGTCATCATTTTGGTCTTGGCCATTGGCCCCATAGTCGAGGACATTTACCCCGACCGGGTAATCGGGGATACCATTCGGAAGACCCGGTTGCCAGTTGATGCTTCGTTCAGGGAGAAGGGTCACGGCCGCGGCAGGGTGCGGAGAGATTGCTTTTAAAGCAATTAACCATAAAGCAATCAATAGTGTTGCTTTGAAGATATTTCCAATCAGCGGATTCTTGACGGTCACCTTTTCATTTTATTTGATAAGTCAGTCGCTTACAATATCGATTCTATTTGAGGATTGCCTCGCCGATGGCCGAAAAGCGCTAATCGTTTCGTCGGCTAAATTTTCTACTCTCGGTCAGCTTGCCAGGGATTTGTTCAAAAAATAGCCGCACTTCGCCCTTTCTTGTTTTTTTCTTCTTACTCCAGTACTCTACCGTACTGGAGTAAGGGATGAGGGAATATTATTATCGTTTGAATATTCGGATTTTAGCTGTGAAAGTCAAGAAAAGATCATCGAGTTCTACTATTCCTCAATTTCGGGGGTTGGGCAAGAGCTTTGTTTGGGGAAATATTATCTTGACAGTAATTTAGGGCAATGTCAGACTGAAGGGGCAATGATTTTCCTTGGCAAGGCTTCCAGTAAAGGTCTTCTTTTGACCCTTTTCTTGGTATTTCTGACCGTTTTTTTGATTTTTACTGTCAAACCCGCCTTGGCAGTTGAGTATTACCTTTCTCCTGATGGCAGCGACAGTAACAGCGGTAGCCTCAATAGTCCTTAGCAAACAATCAGTCAAGCCAATAATGTTTTGCAGGCTGGGGATGTAGTTAACTTAAGAGAAGGTACTTATTCGACCAGTTCAGATAAGATTGAGCCTAAAAATAATGGTAATTCTCAAGGCTACATTGTTTACCAGGCTTATGGCGAAGAAACTCCAATTCTAACCCAACGGTTATTCATTAATAAAAGTTACTTACGGATTAAAGGGATAAAATTTATTCCTCAGGCAACTTCATTTAGTGTTAAGGGAGTTCTCGGTACTCACCATGTGGAGATATTAAACTCTGAATTTATCCTTGACTATGATGCCTCCAGGGCCCTTTACATCCAGGGTGACTACTACACAGTTAAAGACTGTTTTTTTAAGAATGGCTATGGAGACATGTTTTTAGTCGAGGGTGCTTATGCTTTGATCGAAAACAATGACTTTTCCCAGGCCGGTTCGGACCATTCGGTTTTGGCCATCAAAGGCGGCCACACGGCTAACGTGGTTGTCAGAGGCAACTACTTCAGAAATCCTTGGGACAGAGCCTTCATTGCCTTAAAAATTGAAGGTACTGATACCAAAAATATTTTAATCGAAGGTAATGTTTTTGTTGACAATCTTTGGGATAGAGTTGGCACCCATCCGTTTCCCGATGACGCGGAAAACGGCGGTGTTGAGGCGATCAGGATCAGTGTCCCTTACGGTATTTTCCGCAACAACCTGATTGTGGGCACCAATATTGGCAAAGGGACAAACTCTTGTACTGCTTTTCAAACCAGGATTTTTCCGGAAACTTCCGGTGACCGACTCTGGTTTGAGCACAACCGGCTTTACCACAACACATTTTTTCAAAACCAGCCAAACAGTATTGCTTTTCGCCGGACTGCCCCCAGCGGTTTTACCCAAGATAATATTTTTAAAAACAATCTGATCGCTGATTCCGGGGTTTATTCAATTTTTGTGGAAGACACGGGTTTTGATTACAATTTTGTCAATAACCTGATTAGCCATAATCCTGATTTTTCGTCTCAAAGCAAGACCCTTTATTTGGCTGATGCTACCGATGGTGAGAAAGTGATTAATTTGCCGACGGCAGAAAGCAGGTATCCGGACCGGTTTGCCAACAACGTGACTGGCTTTCCGGAGTTTGTTAACGAAAGCATCTTGGTTCAGGCCAAATCAAACCCAAGTAGCTTTGGGATGGCCAATTTTGATGACCTGATGTGTGGTTTTGCCTTGAATGAAAGCAGTCCCGGGAAAAATCAAGCTCAATCTTTAACCCAAGTTACTAGCTCGGTTTCAGGCTCGACGACGATTAATGTCGAAGACGCTCTTTACTTTTTTGACGGCTATGATTTTTTACAAGGAGACAAAGTAATTATTGGCAGCAATGAGCCGGTGGGAGTGCTGAATGTGGTTGGCGATTCAGTTTTAGAAATTGACCGGCCAATCACCGCCAGCGCTGGTGACGGGGTGTATTTGGAAGCCAGTGGAAGATCGCCGGATATGGGAGTTTACGAATGTTTTTCCTCTGTGCCAGTCCCAAACCCTCTTTGCCGGGGCGATGTGACCAATCCTGCCACAATTGATTCGGCTGATTTTCGTCAGGCTCTGGCTGATTGGGGCGGCCCGCCAACCTTGACCGAAAATGACATCAACCTGGATTGGAAGGTCAATAGTCTGGATCTGACCTGGGTGATCAAGGGTTGGGGACCGGCTTGCCAGTAAGTAAAGAGCGTGGTTAATTATTATAATTTGCTTTTATCCATTCACTGCGATACGGCGCCGTATCGCAGTGGCTTGGGGAAACACTTGGGACTTAGCTTTCTCCTAATAACTTAATTTCTAATTATCCCGGCTTTTAAAAAGCCGTGGATTCTCGATCTTTATAGATCGGAACTATTACCCATTTTTACTTATCCACATAGAACTAAATTTTTCTGATAACTTTCAAAAGCCTATCTATTTTCCTTATAACTATTTTTATAGGGCTTTGGGTTTTGGATAATATTTTTCTTATAGGCTTGACAGTTGTGGACAAGTGTGATAATCTACGGAAACAGGAGATAGAATTTAGAATATAGAATACAGGAAACGGGAAATTAAGATATTGAGATATTAGAAATAGAGAATCAGCTTTTTATCAGCGTAGATCAGCACCTTGATCAGCGCCTATCAGCTCTTAATCAGTGGAATCAGTGTTTTTATACAAAAAGAACGAAGAGCATTAGTATCGCATGGATCGACAAGCTCACCATCGAGTAACAATGCCCTTCGTAAGAGTGTTATCAGGTCAGGACAGGTGACTTGATAAGCAAATTAACAATAGCACAAATGTCAAGGGTTAACAATAGTGTTTTATCGCAGATCTTAAATTGCTTGGCATTTAATAGCCGATAAGTTGATTTTCGATTTTGGGGGTGGTGGGTGGTATGTTGGGCAGGCTTACCACTCACCTCTTTCACGATCGAAGTTTCTAGGTTTGTCAACTTGTTTGGCTCTTGACAGGGGCAAAGAGTCTTAGCTAAACTTTAGTCAGTTGAGTATTGTTTCCTCTTAATTTTTAAAAATTCCTGGTTAGTTTTGGATAAAAGATATTTTTTTAGTTTTAGTCTAACTTATGGTGACAAAAAGTACGGTCTCCGTCAAAAAAAGTAGTTCCTCCTCAAAGGCAAGCGAGGCTGCAAAAAAAACAACCGGTAAAACAACGGTTGAAGATATTATTGGTTTTGAAGAGGCAGAAGCAAAGGCAGCTCCCCAAGCTTCCAGCCCAGCCGCAGATTTAGGGAGGTTTAACGGGGTGGTTGATAATCGGCGGATTCCTGATGCCGGAGTGCCGACTCAGTTTATGAAAGGAATTTTAGATATCAGCCCCGATGGCTATGGATATCTGCGACCGAAGTTTTCTCCTTCCAATAAAGATGCTTATATCTCTGCTTCTCAAATTCGTCGTTTTAACTTAAGGGCTGGTGATATGGTTGGTGGCCAAGTTCGGGAGCCGAAAGAAAAAGAGAGATACTATGGTCTTTTAAAAGTCGAAAGTGTTAATGGTCAAGAAATTGGCAAGCTTGGCAACCGGCCTCATTTTACTGACTTGGTGCCGATTTACCCTGAAGAGCAGATCAAATTAGAGACTAAGTCAACCATTATCAGTACCCGAGTGGTTGATCTTGTTTCGCCGATTGGTAAGGGTCAGCGAGGCTTGCTGGTTTCTCCTCCAAAGGCTGGTAAGACCTGGATGTTGAAAGATATTGCCAATGGGATTTCTTCTAACCACAAAGACATTCATTTAATGGCGGTTTTAGTCGGTGAGCGGCCGGAAGAAGTGACTGACATTAGCCGCAGTGTCAAGGGTGAAGTTATTGCTTCAAATTTTGATGAACCGCCTGAATACCAAACTCGGGTGGCTGAAATTGCGATTGATCGGGCCAGAAGATTGGTAGAGGTAGGTAAAGACGTTGTCATTCTTCTTGATTCGATTACTCGTTTGGCTCGGGCTTACAATCTTTGTATTCCCACTTCGGGGCGGACCTTAACCGGTGGTTTTGATCCGGCGGCTCTTTACCCGCCCAAGAAGTTTTTTGGCGCCGCTCGCAACATTGAAAAGGGTGGGTCATTAACAATTATTGGGACTTGCTTAGTGGAAACTGGTTCAAAGATGGATGATCTAATTTATGAAGAATTCAAAGGAACCGGGAATATGGAGCTTCACTTAGTTCGCAAGCTAGCAGAGCGCCGGATTTTCCCAGCGATTGATATTCAACGATCAGCGACCAGGCAAGAGCACTTGCTTTACGATAAAAAGATTTATCCCTTCGTTATGACGATGAGAAAGATGATTGATATGCTGGGAGAGAATGAAAAAACCAGCCTGATTTTAGATAAACTGAGAAGAACTAAAAATAACGAAGAATTCCTCAAGACGCTGAATAAAGCCTAGAAGCTTCGAAATTTCTAATTTCTAATTTCTAAATCCTAAACAAATTCAAATATTTCAATACTTAAATTCAAAACAGAGTGTTTGAATATTTGAATTTATCCGCCAGCTGGCGGATTTGACCTCCTTGATTTGATCAAGCCGGTGTGCTAATCTCAAACCCGCTATGGACAATCCTTCATTTTGGCGGGATTTAAAAGATTTTTTTCTTTGCCTTGTTCGCTACTCTAAAAGTAAGACATTAAAATTTTTTCATTTCTTTGAGGGCTTAAAATCTAAGGTTGCGGCTCGTCTTTATTGGCAGAGGGGTCGTTACGCTCGGCCTTTTGTTCACTCAGGGATGGCGCTTTTGATTTTTGGTGGTTTGACAATCGGGCCAATTTTGATTTCCGAAACTTTTCCGGGCTTGACTGATAATCCCTGGCAGAATGCTTTGCCGCCTTCGGCTGTTTTGTCGGCGGCGATTGAAACAGAGATGGAAACAGCGACTTTAGTTTCTATTAAGCCTCGAGCGGAAAATATTGAGTATGAAGTCAAGACTGGAGACACTGTTTCCGGGATAGCCGAAAAATTTGGGGTTTCGATCGATACCATTCGCTGGGCTAACAATTTAGAGTCAATCAAATCAATTAAGCCTGGCCAAAAACTAAAAATATTACCGGTGACGGGAATTCGCCATAAGGTTAAGCATGGTGAAACAGTTTATTCCATTGCCAAGAAATATTCGGTTGAAGCCCAAAATATGGTTAACTGGCCCTATAATTCCTTTGCCAATGATGAAACTTTTGCTTTAGCCGTGGGGCAAGAATTAATTGTTCCGGATGGGGTGATGCCCAAGGTTCAACTCTGGGCTCCACAGCAATACCGAGCCTATCAGGCGCCGGTGGGGGGAACGGTGGCCGGGACCGGTCAATTTGTTTGGCCGGCCGGAGGGCGCATGACTCAAGGCTTTGTTTGGTACCATAGGGCAATTGACATTGCTAATAAGGCGGCGCCAAACATTGTGGCGGCTGACAGGGGAACAGTGGTGGCCACTGGTTGGCTGGGGGGCTATGGGAATCAGGTTAAAATTGATCATGCTAATGGCTTTAGTACCCTTTACGCTCACTTTAGCAGCCTTAATGTCTCGGTTGGTCAGCAGGTTTCTCAAGGTCAAGTGCTGGGACGGATGGGTTGCACTGGCCGTTGTACTGGGACTCACCTTCACTTTGAGATTCGCCTGAATGGCACTCCTCAAAACCCGATGAATTATTTACGGTAGCCTTTGAGAAGAATCGTCCTTTCTTGGAAAACCTCCTTGACTTTCTGGATCAAAAGATAAGAAAATAGAAATTAAGTAATTAGTAATTGGGTAATTGGGATTTGATTAGAAATTAGAGCAATTAGTAATTAGAAATTTAACCATGAAGCCCTGCCAAATCCTAGCCATCTTTCTCCTAATTACTATTTTCTATTTACTATTTACCTCTTCTTCTGCATTCGCTGAAGAAGGCCTTTACTTCATCCACTCCGACCATCTCGGCTCCACTGCTTTAGTCAGCAATGAAGCCGGCAACCTCGTCTCCCAGCAAAACTACTATCCCTACGGCAGTACTCGCAACTCCCAAGGCTTTATGCCAGGGGAAAGAGAATATACCTCTCAAGTTTCAGACCAAGCCCAGACCGGTCTTTACTACTATAACGCTCGGTACTACGATCCGGTCACTGGTTTGTTTACTCAGGCAGATGATCTTGACGATAATTTAAATCGTTATCAATACGTTAACAGTAACCCAATTCTTTTTGATGATCCGACTGGTTTTCAACCTGAAATCAGAAGTCCGGAATGGTATTTACGACAGATGAGAATGTTGTATGCTGTCAGAACCAATGAAGAAGTTAACAGAAGAAACGAAAGAATTAATCGGGCCGAGAGAGAAGAAGTATTGATCACCAGAAGCCAGATAGACAGGCTTGAAAAAGGGCATGCTCAAGATAATGCTGTTCGACTTTATGTGCCGGATTTAACTGCTGGGCAGTTTGAAAGGGAGTTCGATAGAAAGACAAAGTACTATGTGCCTGATCATGTTTATAATGAAGTGGAAACTTTGGCCGAACTTATGGGGCTTTCGAATGATGAGAAAAGGATAATTTATTCGATTTGGCTTTCTGAGAGCGGTTGGAAAACAATTCCTGTTCCTGAAGATTCAAGCAGTCAGTCAAGTTATTATCATGGTCATAATGATTATGGTTACGGCGGTATAAATGTCTCTACTCATTCGACGACTGGAACCGAAGAGGGTATTTATGCCCATGACGCGCCGTTTCGACAAGGTGATAATTATTCACGAAACGTGGGCGTCCCATTTTTAGAGGTGGCTGATGATCCCTACTATCATGGCTTGGCCACTTTGTCCATTTACTCTTTTAAATATAATTACATGCCAAGGAATGATTGTGGGTTTGACGAGGCGGTTTGTGCCTATAATTGGTATTGTTACAGCCCTCGATTGGGGTATAAAAATCGTGGTGTTTTTTGGCTTGCCTGGGAGGAGCTTGAAGAAGAACATGTCGATGCTAACTAAATAGCTCAGATTTATTTGTGAGGGATACTGTATTCTATATTGACTAGAATAATTCAATGATTAAGTGGTCAGATAGCTAATGGTTAATTGTTAAGTAGAAGGATTCGGTATATTATTAATTCTAATCTATAACCTATGAAACCCTGCCAAATTCTAGCCGTCTTTCTCCTAATTTCTTGTATCTTATTTCTAATCTCTCCCTCTTCTGCCTTCGCAGAAGAGGAGTTATGTTTCATCCACTCCGACCATCTCGGTTCCACTGCTTTAGTCAGTAATGAAGCTGGCGAACTTGTCTCTCAACAAAACTACTATCCCTACGGCAGTACTCGTAATTCTCAAGGCTTTTTGCCAGGGGAAAGAGAATACACCTCCCAAGTCTCAGACCAAGCCCAGACCGGCCTCTACTACTACAACGCCCGGTATTATGATCCGGTCACTGGCTTGTTTACTCAGGCAGATAAAAGACAGGGTTTGAACCGGTATCAGTATGTTCACGGCAATCCCTTGAGATTTGTTGATCCTACTGGGAGCCAAGCAGAGGTTGTGCCAAGAGTACTAGAGAGCAACCTTGTCGAACCTCCGATTAGCCAAGTTCAAGCAGTTGAGGTTGATAGAGCAGATTTGGTCACATATCACCCCTTATTGTCAATTATTCCGATTTATCCGGTGAATGTTTTAGCTTATCTTTATCCTCAGGGAGGGGGTCCGTCAATTCAAATGGCCAATAAAGAAGTTTTTCAATGCCAATCTGAGGGAAGCAATTGTTTTCGTTATCAAAAAAGCTTAAACCCTGACTACTATGAAAGGTTTTGTTATGATGATCAGTCAATCTATCATTTTGAGGACACAACCTGGGCAACCAACTCAGGTAATGTGACTTGTCAGGACGGGAGCCCCGCTTGCTTAAACTTTCGCAGCGGAGGGGAGCCTGGTTTAGGTTGGGTGGGAACGGAAATGTATGTTGGGGAAGAGTATAGTGCTTCTGGAGCAGTGATTGGTCAAAGAAAAAGCGGTGGTCAGTGTTTTAATACTTGTCAAACTCCTTACAGTGGTCAAGTAACCCACGGTGTGACGCTTGAATATCAGGGTCCAATTTCTTTTCCTGGAGAAAATGTGTGTGACGATGGAATTGTGCTCCAGAATACCGAGGGGCCTGGCTACGGTGAGATATTTTATTATTGTCGGGGTTTTGGCTGGGTTGGTTTTAGTCGGGGCGAAGATGACCTTAATTATCCGATTACTGATTTAGGGGGTTCTCTAACTGATCAGGATCCCTTACAAGTTGAAAAGCCATATAGGGAAGGAGACCCGTTGCCGCCTCCCTACGATGAATGGAAGTTTAAGCCAATATAATATAGCCTTAGTTTTCCTATTTACCCACCCCGGGGGTGTGCTAGGTAGACACCGAAGGTATTTTTCCTAGTGATTTTGGGGTACAGTGAATAAATTACCTGATGCTGAGCACTCTCTCTTCTTGGGGCGATTTTTGGTGAGCGTAAGTGTATCAAAATCAGCTTTACTTGGCTAGCTTTTGATGGTAAAATTTCATTCAATTGGGCCGTTAGCTCAGTTGGTAGAGCGCCTGCATGGCATGCAGGAGGTCAGCGGTTCGAGCCCGCTACGGTCCACCCCGCAAAGTCCGGCAAAGCCGGACCGCGCGGTTGGACTTGGTGGAGATGAGAACCCACCAAATTCCACTGACTCGCCACATTAATTTGCTTATTTGGATCTTTGCTTATTTTTCTACTGGGGCCTGTAGGTAAATGGGATACCGTACCCCTCGCACGGGTAAGTTCCGAGTTCGACTCTCGGCAGGTCCACCAAGAAGAATTAAAATTCCTTTAATGACCCTTAATTCCCCTTAAAAGATCTTCTCTTATTCCATAAATATTTTAATGAATTTGTTGTCAATTCATGAGATACTTATCATCATCATTGCTGATGTTTCTGAAAATATCAACTAATCTTAGAGTCTAAAACACTGGTCTAAATTTCAGAAAGTAGTTTTCATAAAAGTTTTCATTTGAATTATTTCCCGCAAAATTACTTAAAAAGTAATATCTAAGTAGATCATACTAAAACAAGTCTTAAATATTATCTCCAAAATTATCCTTGATATGAAATGATATATTTAGGTCATATCTCAAGTTAAATAACCTATAAAATATTTCAAGAAATTTGGCATATTTCATAATTATTATGCAGCCGCTTTCTTGAAATATTATCAAGTTATTTGCTCTTAATTTTTCATGATAAATAGTAAAATTATGACGATTATTAAATAAATATCAATAATTATTGATATTTCCCGAAAGGGCCTAGAGTGTTTTTGCTTGACCTTCTTTTGGCAATCCTTGGTTTGATTGCTAAAGCTACTCCTCTCTGAAAAAGGCCTGAATATTGATGAAATTTAATCGTGCATACTAATTGCTTTGCTTGAAGATAAATATTTTGAGATCAAAGATAGCCCTTATCATCAATGATAACCTTATAAGACTAAACTGTTTAAAAACTAGATTAGTGAAAATTTGTTGTTTTCTTTTCTTTTTGCTAAACTGTTTGGCATCATGTCTAAAAACTATCATCCGCTTGAGATCGAAAAAAAATGGGCCAAAAAATGGGAGAAAACACCTGCGAGGTGGCAGAGTGAAACATCTGACTCCTCGGAGGTGAAAGAGGTTAAAAAATTCTACGCCCTTGTTGAATTCCCTTATCCCTCTGGTGAGGGCCTGCATATTGGCCATGCTTTTACCAACACCATTCTCGATGTTCTTGTTCGTCAGAAGAGGGCTGAGGGCCTGAGAGTGATGCATCCGATGGGGTGGGATGCCTTTGGTTTACCAACGGAAAATTACGCCGTCAAAACCGGGATCCAGCCGGCCAAGTTAACCAAGCGAAACACTGATCGTTTTCGTTCTCAATTAAAGCGCATGGCACTTTCTTATGATTGGGACCGTGAGGTGAACACGACTGATCCCAGTTACTACAAATGGACTCAATGGATTTTTTTGCAAATGTTTAAGCATGGCTTAGCCTATAAACAATCAACTCCAGTTGGTTGGTGCCCATCATGTAAAAGCATTTTGGCTAATGAGGAGATCGTTGGTGGCAATTGTGAGCGCTGTGGCCACGAGGCTGAGCATCGTGAGCAGGAACAGTGGTTACTGAAGATTACTGCTTACGCTGATCGCTTGGCCGACGAGCTAGATTCAGTTGATTATCCAGACCATGTCAAGGCTTCTCAGAAAAATTGGATTGGGCGCAAGGAGTGGATTGATATTGATTACCCGATTGAGGGAACTAAAGAAACGGTTTCTGTTTCCACTACCCGGCCAGATACAAATTTCGGGGCAACGTTTGTAGTTTTAGCCCCTGAACATCCTCTGATAGATATGATTTTGAAGG
The DNA here is from genome assembly GCA_042570465.1 of Patescibacteria group bacterium. Classification (GTDB taxonomy): domain Bacteria; phylum Patescibacteriota; class Microgenomatia; order PFEM01; family JBHPGO01; genus JBHPGO01. Next base: position 16,219 of record JBHPGO010000014.1, read on the forward strand.
AAAAAGTAACTATTGGAGCGAACCAAGGAGACACTGGAGGAATTGGCGAACGAGAGGAAAGATTGAAGGAAATCAGAGATTACGTTCAACAAGCTAAGAAAAAGAGCGAACTCGAGCGGATTAGCGAAGGTCGAGCCAAGACCGGTGTTTTTACCGGTCTCTATGCCGTTAACCAGCTTAATGATTATCGGATGCCAATTTGGATTACTGACTTTGTTTTATCTTCCATAGGAACTGGTGCAGTAGTGGGCGTTCCTGGTCATGATAGGCGTGATTTTGAATTTGCAAAGAAATTTGGTCTTGAGGTGGTTCGAGTGGTGGTTGGCTCGGATGGGGACCAGTCGCCGATAACAAAAAATGAACAAGTTCAAGAGGAAGAGGGAACGATGATAAATTCTGAGTTTTTAAATGGAAAGGACATTCACCGAGCCACGAAAAAGATGATGGATTATCTGGAAAAAAAGGGTTGGGGGAAGAGGACGATTCGTTACCATTTAAGAGATTGGATTTTCTCCCGTCAACACTATTGGGGGGAACCTATTCCCATGATCTTTTGCGGGAATTGTGCTAGGCAGGGAATTTCCTGGTGGAATACACAAGAAAGTAGAGCTTTCTTGAAATCAAAAATCAAAAATCAAAAATCAAATACGAATATTCACACCGGGAGTGTTCGAATGTACTCTCTCGGTGTGGAAGAGAAGAAGAGGCTGGCAGGTTGGTTTCCAGTCTCTGAAAAAGATCTACCCCTCAAGCTTCCTCAGGTTGAAAAATATCAACCGACCGATACCGGTGAGTCTCCTTTGTCCAAGATTAAGGATTGGGTCAAGACTAAGTGCCCCCATTGTGGCCAAAATGCTCAAAGAGAAACCGATACCATGCCCAATTGGGCCGGTTCGTCTTGGTACTTTTTGAGATACTGTGATCCAAAAAATAATAGTAAGTTAGCTGATCCTGAGAAGCTTAAGGCTTGGATGCCGGTTGATTTATATTTAGGCGGGGCCGAGCATAATACTTTGCACCTGCTTTATTCGCGGTTTTGGCATAAGTTTCTCAATGATATTGGTGCTGTGCCAGGAGAAGAGCCTTATCAATCAAGACGGCAACATGGGGTAATATTAGGTGAAGACGGTCAACGAATGAGTAAGTCCAGGGGCAACACTATCAACCCTGAAGACGTGATGGATAAATTTGGAGCTGATACATTAAGAGTCTATTTGATGTTTATGGGGCCTTACGATTCAACCATGCCTTGGAGCGCCAAGGGAGTTGAGGGGTCCTATCGTTTTTTGTCTCGCATCTGGAGGGCGTATACGGAATCACCTCGGAAGTCCGGCAAAGCCGGACCGGGCGAAAATCACCCCCGGGGTGTGCGTAAGTATTCCCCGGGGGTGGAGGGGGAGGGAACTGATCTCCGCAAAAAACTCCACCAAACCATCAAAAAAGTGACGGAAGATATTGAGGCTCTCAAGCACAATACCGCCATCGCCGCTTTAATGGAGTTTCTAAACGAATGGACAGCAGCAATTCACCCCCCAAAAAATCACCCCCGGGGTGGGTCGACGTTTGCCACCACCTTCCTCCAGCTCCTGGCCCCCTTTGCCCCTTATTTAGCCGAAGAGCTGTATCAGTCACTTCGCTCCTCGCCGATAACGGCTGATAAAGAAGCTGATAAACGCCGATCAAGTTTAATCAGCGCTCATCAGCCCAAAAATCAGCGTTCATCAGTGAATTGGTCCATCCACCACCAACCCTGGCCTCATTACGACCCCAAGCTGGTCAAGGAAGAAAAAGTGACCATCATGATACAGGTTAACGGTAAGGTTAGGGGACAGGTAGAAATCAAAAATCAAATCTCAAAAATCAAAAATGAAGTGGAAAAACTGGCCAAGGCTGAAAAAAACGTCGCCAAACACCTCAAGGGCAAAAAGCTCAAAAAAGTCATCTTCATCCCCGGCAAACTCATTAATTTTGTTGTTTGAATAGGAGCCCAGCTGGTCAATGTTTCTCCTTCTTGCTATTTTGAAAAATAAATATTTTACCCTTGTTGTTTTGGTTTTGGTAGTCTTTTTTATCCTTGTTGGCTAGGTTTTTGGTAGTCTTTTTTATCCTTGTTGGCTAAGTTTTTGGTAGTCTTTTTTATCCTTGTTGGCTAGGTTTTTGGTAGTCTTAGGAAGTGTTAGTTTTTGCTAGCTCGATTGGGCTTATTTCAAATATAATTAATTCTAATTCGACCTTATAGTTACAGATTATTTGCTTCTTGACTTACTACGATACATCTATGTATCGTAGTAATAGTTATGCCAAAATTAAACCCAAAACCGGTAGAAAAGAGAAAAATGGATGCATATTTTGCTGATTTTTTTGAGGCGATTAGCTTAATTGAGTCAAGTCGTGAGGCTAAAGGGTTTTTCTTTGATCTTCTCACTCACACAGAAAGGAAAATGATTGCAAAAAGATTTCAAGTAGCCTTGATGCTGTTGGGAGGTTTTAGTTACCGTACTATCAGGACTCAGTTAAAAGTGGGTGATGGGGTGATTTCTAAAATCAATAATTGGTTAAATACTGGGGCAGATGACTTAATCAAAATTGCCAAAAGACTTGAACGCGAGGAAGGTAAGTTAATTATCAGGGAAAAGAGACAACGAGGAAAGAAGCATGCTCCTGGCGACTTGTTAACACCGTTGATTGAGGATGGATTAAACATTGCTGCAAAAACCATTAGTCAACGAGGTAGGCGGGGTATAAAATCAGGGTAAAATGTTTACTACGATACATCTATGTATCGTAGTAAAAAAATGATTGCTGGTAAAAGATGGATGATAAAAAGATAAGATCATCTGGAATATCTGAGGAGACTGATGTTTTTAAGTTTAATTGGGATGAGATTTGGAAGCGTTATAAAGCACCGATTAGCTTGGGATTTGTGGGGTTGGTTTTGGTCGGAATTGGAACGCTTTCGATTTTACTGCTTCAGCAAAAAGAGCCTGAAATTGAGATTATTCCTCTTGAAGAAGCTAATATAGCTTCAACATTATTTGTTGACCTCGAAGGGGCAGTCGAAAAGCCAGGTGTTTATGAGTTGTCATCTGACGCTCGGATCAATGATCTTTTAATCAGGGCTGGGGGATTGTCAGCCGAGGCTGATCGAAGTTGGGTGGAGGTAAACCTTAATCTGGCCCAGAAGTTGGCCGATGGGGTTAAAATCTATATCCCTAGAGCCGGAGAGGCGCCTGGAGGCCAAGTGGCGGGTTCAAGCACCTCAGTTACTGACCAGATTAACATTAACACCGCTTCAGCGGCTCAGTTGGATACCCTTTGGGGGATTGGGCCCAGCCGGGCTCAAGACATAATTAATGGCCGCCCTTACCAGGCGGTGGAAGACTTGAGTAGCCAGAAAGTCATCCCCAGCAATGTCTACGAAAAGATTAAAGATCAATTAGCGGTTTATTAAAGGTGAATATTCTCCATGCCGAAAAAATGGTTAATTATCTTTTTTTTGGTTTTTTCGTCTCTTTATTTGATCCGTTTAAGTCGGATACCGGAAACCAATCTTCCCGAAGAGACGCCGGTCAAAATCATTGGTCGGGTCTCTCAACCGCCATTTCGAAAAGGAACAAATTATATTATTAATATAGGCCCAATAACTCTCTTTACACCTAATTTACACGGATTATCTTATGGCCAAAGGATTGAAGCTATTGGCACTTTCAAAAAGAGAGTGATAAACATTTTTCAGACCCAATATTACTCCTATTATCCTTCCATTGTGCCAATAAAGGAAAATGGACATAAAATTGGTTCAAAAGCAAGGATAATTCGAGCCCTAACTCAGCAAAGAGGCCGATTTGAAAGCCTGATTGAGCGAGTCTTAAATGAACCTCAGTCCAGTTTATTGAATGGAATATTACTGGGGGCAAAAAAAAGAATGCCGTCTGATTTTGAAGAGACACTACGCAGGACCGGAACCCTCCATGTGGTGGTTGCTTCCGGGCAAAACGTGACGATGTTGGCCAATTTTTTAATGGGAGTTTTGTGCTGGGTGATCAGTCGGCGAAAGGCGGTTGTTTTTGTTCTACTGTCAATTGTTGGTTATATTCTGATGGTTGGGGCTGAGGCTCCGGTGGTTCGGGCGGGGATCATGGCTTCATTTGTCTTTTTAGCCCAAGCTTTTGGACGGGAAGCAGGGGAAACATGGGCTTTATTAATAGCGGCTACTTTGATGCTTTTAATATCTCCTTTGATATTGTTTGATCTTGGTTTTCAGCTCTCGTTTACGGCGATGGCGGGCATGATTTGGTTTTACCCTCTTTTTACAAATTCTGATTGGTGGCAAAAGAAATTATTTTTTGGTCGATTAAACTGGTTCAAAGAAGCCTTGGCGACAACCCTGTCGGCTCAGATCATGGTTTTTCCGGTTATTTTGATTAATTTTGGTCAATTAAGCTTGCTCTCTCCTTTTGTTAACGGGCTGGTTATTTGGGTGGTTCCTTTGGTGATGATTTTGGGTTTGCCGATTATTATCTTGGGCTTATTCTCTTTTTTCCTTTCTCAAGTAGCGGCCTGGTTAGTTTGGCCACTGCTGACTTACTTTGTTCAAGTGATTAGTCTTTCCGGTCAGATCCCTTTCACCTTTTTAGAAACTGGCCGGCTTTCAATTTGGTGGGGAGCGGGGTATTATTTGGTGGTGGGCTATTTTCTTTGGAGAAGAAAGAAGGGCATAGGGCATAGAGCATAGAGCATAGGGCATAGGGCATAGAGCATAGGGCATATGGCATAGGGCATAGGGCATGGGGCAAATGATTAAAGGATTAAAATCATCAAATGAGTTAATTCGTATTTCTAGATTCTGGATGGCTAAATGGTTAATTGTTAAGAAATAGGAAATAAGGGATAAGAGATAGGGAATTCTAAATTCTAGATTCTGTATTCTAAATTCTTGATTCTTATCATGGGCAAACATGAGAGAGATTGAAACCATTAAGAAACCAGTTTTTTGGTTGACCTTGTTTTTCTCACTAATAGTGGTGGCGATTTGGCAATGGCCAACCAGTAGTTTGCACTTGATAATTTGTGATGTTGGGCAAGGCGACTCGGCCCTGATTACCTATCAAAATACCCAGATTTTGATTGATGGCGGTCCAAACAGTCAGGTGCTAGATTGTTTGGGGGAGCACTTACCGTTTTGGGACCGAGAAATTGAGATGGTCATCAATTCTCATCCGGACAGTGACCACCTTAGTGGTTTGATAGATGTTATAGAAAGATACCGTGTGAGATATTTCATTTTAAACTCAGTTGGCAAAGATTCTGAAGTATTTAGGGAGTTTCAGCAGCTGGTCGAAGCAGAAGGGGCCAGGGTTTATTTTCCCCAAAAAGGTGATCGCTTAAAGGTCGGGCTGGCCGAATTGGCGATCTTGTGGCCTTTATCTCAGCAAAAGGTTTTGGGGGCGACGACCCTAGAAAGAGAGATCAATGAAACTTCGATTGTTTTTCAACTTACTTACGGTCAGTTTGACGCTCTTTTCCCTGGTGATATCTCCTCTGAGATTGAATCTCAGCTTGATCTGACCGATATTGAGGTTCTTAAGGTTCCTCACCACGGCAGTAAGTATTCTACAAGCCAGGAGTTTCTAGAGAAAATCGATCCTGAATTGGCGGTAATTTCAGTGGGTAAGAACTCTTTTGGTCACCCGACGGAGGAAGTCCTGAAGCGATTGAGCGATCAGGTAGACAAGATATTAAGAACCGACCAAGAAGGGGAGATTGAGATTGTTACTGATGGGGAAGGGTGGGGAGTGAGAAAGTAAATGATTGATGAACTAGGGATTAAGGGTTAATGTTTCCGAGGTTGCAATATGTGTCAACCTGCCTGCCGGCAGGCAGGCCTCGGGGGTTGACAGGTTTTAGTGATTAAAGAATCTGGTCTTGGAAAGCATTGTCGGGCTCAATGTCAGTTATTTCTCGATTTTTCTTGGCGCCAGCCTTCTGGACGATTTCGTCTCCAAGGCCACCTTCTTCTTGGCCAACAACCAGACCTTCAGCTCCAGCCTGGGGCTTAAGGCCAATTCCTGGGAGAGCTAAACTTCTTGTTCTGACAGTCAGTCCTCTTTGAGGTTTCACTACTTGAATTGCCCGACTAGTTTTCGGTTTAGGGGTTAGTTCAGGTTCTGTCACTAAACTTGGGTCAGGGACAAGGCCTTCTAGGGAGATTTGGCCTTGATTGATGGCGTCTGCTTGTTGAAGGAGGAGTTTTGCCAGTTGTTCAGGATTGCCCATGTTATCTACAATTTTAATGGATTTAATATTAATTGCAAGGGAGTCAATTTTTATTTTTGTAAACAGTGACAGCTCCGTTGATAGTCTCTCCCTCGTCTTTCTCGGCTCCAGTTTTTTGTTTTGTGCTATCCTGGTCTTTCTTTACTTTTGTTTCTTTCCCCTTTTGTTGAAAATAATTGACGACAAATCCAACAAGGCTTTGTTGATATTGTTCACCCCCGCTATGGGCGTATAAGAGAGATATTTGTTGCCCAAGTGGGTCAAAAAGATTGCCCTCCTTATCAGGGATTTCAATTGTCGGCATATTATCATGGAGGGTTTCGGCAAATGTAGCCAACATTAGAGATTGAGCCCGAGAGCCGCTAGTAGTTCTAGAATAGGCTAATCTGGAAACTTTAAAGATAATTCTATCGGTAATTGGGACGGCTCTGGTGGTTTTTTCAAACTCCAGGGCGATTCTTTGTAGAGCACCCTTGTGTCTGGCGATTTGGTTTAAGGCTTCGTCTGATGAAGTGGGAGTATTTGTTTCAAGTTGAAGAAGGCCAAACCCTTCTGTTCCAGCTTCTGCGCCATTATTGGCACCGTTAGTAACTTGTTTAGCCGTTGTTTGGGCAACAGCTCTGACCATTTGTTGTTGAAGAGGGGCGGGGTGGTCAACAGTCGCTTTTTTGTATTGATAGAAGACCATCTTGGCGACCATTTCGTCGGCTTCTTCCTGAACTTCTGGATAGGTTGAGTTTTCGGCCAAAAAGAGCAAGGCTTTCACTACTTGCTCATTAGGTTCATGGGTCTCGGAATCTTTTTTTTCCACTACTTGCCTTTTGTCCAAGGCCGTAAGGATGCTTTTTTGCTCGTTTTGAGAAAGATGATCCAGGGTCAGCTTTAAGCAGCCTAAGGCAACTTTATCAACTTCATTGTGATCCGGAGGCTCCCACGGGTTTTTTCCTAAAACAGAGGGGACTTTCTGATTTTCTTGAGACGGTTTATCTTGCATGTCTTTATCAAGGATAACTAGCCCTCCCTCAAAGCAGTGGGTTAGGGCTTTTGCGATCGATTTACTCAAGGCTTTGTGGGTAACCTCCTTGGTTTCTTGATGATTTTTCTCCCAACCAGGGAATGGCTCATTTTCTGAAAGATTTTGATAGTCTTGGCTCTCAAGTCTTTTAGTCATGGCAGCCAAGATTAAGAGCCCCTGTTTAGCCCCTGAAGCAGAAACCTGGCCATCTTTAATATCCTGCACAGTTTGTTCAGCCAAGCGAATAATGAAAGTTTTATTGAGTATAGTGGGAACACTTGTCTCGTAAATAATAGCTGTTTCCGGAGAGATCCCAAGTAAGGTAGCTTGTCGGAATTGGTCAAGCCAAGTCTCTTCTTGGCTTGTGGCCAAATTAATAATTGGTTCGGCAAGTTCATCAGGAACTGGCCAAGGCTTTTCAGAAGAAGCCAGGAGGTGATCTGATTTTCTTGCTTCAAATCGAGTTTTAAATAAGTGAACATCACCTTCCATCATAATGGGAATACTTAAGCCAAGTTCCTCTGGGTAAATGCCGACAGCCTGGACGGTCCTGTCTAGATCTTTCGTAATCTTGTCAACAATGCTTGCCTGAGGAGCCATTAAGAGAAGGTCATTGAGAGTCAGGGGACTCATAATAGCTAGTAATTCAGTGAGAGATCGGCTTCTTATTCTTGCTTTTGATGTTGAAGAATGACTATCGTCACCTGAAATAACTTGTCTCAGCTTTTGCTCAACCAAGCCTGGATCCATTAAAAGCCCTTTGGTTCGGTTGGAAAGATAGCCCTTATGTCTGCCTAAGGAATCATATGATTTTTCGATTTCAAGTTGAGCTGGGGTCAAGCAAAGAGTGGCTTCCAGGTGTTTTCTAAAATTTTTGGCTAAGTCTGTTTCCCAATCTGGCCCTTCTTTTCCAAGTTTGGGAATTTTGGATTCAGGGTGGTCAGAGTCAAGGACTTCTTTAAGATCATCATTTGTTAAACCGCTTCTGACAAGCCTTTGTGCCCACCAATGACTAGCTTCTTCCAGAAGATGTTTATCTTGGTCCGGATGAGCCCTTCTCTCCTTAATGCCTAGCTTAGTTCTTTTTTGAGCTTGTCCCTTAAGCTTTCTTCTCAGGCCCTTAAAGGGAATCTTTTCGGTTGTATTTGGCTCGGGCAATGAGCAGTGGCTAGCTAATTCAAGGCCCATTTCTCGAAGATCAGTAAGGCCTTTTTTGAAAATGGTCTCTGGGACACTGGCCCTTTCTTCTTTTCTCTTTTTTAATTTTTCCCTAATTTTGGTACGAAGTGATTCTCTCTTGGCTCGTCTTTTCCCAGGAGAAGGATCCATGCCAGCCCCAACAGAATATTTTCCGACTTTTCTTTCAGGCATGCTGTCATTCTACCAAATCAACCCTATAATGTCAAAATAAGACTTAATTTGTCCTGAGTCTTGAGGTAATCTTGAAAAACTGCTATTCTTGGAGTTAATGGCTTCAGATACCAGTAGTAACCTAGTCCGAGAAAAACTTATCAATCCCCAGGAGGTTGGTTTTGGTGACCAACTAACCAAGCTGATCTTTCCGGCGGTGGTTGAAGTTGTTGGTAAAAGAAGAGTTAAGTTGTCTCAAATTCTTTGGGAGCATCCCCTTCGACAAGCTCAGGGCAAGCTAGATCATGGAGATTATTCGACTAATTTGGCCCTGCAGATTTTCAGCCAATCCGGGAAAAAGCTTAAAGAAATTAATTCTCCTCTTGACTTGGCGAACGCCATTGTCAACGCTTGGCGCTCGCAAGGCTTGCCGGAATTTATCGCTAAAGTTGAGGTGGCTTCGCCTGGTTTTACCAATGTTTGGCTGAAAAATGAGGTTCTTATCAGTCAATTGGAAAAAGTGCTAAGGGAAAAAGATGGGTTCGGCAGGCTCACCGTGATGAAGGGTAAAAAAATCTTGCTGGAACACACGAGCCCCAACCCCCAGACAACGATTATGCTGGGCCACTTACGCAATAATTTTCTAGGAATGGCGATAAGTAATCTTTGGGAATTTATGGGCGCTCAAGTGACGAAAGACTGCATTGTTAATGATCGGGGAGTGCACCTCTGCCGGGCGATTTGGGGCTACCTTGTTTTCGGCCGAAAAAGAGGGGGTTTGAAAAAAGACGAACTTTTGAATTTTAAGAAAGTGACTGACGCAAAAGTCAAAGAGGTCCTTAGGTCACTCCGGGAGTGGCCGGATGGACTCTCCCGGAGTGGAAGGATGGAAATGAGAGCAGCTGCAGGTGTATGGAGCAGTCTTTTAAAACAATGGACCCAAAATAAATCCAACTGGTGGCGACCTCAGGAACTTGGGCTCAAGCCCGACCATGCCAACTTGATTTGGTATGTTTTGGGCTCTAAAGCCTACAAGCTTTCAAAAAAAGTTAAAAATCAAGTTGAAGAGATTCTCCTCAGCTGGGAGAAGGAAGACAAGTTTGTTCGCCAGGTTTGGCGCCAGTTGCTTGATTGGTCAGCCAAAGGATATGCCGAAACTTATCAAAGAGTGGGTAGTCATCATGACTGGTCTTGGCACGAGTCTGACCACTGGCTTGAGGGTAAAAAGATTGTCCAAGAAGGTCTTGAGAAAAAGGTTTTTCAAGAAAGTGAAGGAGCCGTGGTCAGTAATTTGGCTGATTATGGTTTATCAGACACCATCGTCCAAAAAGCCGATGGGACGGCCCTTTACCTAACTCAAGACTTGGCCCTGACCAGGCTGAAGCGAAAGAAATTTCCATCAAATCTGTATGTTTGGGATATTGGTAACGAGCAAAACCTCTACATGAAGCAGCTTTTTGCGATTTGTGAACAACTGAAAATTGGCAAGCTGGATGATTATTTTCATCTGAATTATTCGCTGATTAATTACAAAGGGGGAGGCAAAATGGCGACTCGGACCGGTAATGTGGTCATGGCTGATGAAATTCTAGATGAACTTAAAGCCAAGGCGGAAAAAATTATCAAAGGATCAAACCAGGAATTGAGGGGAAAATTGACTCAAAAACAGCTTAATGAACTGGCTGAAGCGGTGGCTCTTGGGGCGATCAAGTATAGCCTGTTGAAATACGGGCGAGAGACGACGATCCAGTTTGATATTGATGAGTCATTAGCCTTAGAAGGTAATTCCGGGCCATATTTGCAGTATACTTATGCCAGAACGCAGAGTGTTCTGGTGAAGGCTGAAGAGAAAAAAACACCTGGTGTTTCAGATTCAACACCGGGTGTTAGTAAAACCAAAATCACCCCGGGAGGTCCGCCGAATCAGCGGACCGGGGTGGGCGAAGCCAAGTCAGACTTGGCGGATGCCTTCCCCCGGGGTGGAGGTATCGAGATTGAAGAGCTGTCAATTCTTCGGGTTCTTTATCAATTCCCCGAAATTATCCAAGAGGCTGGTGAAAAAATTGCCCCAAATCTAATCTGTAATTATCTTTATGATTTGGCTCAAAAATTTAATTACTTTTACCACAAGTGCTCGATTCTCAAGGCCAGTCACCCTGATCAAATTCAAAGCCGGTTAGCCTTAACAGCGGCCACCGCCCAAGTTCTTAAAAATGGCCTGAATTTGTTGGGGATTGAGACTCCGGAGAGGATGTAACGGGTAAATTTCTAATTACTAATTACTAATTACTAATATCCTCTCCTATCACTTATTTCCTGTTTCCTATTTCTTAACAATTAGCCATTTAGCAATTTAACCATCTAGCCATCCAGAATCTAGAATTATTCATTTCTAATTACTAATTGCTCCGTTAGCTGGCGGATTCCTAACTTCTACATTCTAGATTCAACATTCTCGATTGAGTTATAAATACTACAAAAAAAATGAGCTACCACGAGC
>JBHPGO010000015.1:0-26671 GCA_042570465.1 Patescibacteria group bacterium
GTGGCCCTAGAATATTTTAAGGTCAAAGAGGGTTTGGAGGTTGTTCAGCTAAAATATCGCTGGCTTGCCTGGTTGAACCGGTATAGACCAATATTAAGTGACTCTCAAGTTTTTTCTCAAGCCTTGGTCCCAGACCAAGAGGTTTAACCATCACTCGACCATTTTTTTGAAAAGTCATTAAATTTAACCCCCCAAGAGCCGCCGCATATTGATCTTGCTTGCCAATCGGCTCTTTCAAAACATCAATTTCCAAGTGACAAGCTAATTCAGCCATTTGCCGAGATGACAACTTTTGGCCGGCAAGAGTTGACAAAGCATTAACTAGACCCACGCAAAATGAACTAGAAGAACCTAGACCAGAGCCAGCCGGAATATCAGCGTAAGACACAACCTCCAAACCCTCTTTGACCTTAAAATATTCTAGGGCCACCTTTACCCTAGAATTTTTTAAACCTGACGGCAGGTCAGCGATTTCATTTTTTTTATAGCGGACAAAAAACTTGCCATCAAAACTTGGGGCAAGTAGTAAATAAACCGAAAGATCTAAAGCAGCGTTTAATACTTTACCCGGATGAGACCGATAAAAGTAAGCCATATCAGTTCCTCCACCCAATAATTCCAACCGCACTGGAGTTTTAATAAAAATCATAATTCAGGTGGACAGATAAAGTAACGTTCTCATATATTAGTATTAGCAAACGCGATGAATTCATTTAAACATCAAAATTTTCCCCCAACACTTATCATGGCATCGACACTGTCCTGATCCTTCCTAAAAAGCTAGACTGGAGATTTGCAATCTTATTAATACTTTCTTTTTTTAAAAAAACGTAAATAAAAAAGGTAGCCAATGTTTTCTACCCCCACCTTAAACGGCCATAACTTACTTTTACCATGCCGAGGATGGTAGTTAACCCGATATTCATCAAATTTTACTTCCGGGTGAAGATAGGCTTCAATCTTGATTTCTTCAGACAAATTCCAAGAAGACGAAAGCGGCAATAGCTTTCGATAAACTTCTCTTTTTAAAACCCACATCCCAGAAAGCCCATCTTTAAATTCCCTTAAAAAAAGCACTTTCATCAAATAAGAGATAAATTTATTACCCAGTAGGTTTTGCCAATGCATACTGTCCCGATTCCTAAGCGGAAAACGCGAGCAAGAAACAAAATCAAGACTTTGGTCTAGCAAATAATCAATCACTACATGAATGTCTTCGATCGGATAAGTGGCATCACCATCGATAGTGACCACTAGGTCTCCACTGGCTTTTTGGATCCCTTTTTTCAGGGCAAAACCATAACCCTGGTTATTTTCTACGATAACCTTTGCCCCAAGTTTTTTAGCAATCCTGAAAGTGTTGTCAGTGGATAAGTTGTCTACTACCACCACTTCATCAACAAACTTAGGAATCATCTTGCAAGTTAACTTAATCCCCCCTTCTTCGTTGTAGCAAGGAATAACCACTGAAACAGTATGTTTTTTGTACATAATAGACCCACCCAATTAATTATTATTCCAAAATAAAACTATTTCTGCAATATTACCCCTGATCTTCAATTTTTAAAAAGGCTATAATCATTTTCATATGGACATCGGCTTCAAACTTCAACAAAGCGTCGAAAAGTCTTTAGGCCATTACCAGTCATGGATCTATGATTGTCTTTCCCCCTACTTGGGGGAAAGAATCTTAGACGCCGGTTGTGCTATTGGCAATATCACCCAACACTTCCTTGATAAGGAATTTATCTTGGGTCTTGATATCTCAAAAGATGCTGTTTCAGAAATCAGCAAAAGATTCGAAGGTAAAACTAACTTTCAAGCCCATACCCAAGACCTCTCTCGAATTAAACCTGTCAAGTTTAGAAAGTTTCACTTTGACACCATCACTTGTCTTAATGTCTTGGAACATATTAAAGACGATAAACAACTGATCTCCACTTTTAACCAAATATTAAGTAATAACGGGGTACTAATCCTACTGGTACCAGCTTTTGACTGGCTCTTCGGAGAAATGGATAGAATCGATAATCATCACCGACGCTACACCAAAAAAATGCTTAAAAAACTTTTTCAAAACTCGGGCTTTACCTTAAAAAAGCAACTATATTTTAACTTTTTTGGAATGTTTGGCTGGTTTTTAAACGGAAAAGTTCTAAAAAAGGGCCAAGGCTCTCAGAAAAACTTTAAAATATTCAATTCTCTTGTGCCTGTTTTTAGAAAAGCAGAGTCATTCTTCCCCCCACCAATCGGCTTGTCAATTCTTTCAATCTACATCAAAACAGAAGAAATCAATCAAAAAACCTAAACTACTCCTCATCCCAACGAACCGCTCCAACAATCTTTTCTTTCAATGACCTCCTTAATCCTATTTGAGCGTTTAGATGCTTGCCAAACAATCGACTTTTAAGTTTTTTCTCAAGAGATTGATTAAATAACCAGGCATCAAAGATCAAGACCATTAAAACTAGAAAGGTTATAAAAGTAATTCCAAAAGAAACAAGCAAGACCTTTTTTGGTGAATATTCGAAAATTACTTTTTCTCCACCAACAAGACCTGTCAGTCTTACCGCCTTAAAGCCAGGCCCAGCTCTGAAAATCTTCAACCTATCCCTCTCTCCATTTTTTTCAAGATAAGCCCGCCAGTTGGGAGTAAAGGTTTCAGCAAAATATAAAAATACCGGCTCCTTTGGTACCTGAGAAAGAGTAAATTCGATTCGATCAGGAGAATCCCAGTCCATCAAGACTTTCCCCTCCTTCACGTCCTTGGGCCTTAAAAGATATTGAAAAACATTGCCAAGCAAGCGATACTCTTCTTTGTTCTCTTTGTCAAAAACGTGGGAAAGAAAATTCATCCCTGACCAAAACACTCTACCTTGACCAAAACTACCCCTGGCCATAACCACTTTATTATTAATCATTAAGACTGGCTCTGCCCATGACTGTAAATTATCTCTTTCTGCCATGGCTATTCCCCAATTACTATCTCCCCAAGAAAGCGAACCAAAATTAGCTAAATTAAGATCTTTCCCAAACTCAGTTTCCAAAACTGCTGTCCCAAAATCACCGCCAATATTTTCCCACTGGGTCTTACTGACCGGAGATGGCTCTGAAAACTCGGCCGGCGAAAAATTACCGCTTTTATCCGGACCCCTCCCCCAATCCTTGTTGACATACTGCCAACCAGTTTCCAAATACAAACTCCCGCCACTGTCGACATAATCCCTCAGCAACGACCAAGCCTTTGACTGGCGCCGATAAGAATATCCTTGTAAAACTATTACCTCAAACTTTCTCAACTCTTCTAAAGAGTAGTCATCAATCCTGTTTGACCCTTCAACCAACAAGGCCTGATCAAAAGAAAAACCGCCCTTGATTACTGTTTGGAATACTAAGGAGTAGGCATCATCATCTTGCGAACCAATCACTAAAACCGCTGGTTTAGTTGATAAAGTCGCCAGTCCTGAGCTTTCATTAAACTCCCTGATGGCAATACCACTGCTTTGAACCCTTAAAGGCCAAGCATCCTCAGGAAATATTTTCTTATGGTCTTTTTCCTTTAAGAAAACATATTTTGTTCCAAACCACTTAGCTATTTGGGCTGATTCTTTACTGGTTTCCTCACCTTCAAGGAATAAAATTCTGTCATGAATACCCATCCAGCCCAAGTTTATCGCCGTCGGCCCGCCAGGAGTAGAAACCATTGAAGCTTCTGAGTGACGGGCAAACGAAAAAACCACTGGCCCTAAGAAAGGCGAAACACTCACTCGGTCAAATTTCCCCAAGTTTAAAACTTTAACCGCCTCAGTAAAGTCCTGAGGCCACGAATCCGGACTATCTTCCCCAATCACCCACTTGGGCATATAATCCTGACAATTTCTTCCTTTGGCAACTTCATTTTCCCAACCGGGAACTTTACACAAAGGAACAGCCAAGTTCTCAACATCAACCGTCAACATACCATAACCCCGATATTCCCTCAGAATGCCATGTTCGTTTTCTTCAAGAGAATACACCTGCCTTGATCGAAAATCATTAAAAGCCCAAACTGATAAGATCACCACCAAGGCAGTCGAAACAATAAAAGCCAATTTCCCAAAACCAAAGTCAAGCCATCTGCCGGCCTTGCCAACCTTTTTCAGTTGATTTCCCACCCATCTAATCACTACTCCGGGAAGATCAGCCACCGACCAAAGACCATAGGCAGCCATGATTGTCAGATAAATTCCTGTCAGTGAAGAAACCCGAGTAGCGGTTGGTAAAAGCGGCAATTGCAAAAACGGAAAGTTCGTTGCTAAATACCTGGCTGAAGAAAGCCAACAAACATAAAAGAAGGCCACTATTCCCAAAGCAGCTAAAAAATTCCTTTTGATTAAAGCCAAGAAAGTACCAATCAGACCAAAAATTGTCACCAGCAAAGAAAGAAAAAGAGGAACGTATAAAGAACCAACTTCTGCCGTCAACCGCTCGAACCCTAAAAAGGCCCGCCAAGGCAATGTCGGCGTGTCAGCGGCTCCATAAGTAGAAATAAACGGCTGGAGGGCAAAATACTGACGTTGGGGTAAAAAGAAGTAGGCGCCAGCCAAAAAACCTAAAACAATGGTTACCGTCAAGACTTTGATTGACCGTAACAAAGAAGTGAGTCTCTTTTCTTTTCTTCTGGGCAATAGTTGGGAACGAATCACGGCGTAAAGCGGCAAGCCTAAATATAGGTTAGGCATAAAACTACCATGAATTAAAAAGCCCAGAGCCATAAAAATTGCATATCCTAAAAGAAATAGTCTTTTTCTTGATTTATTTTCAGAGTTAACCAACTCAGACTCTAAATAAAGATCAAAAAACATAAAGGTCGGTAAGTAAACAATGGTCGAAAGCTGCATCGAAAAAAAACCAGCGTTAGTTACCCATCCCCAAGCAAGACTGGAAAGAGGAAACAACAAAGCCCCCAATGTCGCCATGATAATGTTTTTTTTTCTAATCCAAAGAAAGAGGTATATTTCCAAACAAACAATTGGGACACTAACAAATTCCAATAATCGTACCATCTGAGAAATACTGAAACTAGATAAGTGACTACCAATGATGGCCAAATAATATGAAAAAACCCAATAACCTAAAATGATCGAAGAACCCATACCGGCAAAAGGAAACCAGAGCGGCATCTTGGGGTAAAACCGATCCAGGGCCTTCATCCAAGCCAAGTGATAAGCGGTATCTCCCCCCAACATCGCTCCCTCTAAAATCCGATGTCCCCAAAGGTAACAATAATAAAAAATCACCGGCACTATCACCACAAAAATTGTTACTCCAAAAACAACTTTTAAAAAACTAATTACCTTGTGAATAAAACTACTTTTTTTCTCGGTCATTTTATTGTTTATGTTCTTCCTGCTGATCAGTAAACGAAACTTCAAGAGAAATTATTAATTTTTAATATCTTTATTATTCCTCTTTATTATTCCTCGTTATTCCAAGATTTTCTAAACTTTTTTAACCTTTTGGCAAGCTTCTCCTTCGCCTTAACCTGAAGCTGTCTTTCCCAATTTTTATTAATGATTTTTGAAATCCCATAGCCCAAAAGACCCAAAACACCTAAGATTGAAACAATCATCCCGATCCATTCAATTTTGCTCCGGCGATAATAAAAAGTCACTTCACCAATACTATCTTGCGGACTCTCAGGTAAAAAAACCATCCGCCAACCCGGACCAGCTTTGTGAGTCATTAGTTTCTGCTCTTGATCAGCTAAAATCAGTTTAGTCCCCCAATAGCCTCCGTTTACTTCTTTGAACATTAATTTGTTTCGTCCGTCAAGTTGGGAATAGCCGATCTTAATTATATCCGGACTGACTCGCTCAAAATCAAGCTTTTTCTCTTGAAAAGAAACCTCGCCCATTAAACTTTCTAGGGCTTTCTCTAAAAATTTCTCTTCGCTGTCTGACCGCCTACCTAAAAGATGACCAAAAAAATCAAAACCAGTCCAAAGTATTTTCCCCTGACCAATATTCTGTTCGGCCATTAACACTTGATCACCAACCGACAAAATCACTCTTGCTTCCGGTTTCAACCAGGATTTTTGCGCGGTCGCCATCGACCAATCGTAACCTTCCCAAGTTAAATCAGCCCAATCTTCCAGATTTTCCGAACCTAGGTCTGAAGAAAACGTTAGCCCGGATTTACCAAAACTGGTCCAAACCGTTTTTTGGACCGGAAAGGGATCCGGCATCAGCCACTCAACATACTGACTTTTATCTTCTTTACTTTCCCGACCCCAGTCATCAGCATAATATTTCCAACCAGTGTTAACCAAAAGTCTACCTCCTTGATTAACGTATTTTTCCAACAGTCTCCAAGCCTTTTTCTGATTCTTCGTTTGGTAACCATGAAGAATGATCGCCTCAAATTGAGTCAATTGTGCCAAAGAATAATCGTCAATTCTTTGACTACCATCAACCGTCCAAGCCTTTTGATATCCCCAACCGATTCTCGGCATCACTCGAAACACACTGTCATAAACATCATTATTGGGGGGATTATCACCAATCACTAAGACCACTGGTTTGTTAGTCACACTTGCCAAACCAGTTGAATCTTGGAAATAATAAACAAGCCAGTCAAAATCCTTCTCATATAACTTACCAAGATATTTACTTTCTGGCTTTAAAGTCTTAACGGCGTCGAATCTTTGTCTAATTTCTTCAACCCCGCCCGGCCAAACCTGGGTTATACCCCACCAACGATACAAATCCTCTATGTCTTCTGAATGACAATTCTCATCATAATAAACACAACTAATCTCCCAACCAACCATTCTTTGAATCAAGCTCGTTCCCATATAGGTCGGAATCATGGCAACTTGGCTATAGTTTCCCAAAGAACCGGTTAATTCCCCTTCAAACGGACTAATATCGATCCTTTCCTTATTGCTGACTTTAAAAGCTTCGGTAACTTTGTGAGCCCTGGAATCATCAACGACACCTTCTCCACCAACTAAAGTGAATATCTGAGGCAGCTCTTTGATAATTGTTTGATGATCTTTAAAAACCGGAAGAGTCCATTCGCCGGTTTTCTTATTAAGAGTCATTATTTCACCATCTACCCTTTTTAAGGCTAGCCAGTTTCTCATTGGTCCATAACCTGAATAACCAATTGTAAAATCTGAATCTTCTGACTTAGAAGGAGAAATAATCACGCTTTGAAAAACTACCAAAAAAAATGCCAAACCCACTATGGCTCCTATAGTCTTAGTTGAGTATCGCCAGACTGTATAATCCTTGAGCGGCTTCCCTCTGGCACGTCGCGAAATAAGTCGCTGATGGATTTTTTCTATCACCCAAAAAAACGGACGGGATAAACTCATTGCTCCATAAGCACCAATAATCGGACCTAATATTCGTAAAATCAAAGCCGAACGGACATTGGTTCCCACCCAAAAAACCTGAAAAATCTTTACAATCGGCAAGGCATAACTCGGCGCGGTCATGATAAATAGAGCCACTCCACTTGCTAAAACTGCCCACCTTAAAATGCTTTTTCTGAAAAAAACAAGGACCGAACCGATGACGAATAAAACAATAGCGCTACCGGCAAAAAGAGTTGTCGTGTTATAAGTTCCAAATGGCCAATCTAAACCAAGAAGCTCCCTGAAAGTTGAGCGATACATCTGATTATAGCTCAAGGAAATTCCTCCAGAACCAATATCTTCACGAGTCAGAAAAGGTAAAATCCAAAAGGCAAAAAGCGTGAATCCCAAAGCAATAATTATTAGGGTTTTAACCACTCCTTTCCAGGAGCCTTTAAAACCATGGTCGCGAAAACCAAAGCCCAAACCAAGAATAGCCATGGTCATCGACACCAAAATCCCAGCCATGGGATGAAAAAGCCAAGTCAAACCAAAAAATACCGCCGCCAAAACCATCAGCCATTTGTTTTTTTTATCCATTGACCAGGAGAAAAAAACCAAGGTCCAAGCAAAAAAGGGCACTGAACTAGCCACCGCATAAAAACCACCATAAGTTATCCAAAGCCAGGAATCAGGCGATAAAATCATCAGTGCCCCCGCCAAAATCCCTACCCACCAATTTTTAGTTAAAATTCTTCCTAAGGCCACTACCCCAAGCGCGGCCACGGGAATTGAGAAAAACATCACTAATTTAACCGCCCCATAAACTGAAAAGGAAAAAAGACGATGAATAAAAAAGGCTAATAGAAAAGGAAATCCAGGATATATTTTCATAAAAGGTACCCCTCCGGTCCATAAATATACCCAATTGGGAATCGGCGGGTACCACGCTTTTAAATAATAAAGATTATTGAGAGCTGAAGGAATGTCATTCCCCCACCCTTGATCTACTGGTAAAAGCAACCAACCGAAGTAATAAGTCAGGTGAAGCATCAAATAGCCCGCTGCTGAAAATATCGCCAGCTCGATAAATAGTTTTCCAATTTTCCAAGCAAGCTTAAGAACTTTTTTCATCCTTTTTGCCTATCACTAAAAAGCTATTTGATAATCCAAGCAATCGCCAGGGCCAATCAAGTAAGTGCAAAATTGGGGTGACCAAAATTGAAAACCCTGCCAAAACCCTTAAGATTATCGTAGCAAATTTTTGCCCTTTTTCCCAGCCGAAAAATCGTTGCCAAA
Source organism: Patescibacteria group bacterium (assembly GCA_042570465.1). GTDB lineage: Bacteria > Patescibacteriota > Microgenomatia > PFEM01 > JBHPGO01 > JBHPGO01. The sequence continues at coordinate 8,642 of JBHPGO010000015.1, forward strand.
TTACCAAAATGATCATGATTAACTCGTCCAACACCAAAGTAAAAAAGGAGTTGAGAAGAACCACCTCGGCAACTCTAATTTTTTTGTCTGTCAGTTCTTCTTTTAGCCATAAAGGGTCGACAAATAACTGAGGATCGTGGTCCACCCCAGAGTAAATATCCATTCCCAACTTGCTTAACAGACAGTTCCAAGTCAAACGCTGATGACTATTGATGGTATAAATTAAAAGCTTGCCTCCTGATCGCAAAACCCTGACCATTTCCCCAACTGCTTTCTCTTGATCCTTAATATGCTCCAAAGTGTCGAAGCTGATCACCTTGTCAAACTGACTGTCTTTAAAAGGAAGCTTAGTGGCACTGGCAACTTTTAAGTTGTGTTTAAAAAGACAATCTTTTTTAGCGTCTTTAATTGCCTGACTGGCAATATCAATTCCAAAGCCTTTAACTTTGTATTCCCCGACGAGACGATCAAGCATTACTCCCCGACCGCAACCCACTTCCAAAACCTGGTCCCCTTTTTTGAAATCCATCATCTTCAACCACTGCCGCCACCAAACCTCACGAGGCTTGAAGGGTGTTTTCAAGCCAGTAGAACGCAAAACAAAGGGCCAGGGGTACAAAACTGGATGCTTATCGAAGAAACTCATAGACACTAATGTTGATTTTGTTACCAAGGAATTTGAACCGATCAATACGGCGACCAAACAAATCATTGTATTCTTCTTTACCGCCATGAACAATTGTTTTGACTCCTTCTCTCTCCATCCAATCGATTACTTCCTGATCTAGCTCCTGAACAGTCTCACTTCCATCGGCATAATAAAATGGGTCGTACATATCACTGACGATTCTCTCTCCCTCAAGATTATAATTTTTCACCAAAGCGTAAGTTAAGGCCGGCCGGTCAGAAACAAAAACAACCTTCCCACCCTGATCTTTTTCAGCCACAAATTCGGCAATTTGAAGTTCGGTCTTGTAGGGGGCTTGAGCCATCTGAAAATAATGCATGATCAACCCCCAAGCCAATTGGCTACCAGCTAAAAGAGCTAGAAAAATGAGCACCCCAAAAAATGACACTACCTTTCCCAACTTTCCTGAGGCTCTTGGCAACCAATAAAGGAAAAAAAGAATCACCAGAATTCCTAAAAATAAATAAGGAAACGCCAGCAAGCGGTCAACAAAAAATCTTTCAAAAAAGCCATGGATATAAGCCCCAAAACCAAACATAAAGCCAATGAAGGTGACGTTAAAGAACCCCAGTAAGAAGAAAAGAAAATGTTTAGGTCTTTTGAAAAAAGTGATCAGTGATCCTAAAATTCCCAAACCAAATAACCCCCGCCCAAACCATTGGCCAATTACTTGAATTGAAGTTAATGGTGTGTCTAAATTAGTAAACCACTCTCCCTTGACACTGGCCATGTAATTCCAATAAATCGGGAAAACAGCGTTGCCGGTGTGGCCCAGCATGTACTTCATGTAAATAAGGATCGGCACCAAATAAACGACGAGCATAATCACCTTGCTTTCAGTCGTTTTTTTCTTCCGGTCAAAGAAAGCCGCCAAAACCAAGGCAACCGCAAAAAGCCAATACTCAGACCGAACCATCGAAGCCATCGCCCAGAGCAACCCTGTCAACCAACCCCAACCCGGCCACGCCAGCATCCCGGCCAAAAGAAGAAAAAGCCCCAACTGCTCTTGCATTCCTAGAGTGTCAGAAAACAACGCCACTGAAAAAAGAGCCGCCCATAAACCAACGACAAAGGCCACTCCCGAATTAAAATAGCGCTTCATCAAAAGATAAATGAAAACAACCACAAAAGAACCACAAACAATTGAAAGCAATCTGGCAATAACGATATTGACCGAAGTCGTCAGAGTAAACAAAGCCATCAAAACCAGCGGGTGCATCAAACCCCAGAAATACTCCATTCCTTTTAAGTCCCACAACCGCAAGAAACCATGATTCAAGCCAATTGCTTTTGTCAAATAGGCAATCTGCCAATGGTGATAGACATCACCATACCAACCATAGCCAGGGCTTTGGGGATCATTCATTAGCATAAAGGCCATCCGGACCCCAAAGGCCAGTAAAAACAAAAACAAGGGGGGTAAAAAACTAGCTAAAGAAAACTTTCTTTCCCGGGTGATCGCCTCTTTAACTTCCTCAATTTCCTCAATAATCTCCTCTTTGATCTCTTCACCCAGGTCTTTGTGTTTACCCTTATGCTCTAGCCCCTCTTCCTCGTCATAGAGAACTTTGTCAATTAATTTACCCAGCATTAATTAATATTCTAATGGTTTTGAAAAATGTTGACAATGGCTAGAATCAACTCCCGAAAGATTAAGGTTTACTTCAAACCCTCAGTGGCAAAAACTTTCTTGACATAAGCTAATTGTTCTTTAGCTGACTCTTCACTTCCCCGAACATTAACTACCCAATTAACTTCCCCCTCAACCTGTGACCCGACTACCCCAGACAGCCGCCTAATTTCATCAGCAAAAGGATTATTTAAGTCCTCTACACACACTGCATGCTCAACTTGCCCCCGATTCATCACTTCATCACCCTTCAAAGTAAGTGAGCCAAACTTCAGGTAAACAACCGAAGCGTAGGGTGCCACCGCTCTCATCAGTCTTGCTTCATGGCTGGGGTCTAAGTCATGCTCTTCAATCCGTGGATCACCCGGACCAATGATCGCCAAACGTCGATCTTCTGAATTAATATCCCGCCAATGAATCAGTTCTTCGGCCGTTAGAAGAGCCATACTGGAATGAACCTCAGCTACCAAACGCTTTGGCAATGATGTTGACTCTCGACGATATCGATTCTCAAAAACCCAACTGCGAGCGCCTTCTACCAAGTAATGAGGCCAATGAGTAACTAAAGAAGCATCGGGAAAATCATTTTGCCAACGATCAATCACTCTTCGACTCATCTTTGACGGAGGAAAACCTAAAGATAATGACCATTTTTGAGCTCTGGTCTTTAAATCAGAAGGACCTACTTCATAATGACTCCCCCTTCGAGAAGCTTCTTCTCTTCTGTCATGCCACCAATCTTGATGAATTAAAACGACCGGCAATTCTGCTTGAGACGTTTTTTTTGAAAACGAGCTCACCCAATCACGATAACCAGGAAAGACTTCCACAAATTCAGCCTCAGCCTTTTTTGCTTTTTGGGTTCTAGATTCTAAAGATTGAAAAGAAGAAGCAGGGTAAGTAAATTCTGTTAACCCAACCTTGTGTCTTTCATTCATAATAAAAAGCCTATTTTATTGGTCTTTTTATTCTACCACAGCTTTCATAATTTTCTAAGAAAGGACCGTCCTTTCTTAGAGGTTGAGAGATTTTTGAATTTCTTTTTCCAAAATATCAAGGTGACTTTCCCAAGAAAACTCTTTTTTGACTCTTTCCCAAGCCGCCTTCCCCATCTGAGCTCTTTTTTGAGGATCTGAAAGAAGCATTAAAATTCCTTTGGCATAATCTCCAACCTCATAGGGCTTAGCCAAATAGCCGGTCTTATTATGGGCGACCGTCACCGTCGGCCCACCATAATCCCAGGCCACCGTCGGCACTCCCCAAACACCCGCTTCCACTGGCCCTAAACCAAAGTCTTCGTCTGGCGAGGGATAAGCGTACACAGCCGCATTCTGGTAAAGCTTTTGCAACTCACTTTCTTTAATCTGACCCAAAAACAAAATTTTTTTATTAATCTTCAGCTTTTTAGCTAGCTTAATTAATTTGGGGGTGTGGGAAGTAAAGGGACCTGGAATTATCAAGCAAGTCTTGGGATATTTTTTCAAGACCTGGGCCATCGCCTCAATCACATACTCAAACTTTTTTTGGGGCTCATGACGGTTAGTGATCAGAACATAAGGTTTGGAAATCTTAATTTGGCTAATTTTAAAACTACCCTTAAAAGCACTGGCCAAATCCAACTTTAATTTTGACCTGGATTGCGGGTAGGCAGACCCCGGGCACATCACCAAAGGCTGTTGATAAATCTTTTTGATTATCTGGCCAATATAATCACCATTGACTAACATCGCCTCACTCGAGGTAAACGAAACCTTGTCTGTCCAAGCCACAAAAGGCTTAAGAGCCTTAATCACCGCCGCCAAAAGATAGTAGTCTCTTCTGGTTTGCCAACCGGTTTCCTGATCAACCGGACGAGGGTAAACTAAACGATTTGGTTGATTCAAATAAACCAAATATGGTTTTTTTAAAACTTTAGCCATGCAAAAAGCGATCCAGGCCCCGGGCTGATTAGCCCCAAAAAAAAGATCAACTTCACGAAAATTAAAACTCAAAAACGGCGCTAAAAAACTGGAAGTCATCATTCTTAATGCATCTCTAAATGGCATCTTTTCAATAAAACTGGGTAAAAAAGTTTTAACATTTAACTCCTCAAGAAATTCAGGAAAGCAAGTTTTTTTATCGATTGTTGGAGCATAGACTTCCACTTCATAACCTCTATTTTTTAAGCCCCTTGCTTGCTCCAGCACAATCCTTTCCCCACCACCGGAATACACAAACCCGCAGTGGAAAATGGCAATCTTTGGTTTTTTATCTTTGACCATAGAGTCCCCCCAACGCTTGCCCCGAGAATCGCTCTTCACGAGTGCAAACATAGTTCGCAGCGTGAAGTAAGATTTTTTCGGGGCCGGAATACACAAACCCACAATGGAAAATGGCAATCTTTGGTTTATTAGTCATATAGGGCACCTTATTAAGGTATCACAAAAAAATGATAAAACAAGAAGTTAATTATAACCCTAGCTTGGCTTTAATCAAATAAATCCCAAAACTAGTCACTCCGGTGATGGCGTAGCCCAAAAACCCTTCCATAAAACTAATATTCTCTTTAATCTGCCACAACCCAACCTTTTTATCGCTTGACAGGCCCAAAACCAAATCACTTTCTAGTTCCCAAAGACCTTGAGTATTCACCATAATCAAAACTAACGATAAGATCAAAAGAAAAGCCAGTAGCCCATAGGCTATCACCCGACGGTTATGGCCAATTTTTTTAAACTTCCTTAACCAAGAAGAAAGACGCAAAAAATCATACAAACTAACCGCCAAAACCCCTAAAAGGAATGATAGTGAAAGACCAAAGGCAGCCAAAAAACGAGAAGGAGCCGAGTGGCCTAAACCGGCTCCGAGAGAGAAAAGACCAAAAGTAACTGTCAAAAATAGTCCAATGAAAATCGGCTGAAGCTGGGGACGATTTTCAAAAAGTAAAAAGCCAAAGATTCCTAAAAGAGGAAGAAGGAAAAAAGAAAGAGGCACCAAATTACCAAAAGCTTGCCTGATCAATTGTCCTTGATCAGAGTCTAAGGTCAGAAAAATAAATTTTGGACTATACCAAAAAGACGAAAAGCCAGCCGCCATTAAAATAATGACTAGAAACCTGATTATCTTTAACCGACCGTTGCCCAAAAGCATTTCTGAGAATGTGATGACCACCATAAAAGTAACCAGGACTAAAAACCCTATCGGTGAAGTGAGGGCCACAAAAGTTGTCGCCGCCGCTGATAAAACTCCAGTCCAAAAATTTCCGGTTCTCAAAAAACGCATCATCAACAAACAAACCAAGGGAATAAGGGTTAATGAAGCCACATGTCCCCCATCTTGACTCAACAAACCAAGCTGAATTCTCATGCCCAAAAACACACTCGCCGGAATCGTCACAATTAAAGTCGACAAAAGACCAGCGAGCCGCCGCCCGGAAATTTCTCGGACAAAGTAGTAAAAAGATACCGGGAAAAAGACCAAAAAGGCTAATAGCCAAATCCTAATCCCAAAAGAAAAGGGAACAATTTTTTCAGTGACGGTGGCCAAAATAGGCACAATTGGAGCGGAAAAAACGTTGATCTTGTCTTCCCGACCAAAAAATGGGTGAAGAAGATAAAGGTTAATCAGCAGTAAACCCAAGACAACCAAAACCTCCCCGACGATAATCCACCACCTGGTCGAAAAATCCGGCAAGCGCCCCCTCAAACGATTGAAGCGCCGCATCCTTGCCTGGCGCTTGATAGCTAGTCTCTCTTTTTTACCGGGACGGTTTAAAAGGCCTGCCGGGGTCATTAATTTTTATCATATCATATTTTATTCTTTCAATAAAAAGTCGGAAACATTAGCGCCCACCCGCTTCTCCTCAGCTCTGTGGGGACATAAAAGATCTAATGTTCAATTTTGGCAAGTGAATCAGTGAGATGAGAAATGCGAAGGCTCAATACGTTAGCTTTTTAAACAATCAGTGATATAATTAAGATTAAGATTTAAATCGGAGTCATCTGGCCCTGCCTGAATCCGAAAGCCCAGTGACTGAGGAATAAACTATGAGAATAGAAAACCGTAATGAAAAGTATTTTTCGAAAACAGGCTGTTTTCCAATCAGCCAGAGCTTGCGGCAAGGAAGCATGCGCTTACCCCAAGAAAGATTGCGCTTACACCAAGGAAGCTTGCGCTTACACCAAGAAAGATTGCGCTAAAGAAGCTTACTCCAAGAAAGCTTGTGTCAAGGAAGCGAGTGGCGGCGCCAAGAGATAAGGAAGATTGAGAAGAGGTGGGCAAAAGAAGCCGCGGAAGACGCACTTAATCTCAAGAAGTTGAGGAGAAACAATCCCAGCTTACTCTGATCACGCAGTATTAAAACCTTGTATTAAAACTTAATCTTAAATCACAATTACTCACTCAAAAAACTGTCCTTCTTTACTCCAGTACGGTAGAGTACTGGAGTGAACCCCCTACCTCCTTCTCTTCCTTTCAACAATTTTTTTGGCCGCGAGGCCTAAAACATCATCAATAAGCGGAGTGGCTAAATCTCCAGCCATATATTTTCGGTTAGGACTAACTCTCTTGAAATACTTCTCTTTAGTTTCATAAAGATAAGTCTTGGCAGCCTTTAGCAGGCTATTTGCTCCGGTATTAAGCCAATTATTGACCTTTGATACCGTAGTGTCACTAACTTGGAGTGATTCAATAATTTTTTGATAAGTCAAACCTTCCACCAGCATTACTGCAATTTGAAAACGCTTTGAAAGCATTCTTTTTTCGGTATGGGTCAATAAATCATCAAGAAAATCCTTAATTTCTTCCTCATCTCTCAGAAAAGAAACGGTTTTACAAAAATCCTGGTAAATCAATTTTTCGGTTTTAGGACTAATTGGTTTCTTAGAAACTCTCGGCATGATAATTCTTCACTTCCCTCCTTTCTACTAACCTTTAACCTTTCTACCAACCTTTAACCTTAATTATTTCATTAACTCCACTAATATAATCCCTACCAACCAAGTTAACTGACTTCTTAATCAATTAACTTATCTCCTCCATTATTTACTCTCACAATATCACTTTAATACGGTAGAGTACTGGAGTCAAGAGAATTATATATTTTAAGGCTAAAATATTTAAAAATATTTAATATTTTGCTTTTTTCACTTTATAAACTCTTACTCCAGTACGGTAGAGTACTGGAGTAAGAGTTTGAGGAGTTTTTTATTTATTATTTCCATTTCTTTATGATTTTTTCTTTTGTTACAATTCACCAGTATATTTTTGAAGCAGCTTTACTTGAAGCAGTCTTACTTGAAACAGCCTTACTTGAAACAGCCTTGCAAAAAATAAAAGAATTTGAGAGGCGTTTTGCAGGAATTTATAGGAAATTAAAGGAGCTTGTGCTTCTTCCCCTTCTTTTTCCGGCGCTTTGATAACCCAGGGATGATCGGGACAAAAGCCAGAAACAGCCAAAGTTGTTCGGGAACCACCACGATCGTCTGGTCGGAGGAGGTGACGTTACTGAGGTATTGGATGTAGATGATGTCGGTCCGGATTAGGTTTTCAGCCGGGTCAGTGGAATAAGTACCGGCGTCCAGGTGGCCACGAATCCAATATAAATCAGTCGAGCCGTTGACGCTGTAGGGCCGCCAGTTGGTCGGCGGATCGTCCCACCAAAAGGTACCATCATCCAAAAAGGCTTCGGTACGCATGCCGTAAGTACCGGTGATAGTTAAATTCTGCCATGCAGAACCATCCCAATATTCCCAGTCGTATTCCATGGTTCCATCCCGAATTACCACGTTATCATAATAAATTTGATTGGCGGTAGTTTGGTATTCTAAGCCAATATAGCAACGGCCATAGTCGTTGTCTCCAGTATCATAGCCAGTCACGCTTAAAATGTTTTCCCCATTTAGCCAAAGATCCATTGTTCCGCTGGAAGCATGCCGATACATTTTAGTTTCAAGCATATACCAGGTATCCAGTTGAATATAGCCATCACTACCAGCCCAAGTTTCAGTTTCATCAGAAGTATCAACCCCTAACTCAAGATTGCCCGAGCCATCTTCTCTTAATTTGATTGAGCTGGTCTTGTAGACTGTTGTGTCTTGGCAGGCGAATAACAAAATCTTATCATTGCTGCCTAGCCCCTCATAATCAAGATTGAAATGAAACCGAGAGTAAATTGTACCTTGGGAGGAGCTGAGATTTTCCATGACTACAGCAGTATCATTAGAACCATCAGAAACCAAAGTTGCTCTGGCTGAATAGGTGCCGTCATAAACCGTGCCAGTTTCGTTACCGACAATAGTATCGCTTCCCTCACAATTTCCAGTATCCCAATTATCTCCCCCACCACAAAGATCGCTGTCCGCCCCTTCAAAATTACTGTCAATCTCGCTGCCATTATCCACCCCGTCAGTCGCTAAATCAACATTGACCCCGGAAAACATGCTGTCTGAACCCAGAAAAACATACTCGCCTCGGTTATTAGCGTCGTCGGCATCAAAGTCTAAAGTATAGTCGCTGTCTTCGTCAAAGAGATATTCGTCTGAGTCTGAAGTGTCGCCACCTTTGGCAAGGGTGTCGATAGCGGCATTGCCTGAATAAAACTTGATTTCATCGATCGTTCCCCCAATCTGGGCATCCTGCTGGGAAGTATTCCCTAGGTAAGTATTGGTGTTGGGAGTGATGGCTGTCCAAGCCGTGGTGGCGTCTCTTGTCTGCTCTACTCCGTCAAGGTAAAGTTCCGGAGTATCAGTGTCAGCATCATAAACCAACCTCACATGATGCCATTCTCCGTCATAAAGCGAAACACTGACCGCGTCCCAAGAATTAGTCCTTGCCGCCCCATCGTCAACAATAAAGTCAATGTCGGTATCATTGCCGCCTCTGGCCAACTGCATGTCAATATTGCCGGCGCCATCATCGCAGGCAAAAAAGACACCACTGGCCACTGGTGCAACCGTATTTTGATACCAAAACTCGACTACCCCATCATCTCCATCAACATTACCGCTGGAAACAAAAAATGGCGCTTCGGTATTGGCATCAACCGTCATTCCCAATCCATACTTACCGGAAACAAACGTCGCCGTACTGGCACTGGCACCACTGCCGTCACCAATATCCGGCGAAGTAATCGCGGTTCCACTTTCCAAAGTTGAAGCCCAAGTCAGCTCGTCGGCAAAGTAGCTGGAAGTAATCGGCTTGTAGGCGGTGTTGTAGTCGGTGCCTTCGGATAGGGCTGTCCCTTCCATGGTCACCAAGGAAGGCTTGTTGTTGTCCCGATACTGGCGGACCTTGAAGTTGGGCTGGTGGCGACTGCCGGCCGAGACAATTGAATTGTCAACATGACCTACTACCGAGTCTTCGCCTGAGCTGGGAACACCACTGAAGCAGGGATCGCCTGAACAAGTAGTTAAAGAAGTGTAGGTGAAACGATCGCCTTCAATGTAGGCGGTACCGGATGAGTCAAAGTTGGTAGTGGCATCAACAGTGACAGTGGTGTCACCAGCACTAATGGCCCCGTCAGCTAAAGTGGAAGCGTTGCTGCCCCCATCAATGTCCACCTCAATCTGGGAACCGGAAGCATCGACGGTGTAAAAACCCTCGGCTTCGTTGTATTGGTCGGGGACAAAGCCGGTGGTCCAGGTGGGAGAATTAGTCAGAGTACCATCATTGTTATTAGTGGTTTCATCATAAGCAGTGGTGCCGGTGTTTTCGTCTAAACGCCAATAGCCAACTAAATTCGATGAAGCAGAATCAATCTGCTTGTACATGTTGTCTTGAATTTCAGCTTGGGTTCTGGGATCATCCCATAACCTCACTTCATCCATTTTTCCATCAAGATAATAACCATAAGTATGTCTTTCCCGACCAAGCCTTAAATCACCGTCATTGGTGGCGTCGGTGGGTGTATCGGTCACATCACTTTCAGTGTCAACTAAATTTCCATCTAAATAGAGCTTGATATCGTTATCAGCATCATTAAAAATACAAGCAATGTGATACCACTGATCAGTATTCGGAACAAATGAAGTTAGCCTAGCTTCATAAGCTACACCATCATAAAAACCACAAATCAATTCATCATCACCATTGCCCCAATTGGAGTAGTCAGTGTAGTAGTTATTCACCGAATCATCGCCCTTGGTAAACAAAAAACTTTCATCAGAAGGAATAGACTCCCAGTTAACCCAATGTTCAATTGTAAATGAAGAACTAATATCTAAATCTGTGTCATCGGCAACCGAAACGTATTGAGAACTATTTCTTTCAAACTCCAACCCCGGACTGGCGGCGGCCGGGGCATAGCTACCGGCCGCCTCACCACCAGATAAACTAGACATCTCATCCCACTCACTGCCAGTGGTGTAGGTCAAAACATCCGGATTACGGTAGTCATTGATATAGGCCTCCCTCTCAGCTTCCGTATCCAGGTCGTCTTCAGCCAACATCAGGAAGAACCAATCGGCATAGTGCTTACCGGTGGGTTGGGTCTCAATTTCCCGAGCGTAAAGTCGGTCCAAGGTGCCGGTATCATTCTCATCCCAATACCAGTTTTTGGTACGGTAGGTAGCATTAAACAAGGCCTCGTTACTGGTAGCATCACTGTAGTCTTCAAAATAAAGACAAATATCACATGAGGCTCCACAGTCAACTGAGCCATCATCATGCAATCCAAACCGGATGTCATTACTACTTGACCAGCCAACCCGGCTGGTAATTTCTTGTACAATCGAACTTACACTCGGCAGGGTTTCCCAGCTACCTGAACCCCAGGAACTCGGGTCAAAATCAACCGCGGCCGTGGTTTCAGTGATCTCGTGAGCCATGTCACTACCAGACCAAACCGGAGCATCATCCACATCATCACCATAGATTTTATTGTGAATATCGCTTAAAGTTCCCCCGTAACTTTCAGCATAAACTTGAATTTCAGAACTGGTAATCGTCACTCCTTGAGGAATAGGCACAGTAATAAAACGCAAGCCACTGTGATATTCTTCAGGTCCTCCCCAATCTCCAGCACCCCATTCGTCGTGATTGATATAGCCACTACTATACCAAGTATCTTCACCACTATCAGAATCATAAGGAGATTCATCTTGGACAAACCCATCATCATTATCATTTTCAATCGTCTCCTGGCTAATACTCGTCGTTACCGGCGTGATCGCCCCATTGCCAAACCAACCAGCTCTTTGGATGCCCAGTAGACCATCTTGGTAGGTATCAGAGCCGTTGCCGGGAAGGACGACATACTTATTGTCATAATCCAAAGCCACTCCATCAACAGTGGTGGTTGATTCGGTGGCTCCATCGCCGTAAAGAATATTACCGGTGTCATCATAGGCCCCGTCAGTAACATCAGCCTCCAGCATCAACCAGTTGTAACCATCTTCCAGGTCAGAGTTATCCAAAGCCAAGCCGGTTGATCTGAAGTCAGTCACACTGGAGACAAACATCCCTTCGGTGGTAAAGGTGTATTCCTCGGTGACCAAAAGCTTATCAGTGCCATCGGTCAGGCAAGCTCCCCCACCGGTGGTATCAAAACAGCCTTCAACCCTGATCCTGACTCTTAAACTATTGCTTTCAAGAATGGTCGTGATCCGATTGGCATCGTATCTTAAGTGATACTCCGTACCGCCTTCGTTGATATAGGGGCCGATGAACTCATGGGTAGGGTTGGGAGTGGTGTCGTCTTCTGCCCGATCCCAGAATTGAAGATAATCGGTGGAATCGCCAGTTTCCATGATGGCTCGATATCGGTTGGGCACGTCAATCTGGATACTGCCTTGGGAAACTTGAACCGGACCGGAGGAAATGATCAAGGTCTGGGAGGCGGCGGTGATGTCACCGTAATACTGAAAAAGAAGGATGTCGGTCCACATCCGGTCGAGAACCGGATCAGTGGAAAAGGCGGTCGTCACGTCGGCCCGAACCCAGTAAAGCTCCCGTTCACCGGTGATGCTTTCTGAACCAGAGGTCAAAGTCTTGGCCACCCAGTCATAGGGTTCATCAAAGTAAAAACTGCCGTTGGTGACCAGTAAGTCATCAGAACCGTCAATCTCATCAGTGACATTGGCTAAGTCTTCCCAACTGTCCCCGTCCCAATACTCCCAGGTGATCACTCCACCAACCCCAATCGTGCCCAAGTGATAATTGACGCCGGTAAACTTTGAGTCTGAACCTAAATACAAATAATCGGTGGTGGCAAAATCAGTTAGAGTATAATCGTTGCCGGCTTCGCCGATGGACTCATCGGCTGAGCCGGTGTCACCGCCGTCGGCAATTTGGTCGTAGTAATCAATGTCCAGCTTGGCTGCGTATTCACTTCCCCGATCATAAGTAGAAGTTTCAAAATACCAACCATCAGTCCCTGTTGAGCGAGGAGTAATGATAATCGACAGGTCGTTTCCAGAAACCCAGCCATTACGATTAATCACTTCCTGGACAACGTTAGTAATGGCCGGTGGCTGCCAATTGGTGGTCGCGCTAAACCATTTTCCATCAGCAACAGTTTCTGTATCCCCCGCTCCCCAATCCTGATAAGCAGTTGTCGTCTGGCTAAGTTCCCAGCGATCATGCGGGCTGTCGGATGAGCTCCAAGACGCACTGTCGTCGACATCATCAGCAAAAATTCTTGCTTCTTCGACATAGTAGTCCCCCCCATAGTCTCCAGCCCTAACGTCAAAAGCAGCTGAGTCAATCGTTACACCTTGAGGAACATTAACCCCGGTAAAACGCCAGCCTCCCACCCAGTTACTTGAACCATCGTTGTCCAAACCACCAGCGACTACCTCATTGCCAGAACTATCATAACCAGAATTATCATCCGCCTCTTCACAATCTTCAGTTCCAACCGCAATTAACTCATTCACGGTTCCAGAATAATAAGCTTCGGAAAAGGGTTTTAAGGAGGCATTATAATTCTCATCTGAGTTGGCTGAAGTGCCGGGATAAAGCGTCTCCCCCTCCAGAGTTACCGCTGTCGGCAAACGGGTATCCCGCCACTTGCGAATTTTAAAGGAGGGGTTGTGGCGGGTATAGGTATTGCCGTCGATGTCCAGGTCAACCCGAGAAGCTTGGCTATTGGCGGCGTAGTTGGCAGCATCCACCGTGTAGCCCCCCTCGGCTTCGTTGTACTGGTCAGGGACAAAGCCAGTCTGCCACACCGGCCCGTCGGTTAAAGTCCCATCATTGTTATTGGTGGTTTCGTCATAGGTGGTGGTCCCGGTATTCTCGTTAAACCGCCAATAGCCCTCGAGATTGGCGCTACTAGGATCAATCTGCTTATTCATGTTATCGGCAATTTCCGCCGCCGTTCTACCGTCACTCCAGACCCGCACTTCATCGATAACAGCGTCTATTCCAGCAATGTTGCCATTGAGGGCAATTCTAAAGTTACCTGACCCACTGTAAATAGTGTCAGTTTTGGCTTCAGGAGTATCGTCAAGCACACCATCCAAATAAATTCTCACATCAACACCATCATAAGTGGCGGCCACATGGTGCCAGTTGGAATCCGTAATTGCCGAATCGCCATCCACATACCAACGATCAGAGTCAACCTCCGGATCTTCATCATCCGGATTAATACAAAGACTGATGTTATTCTGGGTGTTAAATCCAAACCAGTATTCATATAAAGAGGTTCTTTTAGCAGCGATCGTCCGCCAGTTGCCAAATCCACTCTCCACCTTCACCCAAGCCTCAATGGACATTGCATCAGTCATATCCAAACTGTCATTGATATCACCAACAAGAACATTGCTCTCAACGACAGAATCAGTTTCTAACCCCGGGCTGGCCGCCGCCGGGGCAGAATTGGGCGGCCCGGTGCCGACGTCATCCCACTCACTGCCGGTGGTGTAGGTGAGAACATCCGGGTTGCGATAGTCATTCCTTTTACTAGTCAGCAAAGTAGCATCATAAGTGGTTTCGGAAAGGTCAATGAGCCAATTACTGATAGCGGTGGTTTCGTCATCATAGCCGGTGGTGGCAGAGTCGTACTTGACCATGATGTAGTCTGAGCCGGAGCTTTGGGCGGCGTCAACGGTACCGACGTCTCCACTGTCCACAGGGATTAAGGCTGAATCCCAACCGTCTGAGTCCGGTAGTAAGGCAGCGGCTTTACTAGTGTCGTCAACTGAAGAATAGGTAGCTTGGTAGCCATTGTAGTCTTGAATCAGATAAAACATGTCGTCTTCCCCGTTTCTTTCGCCGTCATGGATTTCCAGGGAGAGGTTAAGGTAAATTTGACCATCAGAATAAATAGTGTAGGTATGAGTAGCAATATCGTTAGTGGTGACGTTGCCTTGGGCTTGAACGATCACCCGACTTTCACTGGCCTCGATCAGGGTTAGAGAACCGGTTGTGTCCCCCGAAAGATAACTGGAACCGTATTCAACATCGAAAAGAGCGTCGTAGGTCGAATTGGCTGAAACGATATTGCTCGATCCCGAGCCAACATTGTCGTGGTAGAACTCGTCAATAACCCCACCTTTAGTACTGTCAAAAACCAGTTTAAAACCAGTCGAGCCGGAATTGTCAAAATCAGGGCTTTGAACGGTGATCATCTCTGCCCCCACCGCCACGAACATGCCGTCATCGTTGTTAGAGTCGTAGACACAATACATACTGTATTGGGCGGATGAATTAGAGTCTTTTGAAAAGGTGCTCGGCCAAGCTGTGCCGTAGGTAAACGAGTCATCCCAATAGCGATTGGTGCCGGCTGGAGAATCAAAATATATCTCTAAATCTTGATCGCTATTTCCGGCCAGCCAATAGCTGTTTCCGCTTGTCACTTGCCAAGCGTTAGTGCTAAATTCCATCCAACGAGGGGTGGTATTTTGAGCCATATCGATGGTTTCTTTTTCACTGCCGACCTTTGAAGCCGGACCGCTGCTGTCGGTGTATAAGCCAACAGTGACATCAGTATTCCCTGCACCACCATTGTAACCATAAATTCTCAAGCTAGTTACTTTGCCACTATTGATAGGGGTACTTTTAGCGGAAGTATAGATCTGTGTATCACCAGCATTACCGCTACTCCCCCCAACTGTTTCATAGCCAAAATTCGGGTCAACTGTCACCGGATAGACAGCTTGGTCAAGCCAATCTTGGTCAATCGTCAGAGTGAGTAAGCTCTGGCTGTCATTGATGCTTAACTCTCCCCAAATTTCATTCCCCTGGGCGTCGGCCACTTTCGGCCGGTAAATATGAAAAGCTTTACCAGTCCGATAGTTTTTACCACCTATCTGGGTGTAATCTCCACTTTTACTCTCGTGATAAACAGCGTAAGAACCGACCACCTGCTCGGGTCGAAATTTAACTATCTGGCCTTGGATATCCTGACAACTGGTTTCAGAACATGATAAACCTGGATCACGTTCTTCTTGATTAAGAGGCAGTTGATAGTGAAAAGCTAAACCCTTGCTTTCAAAGGGGAAAATCAGTTGGTTGGTTTTTGGTTTCCGGTAAAAAATGGTATCAAACTCCACTCCTCCTTGCTCGTTAATATGAAACTTATGATCCCCGCCTTGTGGATCTTTTTCAATAATCTCTTTCGGGCGCCTGGGATAAAACAACACGTCTGCCTGGCCATCGGCTGAAGAGTATTTAAGTGTTTCACCAATTTTCTTTGGATTTTCCTGAGTGTTGACAGGAATGTCGAGCTTTAAAAACACTTCCTGATCCCATTTTTCCAGTTTAAGGTATGGCTTGGGCGGAGAGTGTTTCTGAGTACCAATCTCCATAATACTGCCTTCAAATGATTGGAGGGCATAAACATCCGCCTCATCTAAAGTGGGACTTGGAAAAATACTGGGCACAGGAAAGGGAGAGGCAGTTTTCTTTTTGGAGCTGTGCAAAGGATCCCAGGCAAACTCAAGCAGGGGGGCTTGAGTTTGAGGATCAATCTTCTGAAACGACAGCCTTGAAGGAATAATGCTGGATATTGGCTCTGGCTCGGCCCGGAGGAGTCTTTCCTGGCCACCATCCAAGGAGGATCTTCCGTCTCCTGTATTCTGTATTCTAGATTCTGAACTGTCATTCCCCTGCAAATGGGAATCTATATCAATAGCTTGATCGTTATTCGTATAGGTTCCTGCTTCCGCAGGAACGACAGAAGGACCTTTCTGTCGATTGTCGGTGAGGGTGATGGGAGAAGACACACCGGGGGTGGGGCCAGTATTTGAGCTATCCTCCCCCGGTGTGGGGCTTGTACCGGAGCTATCCTCCCCGGGGATGTTTTCAACACCGGGTGTTAACGAATTCTCAACACCCGGTGTTTGGGCTATGGGTGTTTGGCTGCCGAAAGAGGAGTTTGTTTCGGTTTTCTCCCTTCCGTCTTCAAGTTCCGTCTTCTGTCTGCTGTTATCCGTCTTCTCATCCTGATCATCAGCGTTCATCAGCTCCTTATCAGCGTCATCAGTGTTTCGATCAGTATTATCAGCGCTTATCCCTATCTTCCCTTGGGCCAGGGCTTGGGGAACGGTTTTGCTGGAGATGGTGGGCAGGAACATAAAAAGAGTCGAGCTGGAGATGGTCAGCATGATCAGGATCAGAGCCGTAAAACCCCGCCAATGTTTTCTTTTGGGCTTGATCTTGAAGCTTTGGAAACGGTTATTGGCACTGGCTAAAGACAGGTAGGCTGATTTCCCACCTCCGAGGAGGTCGTCTTCGCGCCCACCTCGCAGGAGAGAAATATTAGCTTTCATTTGTGTCACGGGAGCGAAGCGACCGGGAATAATCCCTGACACCCAACGGTAGAACTGGCCTCTGGTGAAGACGTCCGTGACTTTACCAGTCTTGGGGGTTCTGAACCAAGGGCCCTCTTCTTTCTTCAGCAGTCCCTTGACAGCAGCATAAGCTTGGAAAGGAACCAGGATATAGCAGAGGAGCATGAAGGAAACGATACCAAGGTAGTCTTTTTCCTCTGCTTCTTCCAAAAACATGCCGACGGCATTCATCAGAGGCAGGGAGAAGAGGTTGGTGAGCACTAGGGACCATCCCCAAAGCTCTGTCCAGAAAGGAAGCTTGACTTGAAAGACGGTTTCAGAGATGAGCCAGCTCATGGTGCCAATGATGAAGAAGAAGGCTTGGAGGTAGTAAGGAGCCAGGTAAAAGACTTCTAGTTTTTCCATGAAGGAGAGAGGGCTGGGGATGAAGACCTTGTCTTTATGCTGGTTAAGGTTACGGTTAGGAGGCCCGTTTCGTGAGGCGGTTACGGTTACGTTTTGTTTATCTACGTAACCCAAAGACCTAACCGATACGGGCTTCGTCACCCTAACCCATTTACCAAAGAGCAATCTAAAAGCCATTTTGCGGATGTTGTTCGAATGTCCCTCAGCCCAACGCATCCTCTGCCGGATCAGTCTCTTGAGAGTCGAGACACATTCGGCTGGGGCTTGGACGTAGGGGGTGTAGACAATCTTGTAGCCTTGTTCATAGAGTTTGAGGGTGAGTTGGAAGTCTTCAGTGATGGAAGTGCCCCAGCCGACTTGTTCCAGGACATTTCTTTTGATCATGTAGACCGTGCCATGGATCTGCTTGAGCAGACCAAGAATCTCTCTGCCAGGTCTTTCAATAACGTAGGAGCCGGCATACTCGGTTCTCACTCCCCTGGTGATCCAGTTCTCACTCTTGTTGAGGACATGCCACTGATAGCCGGTAACGGCGGCGATCGCTGATTTTCGCTGATCGTGATCGCTGATTTGCGCTGATCTTTTTCGCTGAT
>JBHPGO010000016.1:0-21002 GCA_042570465.1 Patescibacteria group bacterium
GATCGACCCGAGTCGAGACGGGTCCGCCTCGGATCGACCCGAGTCGAGACGGGTTGACACCCCTGGGAAAATCACAATTTTTTAATCAAAGACTTGAGTTTTTCAATACTTTCAAGATCATGGATTGAGATTGGCAAGACTTGAGTATTGATTTTCCTTAATTTCTTAAGGCTTTTTTTTATTTCAGTTTCGTTAAGAAGGTCAGTTTTGGTTAAAAGAATAACCTCTGGTTTTGAAAGCAAGCTAGGATTAAAGACCCTTAATTCGTCTCTGATGATCTGATAACCTTTACCAAGGTCATCATTCTCACAAGAAACGCAATGAAACAAGAGAGTGACTTTCTCAATATGCTTCAGAAACTTTGTCCCCAAGCCCTTACCCTT
Source organism: Patescibacteria group bacterium (assembly GCA_042570465.1). Taxonomy (GTDB): domain Bacteria; phylum Patescibacteriota; class Microgenomatia; order PFEM01; family JBHPGO01; genus JBHPGO01. The sequence continues at coordinate 384 of JBHPGO010000016.1, forward strand.
CGAAGCACCCATGATTAATCCTGGAATGTCAGCAATAATCTTGCCGTTAATTTCCCCTAGATTCGGCTCTAGGGTCGTAAAAGGGTAGCTTCCAATCTTTGGTTTGGCCGAAGTAAGTTCTTTGAGCAAGCTGCTCTTGCCGGCATTAGGAAATCCAATTAAACCAAAATCAGCAATTAGCTTAAGGTTGAAAAACAGGCCTCTTTCTTGTCCCTCCTCACCTTTTTCAGCGTAAGTCGGCGAGGTATTGGCCCCAGAGCGAAACTCCCAGTTGCCGCGACCACCTAACCCTCCCCGGCAAATTAATATTCGGTCATCTTTTTTTGAAACTTCAAAAATTTCTTTGGAATTAAAATCAGTGACAACTGTTCCCAAAGGAACTTTAACTTCCCTGTCATTGGCAGATTTACCGGTTTTTTTCTTTAAGCCTCCAGGTCCACCATTTTCCGCCTTAATTATTGGTTTTTTAGTCAGCTCCTTTAGGGCGTGAAGATTAGAAGTCGCTACCAGATAAATATCTCCTCCTTTGCCCCCATTACCTCCATCCGGCCCCTTACCTAGTTTTCTAAAAGAGGACTTGCCATCACCGCCCCTTCCGGCCTTAAATATAACTTTAACTTCTGTCACTAACATATAAACACATTATACAACAAGAAAAGCCAAAATATTTATTTTCCCACCCCCGGGGTGTGCACTTATTGACACCTAAGGCTTTTTAGACAAATTTCTCTCAAATTCAAAATTTCTTGTGTAATCTAATTTGCGGCAAGAGATTGAATATCAAGGATTAAGTACGTCATGCAGAATTATAATCTTCCCCCAAAAAGCCTTGGGTGTCTACCTACCACACCCCGGGGGTGGGAAAAATTATTCTTAGCTCTTGAGGGGTTTCGCTTCCTAAATCTAGTGGACAAAAACCATCCTTTCGTTGATTCTCACAGTCTTCGTCTGAGACAAGCTCAGTTGGGTCAGCAGTAGAGATAAATCCTGACCCATCCTGCCTTAAACAAGGGTAAGTAGTATCGGATTCATACATTATCATCGCTGTAAGACGGGATCCAGAATACCGAAATTGGCAATACATCAGTTTTTCTCCCATATTTTCTAATTATAGCACTACAATGAAAATGGGGTGGCGAGAGAGGAGGATTTTAGATGAATGAAAAAAGTTAGAAATTATTCTTGGGGGGCACCCTTCTCGCCTTCCGAAGAAATCACTGCCCTAAGATCAAAAGCTGCTTTAGCTAAAAAAAGGGGTAATCTTTCAAGTTTTTCCAATGTTTCCAATTCAGCTACTGCAAAATCCTGTCGGAATTCAATTGATTCAACCTCTGAAAAAACAGCGGCTGTACCAGCGCCAGGCGTGATTTCATTTTCTGAACTCATAATAAATTATTATACCATACAAACCAAAAAAATACCCCTCGTTTGAGGAGTATTTTTCTGTGAGCCCGGTAGGGGAGGTTCCAAAACTCGATTCTTCAAACGAACCCCGAAACTTTATTCAAGTTACTAATTTGGAAACTAGAATCTTTGTCCTCCTTAGGTTCGATCCCCATACCAGATCACAAAAAAAAGCTCCCAAAAATGGGAGCCTTTTTTTGTGTGAGCCCGGTAGGGATCGAACCTACGACACCCTGCTTAAAAGGCAGGTGCTCTACCACTGAGCTACGGGCCCGAAACTTGTTCTTTTATAAATTTCCTTCCTTGATAAGACTTAAGTTCTTTTTCTCGACGAATTGCTTTCTCTTTTAGCTGGAACTTTTCTTTATAGACTAATTTCCATGGACCAATATTTTTATAAGTATAGCTTGATTTTTTATTAAATGACTCCTTATTGTGCCTTTTTAATCTCTCTACAAGATTACTGGTATAGCCTATGTAAATCTTATTTGTTGATTCAGATTGAATTACATATACATATATCATACTCCCTGCTTAAAAGTCCGCCAGCTGGCGGATCTGCCACTGAGCTACGGGCCCGCCAAAAATTCGCTTTCAGTGAATGTACCTGAACAACTATTTAATTTTACCAAAGATTGAAAAAAATTCCTAGAAGAAAACAAAATATGGTTCTAAAAAAACGAAGGCACCGGAGGGAGAGTAAAGAGAAAAAAAGAGGGGGCTGCGACTAAGCGCAAAAAACTGCCATGGCAGCCACCCAATCTCTTTACCCAACCCTGTTTCCGGTGCCCAATTAAATTCATAAAAGCAGAGCAAGACCAAAACCATAAACAAATATTGCAACTATAATAATTGCAATCAATAATGGAATCCTGGCTCCTAGACCCCATAGCCAAGTCTCGACGATAATTATTTCGTCGTCACTGGAAAAGCTCGCGCTTACAGTTTCCCCTCCCTGAACTTTTAGGGGGATATTTTTGAGACTCTTTATTTTTAGGGAAAAGGCGGAGTTGGCTCCTGAACTAGGCATGACTGGATCAGGGCTATAAACCACATCTCCGTCCTGATCAACAAGATCAAATCTTTGTCCTTCACCATGGAAACATGCAGATACTTTTTCGCCCGTAACTTTAAAACTCCTTCCTGTTAATAGAACGATTTCAATTTCCCTTCCAGTGAAGGTTTTGTTAGCCACCAAATTCTCATAGACATAAATACTTCCCCCAATCACCAGGACTGTCCACAACAATATTAACAACGTTCTAAACATTTCTTCCCCTCCCTTTTCAATTATTTTGCTCTCAATTTTAAGGTACTTCTCTGCTTTTCTAACTGCCCAAATTATAGCACAAAATCAGGTTAAAATCAATATTATAGGATAATTAATCGGCGACAGTGGTTAAGGAAGCTACCGGCCCAAGACTTTCATTGCCTTGGCAATTCTTTCGATCGCCAGAGTGTAGGCCGCCATCCGAGGAGTAACTTTCAATTTCTGGTAATTTTGCCAAAATTCCTTAAAAGCCTTGTTGATCATTTTTTTTAGCCGAGCATTGACCTCATTTTTCTCCCAATAGTAACCCTGAAGATTTTGGACCCACTCAAAATATGAAACAATCACTCCCCCGCTATTGGCCAAAATATCAGGAATTGAAATTATCTTGTTTTTGGCTAGTATTTCGTCTGCATTCGGAGTTACCGGCCCATTAGCCAGCTCAATAATTACTTTGGCTTTTACTTTCCCGGCATTTTGGTGATGGATGACATTTTCTAAGGCCGCTGGGGCTAAAACCTTGACTGGTAATTCCAATAATTCCTGATTGCTTATTTTCTTGGCCGCCTTAAGAGGGCAAGTCTTTCCTGAGCAAGCGCAATCGACCAAAGCACCATGCTTTTTCTTGCAATCAAGAGCTTTTTGGGGATCAATCCCCCTGGGCAAATAAACCCCGCCTTTTGAGTCAGAAATAGCCACAATTTTAAAGCCTAATTTTCGAGCTAACTGGGCAAACCAAAAACCGGCGTTGCCAAAACCCTGAACTGCGACAGTCGTCTTTTGCGGCGACCATTTTAAAACTTTAGCCAATGATTCTAAAATAAAAACTCCACCTTGGCCGGTGGCCTCCATCCGCCCTTGACTCCCGCCAATTTCTAAAGGCTTGCCAGTAATCACCGCCCTTGGATTGGCACCAATATTGAAAAATCTTTGATTTTTGTCCGCCAGCTGGCGGATTGATTTTTGAATGTTCTCGTACTCATCGACCATCCAGGCCATAATTTGAGGATTGGTGTTGACGTCTGGGGCCGGCACATCTTGCCAGGGGCCAAAATACGGGGCAAAAGCCCTCATGTAAGCCCTGGAAAGCGCCTCAAGCTCTTTAAGAGATAGTTTTTTAGGGTCACAAATGACTCCCCCTTTCCCACCTCCATAGGGCAAGCCCACCAAGCCAGCTTTAAGAGACATAAAAACACTTAAGGCTTTGACTTCGTCTAAACTCACCTCCGGATGAAATCGAATTCCTCCCTTAAAGGGACCTAAAGCATTTGAATGCTGACTGCGATAGGCCTTAAAGACTTTTGTTTTCCCGGAATCCAGCTTGACCCGAAGTTTTTTTTCAATGACATTTTGGGGAACTTTTAAACGCTTTACCACTTGAGGCTTAAGTTGTAAAATCTCAGCCGCTGCCTCTACCTGAATGACAGCATAGTTAAAAAGACTCTTTTTCATCAAGCCAATGATAGCTTATTTTTTTTAGTCAGTAAAGCGTATTGAAGTCTTTAGATTTTTAGTGCTAAGATTTAACTATGGACCTTAATCTTATTGGTCTGGCAACCTACATTCTCTACATTCCTCTTCTTCTGATCATCGTCATTATTGCCGCTTTAAGGCATAAAAACTTTTTCCTTTCTAAAAGTCTTTTAAGCACTTTGGCTGAAACCGCTTCCCCCAGTTACGAGATTTTCAGCGCTTTAATTGCCTTTTTTAGTCTTTTAAGACTTATTTTTGTCTTTAACCTCAGTCGATTATTACCCAATATTGCCACTTCAAAAATTGCTTTAATCTTTCTTTTCTTGAGCTGCCTAAGCGGATTAATGATCGCCTTTTACCCCAGAGACAAGTTTCGCAAGGTTCATGGAGTATTCGGGACCAGTATGTTTGTCGGTATTTTAGCTTCACTGGTCTTTTTAGTCGTCCCGATTTACTTATCTGCTTTTCTCCCAAACTTTATAATTTTTATAAATTTTCTGATTGTTTTTCTGGTTATTTTGCAATTGTTTTCAGACTATTTAAGCACCCATGAGCTGGACGGATTTATCTTAAAATTTCGTTCCTACTGGCAGTGGACCCTGCTTTCTTTGGTCATTGCCTGGGACTTTATCGTCGCTGTCTTTACCTTCTTAAACTACCACCACTAATATAAATTCCTCCAGGCTTCTTTCAAAAAAATCTAAAAATTTTTGATTGTGATAAAATAGCTCGAAGGGCAAGATTGTTTCCTGTTCAAAAAATCATCAATGAAAATCAAAACTAGTCTTAAATGTTCAGCGATTATTCCGGTCTTTAATAGTGAACCAATTGTCGGCAAAACGATCGAACACACAGAGAGCTTTTTCAGAAAGAACAAACTTAATTATGAAATCATCTTGGTTAATGATGGCAGCCTGGACCAAAGCTGGAATGTTTTGAAAAAAAAGGCTTCCCAAAATAAAAAAATCATCGCCATTAATTTGCTGAAAAATTACGGCCAGCATACAGCCGTTTACTGTGGCCTTAAGGTTGCCACCGGGGACCTGATGATCACCCTTGACGATGACTTTCAAAACCCACCGGAAGAAATAATAAAATTAATTGAAAAAACGCAAGAAGGCCACGACCTGGTCTTTGGCAAATATCCGGACAGACAACACGCCTTTGTAAGAAAATTTGGCAGCTGGTTAATTGATATGGTTAATAACAAAGTCTTTATCAAACCAAAAGATCTTCAGTATTCTGGTTTTAAAATTATCAAGAAAGAGGTCGCTCAAAGAATTTGCTCTTACCAAACGGCTTACCCTTATATCAATGGATTGGCGACCATGTTTGCCGAAAATCCAACCAATGCTCTGGTCAAGCATCGAAAAAGAACGGTCGGCAAAAGTAATTACAAGCTGACAACAATCATCAAATTAATCACCAGAATTTTATTTAATTACTCCTCCTACCCTTTAAGGCTGGTCACGGCCATCGGGATGGTTATTTCTGCTCTCAGCTTTATTCTGGGAGCTTTTTTACTGATCAAAGCCCTGCTTTTAGGGACAACTGTTCCCGGCTGGGCCAGCATCATTGTCTTTCTTTCTTGTACCAATGGGCTGATGCTCTTGATTATCAGCATGCTCGGAGAGTACCTAATTCGCCTTGTTAACCAAGCAAGTGCGGGGGACAATTACCACATTAAAGAATCGATCAATCATGAGCAGTAACCATTTCTTCATCGTCGGCGCACAGCGATCGGCAACGACCTATCTTTATAAATTACTCGACAGTCATCCGGAAATTGAGATGGCCAAGCCAATGTGGCCTGAACCAAAATTTTTTATTAATAACCAATCCTACGCCAAGGGAATAAAATTTTATAAAAAGAAATATTTTAAAAACAAAGCCAAGATTAAAGGAGAAAAAAGCACCAGCTATATTGAATACAACAAAGCGGCCAGGCGAATTGCTAAAAGCTTTCCTAAGGCAAAAATTCTCATTTTACTGCGAGATCCGGTAGAACGGGCAATTTCCAATTATTGGTTTACTCATCAGTTTGGCCTTGAGCCCCTGTCAATATCCGAAGCTTTTTTACAGGAGGAAAAAAGGCGAAATAACTATGATCACCAAAAAATATCTGCCTCCCCATACGCCTACTTAAAAAGAGGCCATTACATCGACAATATTGAAATTTATGATAAATATTTTAAACCAAACCAGATCCATATTATGCTTCTTGAAGAACTTTCCGGATCACCTAAAGAACTGAGTAAGTTGTATAGATTCCTCGATGTCAAAGCTGATTTTAAACCGCCCGAATTGAACAGTAAGATTCGTGTCGGTGAAAAAGGCGAAACAGTCATTACGCCAAAATTAAGAAATTATTTGCACGACCATTTTAAAGACTCAAACCAAAAACTATCCAATCGACTGGGGAAAGACCTAAAAAATATTTGGCAAACTATTAGCCCGCCAATTGCCTTCAATGTCCCAGCGCTGGTGGGCAAAGAAATTGAGTACACCCGGCAAGCTATTGAAAGCGGCCGGATCGATGGCGACGGACCTTTTTCCGAAAAATGCCACTTACTACTGGAAAAAAGCCTCAAAATTCCCAAAGTACTACTGACCCCTTCTTGCACCCATGCTTTGGAAATGGCCGCTTTTTTAATCAATATCAAACCTGGCGATGAAGTTATCTTGCCATCTTTTACTTTTGTCTCGACCGCTAATGCCTTTGTTAATCGCGGCGCCAAGCCAATTTTTGCCGATATCAGGCCTGATACTTTAAATCTCGATGAAAAATTATTGGAAAAGCTGATCACCAAAAAGACAAAGGCCATCATTCCGGTTCATTATGCTGGTGTTGGCTGCGAAATGGATAAAATCATGTCTTTAGCTAAGCGCTACAAGCTCAGAGTGGTTGAAGACACAGCTCAAGGCTTGTTTGGCAAATATAAAGGGAAATTCCTGGGAACTTTCGGAGATTTAGCGGCCACCAGTTTTCATCAAACCAAAAACTTCACCTGCGGCGAGGGCGGCGCTCTCTTTATCAATAACAAGGAGTTCCTCGAAAGAGCCGAAATCATCCGTGAAAAAGGGACTGACCGCAGTCAGTTTTTCCGCGGAATGGTCGACAAGTATACCTGGGTTGATTTAGGCTCAAGCTATTTAATTTCAGACTTACTGGCCGCCTTTTTACTGGCCCAACTTGAAAAAAAAGATGAAGTTCAAAAAATCAGAGCCAACTTGTGGAAAAGATATTTTAAATATCTAAAAACATGGGCCAAAAAAAATGGGGTAAAACTACCCACTGTTCCTAAGCATTGCCAACAATCTTGTCACTTATTTTACATGATCCTCCCAACCCAAAAAGCCAGAGATAAGCTAATTCTTTACCTGAAAAACAAAGGCATCCAGTCTGTTTTTCATTTTCTCCCGCTTCATTCCTCGGTCATGGGAAAAAAATTTAGAACTTCAGCCAAAAACTGCCAACAGACTGACTTAATCAGTCGTCGACTGATAAGGCTGCCATTTTATAATGATTTGGGCCAAGCAAGCCAAAACCGGATCATCGACACCATTTTAGGTTTTGAGTTATAATTAGTTTAATATGAGTGAATTTTAAGGAAAGGAGGTGAAAAGTTTGAAATTTTTATCAGGAATAATTGTCGGCATTGTCATCGTCATTGTCCTTGGTGTGGGAGGCCTTTTCTCTTGGCAGCGAAGGGCTCAGCTTTCGGGCAATGTTGTCAGCGAGCAAAGAGAGGTTTCGGGCTTTAATAAGGTTTCAGTTTCCGGAAGCGGTCTGGTGCTCATTGAGCAAACAGGCGAAGAGTCTCTAAAAATTGAGACTGATGAAAATCTAATGAAGTATATTGAAACTAAAGTTTCAAATAACGAACTTCAAGTTAAAGTCGTTTACCGAGGTCTTTTCAAAATATTTGCCTGGCCACAAGCCGACATTAAATATTATCTAACGGTTAAAGATCTTGAAATGGTCAACCTGAATGGTTCAGTTAAACTGGAAAGTCCAAAAATAGCCACCAGCAAACTCGAGATTAACATCAATGGTTCCGGAGATGCACGGGCCAGTCTTGAAGTTGAAAAATTGGCGACCAAAGTTTCCGGATCAGGAGCCTTTACTCTTTCAGGAGTGGCTGATTATCAAACAATCGTCTTTTCGGGTTCAGGAAAATTTTTTGGCAAGGAACTGTTAGGAAAAGAAGCTGAAATTCGTATCAATGGTTCAGGAAAAGCTGAACTTAATGTTTCTGAAAAGCTTAGTGTTGATGTCAGCGGAAGTGGGACAATCCGGTATCTAGGTGACCCGGAGATTGTTCAAAATATTTCCGGTTCCGGCAAAATCGAAAAGCTTGAGGATTAAAGTTTGTCTGTCCGCTCAAATGACCGAAAATATTTTATTAGACCCGCCTGAAGTATTTACTTCAAGTGAGTTATTGCGCGGATAAAAATATATTTTAATACTTCAATACTTCCTTAACTTGATTAAGGATTGGGAATTTGAAAAAGAAGATTTCCCTGCTCACCAGAAACCACACTTGGAACCTCGCCGTTCCATTTTTCGATCCACATTTTCATTAGTAATTCGTCAGTCAAAGTTAATCTTTGAAGTCTTTGCTCTTCAGCTTGACCTTCGGCACTAGTAATTCTTGCTTGTTTTCTAAATTCTTCTTGTTTGGCGATATTTTCTTCGGTGATAACCCTTTCTTTTTCAATTTGCTTGGCTTCAATGGCGTTGATGTATTCGGGAGTAAAGGTAATCGACCTGATCCCAAACTCATCCAGTAAAAGACCGTTATCCTCAAAAATTGGTCTTAGAGTTTCCTCAATCGCTTTTTGAACATCACTGATATTGCCGGTATACAAATCAGCGGCGTTAAACTCGCGGGCAATGTTTCTGGCATGGATCCGAGTGTCTGTTTTAACGATTTTTTCAACCACGTCTACCTCTGTCCCAATATTATTAGCAACCCAACCAGCTTTTTGGGGATCAACCGAAAATCTGGCCGTGTAACTAAGCTCGATTTGTTGACCATCCTTGGTAGTGGTATCTACTGGTTCATCAGTATAAGTGGCCTTTGATCTACCGGGATCACTTGAGGCTTCATAGGTCACCTTTTTGGTATTGTAGGAAATTGTGCCTTCAACCAAAGGAGCAATGAGGTGTCCACCAGGGCTTAAGACCCTTCCGGTCACTTTTCCAAGACGAGTGACGACTTGAACAGTTCCAGCCTTGACAATTCTTAAGGAAAATAAAAACATGAGGACAAGAAAAATCGCGATTCCAGCGGGAACAACAAAACGTTGATAATCAAATTGAACTGTCATGTTCTTTTTCATATTTTCCTTTATTTCCATCTAAATTATAACAAAATCTTTTAAAGAAGTGAAGGGGGGATGAGTTTGTGAAATCACTAAAGGAGTGGAAATAATTGGTCATGTGATATGATTGATTTGCTGATGAAGAAAATAATTGGAATAGCCGGACTACTGTTTGCGCTACTTGTTATTGGAGTTTACTTTGCGAACCCTTTTCAAAAGGACGAAGCAGAAATCAAGACAACTGTAGAACCAACAATCAATGAACCCAATCCTTCACTTCCTATTGAGGAAAGTGCTAAAACTGAAGACAAGGCCATTAATGACCCACAGAGCATCTCAACTCCACTGAAAGATTTATCCGGCCAAGGCAGGTTAGCGACTGCCTACTTAGTCCGCACCTCAAACAAGCTGTACCATTATGTTATCGCTGATCTTCCCGACCCGCCTGAAGGCTCAGCCTATGAAGGCTGGTTAGTAAATAATGATCCTAAATTAAGCTTTTTCTCCACTGGCGTAATGGAGAAGACCTTAAGTGGAAAATATGAACTAGCCTATATGGCAGGACAATCTTATGAGGGCTATAATAAGGTTGTTATCACCCTTGAAACTAAAGTCGACGAAACGCCTGAAAAACATATCCTTGAAGGAGCCTTTCCTCAACAAATTCAACCTGACGTCATCTTTAGCGAACCCTAGGCTTATTACCTCCCCACACCCGATGTGATTTTCTATTTGCACATCGGGATGGCAGCTTTAAATTGGACAATTGAGTCAAGGTCCTATAATATTGACTTCGAGGAAATAAATTGATAAGATATTTTTAGTCTTACAAGAAAAGATCTCAATGACTTGTGAAAAGTGTCCAACATATAATCCAGAAATAAAGTGCCCATTTTATTGTACCGACAACCCCCAAGGCAATCATCCGGCGGTGGAGGACCTCACTGGGGCAGCCTATTCTTGCGAAACCAGACTCTTTTATGAAGGGCGAGCCATTGCCGAAGAAAGACTTCGAGAGGCCATCCCATCCACCCCCTCCCATCCACCCCAGGTGCGACCTAGGTCAACCTCGGATCGACCCGAGTCGAGATGACTTAAAATTTAAGATCTTCAAAGACTATTTGAGAAAAAGACCTTCGGTGTCTACCTGCCTCGCCAAATGCGAGCCCGTCTCGACTCATTAGTCAACCCGAGGCGGATCAAGGCGGGCCTACCACACCCCGGGGGTGAGTATCACGCTCTGCCGACAAGCAAAAAGCTAGTGTAGTTATCTTTTTGATCCTGAAGATTGTTTTCGACAATTTTTAGATGATACATTTGGGCCAGAGCCTGACTACCCATCGTCGCCGTGTTTTTCGGCAACTTGCCTTCGGATAATCGTTTGGCCACCAGGGCATGGTCAACCAGCTTTCCCTTTCCGGGAGTGAGTTTCAAACCAGAATATTTATTGAAAAGAGTTTGCTGGCACTGGGCGAATACTTGAGGATGAGACATGATTATCTTAACATCTTCTATCTCCGCATCCCTTCTGATCATTAACGCGTGGGATATTTTTATGGAAAACTGCTCAATAATCTTGAATTTGTAACTCGCCATCGCTTCAATGCTTTCACTAACTATTCCCCCAACTGAGTTATGGATCGCAAACTGGCCATAATCTATTTTCCCTTCTTGGAGCGCTTTCAAAACAGCTTCTGAAGTATAAAGATATTTAATATTAAATTTTTCGATTTGAGATTTTTTCAGAAAATACTGGACCGCCTCTTCGTTGAAACTGCCCCTTCCACCCTGAATTCCATAGGTAGCGTGGTCGGCGCGAGCTTGCACGGTACTAATTTGTTTCATAATATAATATTGTTCTAGCTTCTATCTTTATAGCCTAATAATCTATCTAATTCCTGAAAAGTTAGCTGTTGCCTGGCGTCTGTCCGGGCAACTTGCGGCTCAGGATGAACTTCAACCATCAAACCATCAAATTCAAACCTGGCGGCCTCTTTGACGACCGTAAAGACATTATCAACATTGCCGCCAATATGAGACGGATCTAAAACCATCGGCAGTCCAGTCTTTTCTCTGACTCTCATCACCATCTCAAAATCTGGCATATTCCTCAGATTATTCGGATTTCTTTTCCCATTAGGCAAGAATCCTCGATGGCAAAGAATTACTCTGTGTGGATCAATGCCGACTCCAGTAACGTGATCGACTATTCCCAGCCAATGAGCCTCATCACTCCACGGTTGGTTTTTAATCAATAATCTTACATTTTCAGGGGCTTCAGCTAGCATTCTCTTGGCAATTTCTCTTTGGATTAAATGATTTTGATTTCTTGAACCTAACCATAAAAGAACTTTGGTTGGATCACCATTGTTGGCAACTATCCCGTCAATAAGACTGGTAACGTGTTCGGGCAGCATCACCTCGGTTCCCACAGTTATACCTGATTTAGTTACTTCAGACAACCAGGCAATCCCATCTGAACCCACGCCCTCAAAACCCGGTCTTGTTCTTGGTTTCCAAAGACTAGCTCTCATTATTTCGATCCCTCGCTCTTTTATGGCCCGAGCACACTCGATCACCTGATTTCTAGATTCGGCGGCACAAGGTCCGGCGATGTTAATTTTTCTTTCGACAGTCATATTTTTATATCAACTAAAATTAAAAAACCCCGTTATACGGGGTTTGAAAATATAAAAAATTCACCCCGCGTTAATTGGGTTTAAAGAAATTGCCAAAACTAAAGATTTGTCTAATTTTCATTTTGTTTTTCATAAAAAAACCTCCTATTTCTAGGAGGTAGGTCTTTTTTTATTTTTGTTTATAACAAATGCAACCCGCCCCCTAGATCAAGAGGTAAAGTAAAAAGCAAAAAAAGCTTTTTGGGTTGCTTGCATGTTAAAAAGCATTATATCTAAATTAATTTTCATTTGTCAAGCTGGATCATGCCTTGCAGGCACGTGGTCATTTCAGCCCTATTCCACCTCACCCGATGTAGGGAACCTATTTCACATCGGGTGTGAGTAATGAAGATCTTTCAGTGTGAAGAAATTTCCACAGTGTGCTTTGGTTATAAACTCATATCAGTCATTTCCTCTTCAATAAAATTCATATTAAGTCTTACCCGCTCAAAGTAAGGAAGAAGTCCGCCCTTGGCACTATATAATAGGGCAATTTTATCAAAGCCCAAGTCTTGGTACCTTGTATGAAGTCTGGCACTTTCGGCTTCCCTGAACTCTAAATATCTCTCCCTGTCCTGAAAATGAAGGTCATGCTCAATGCCTAATTGGCGTTTCCTGCTTTCATAGTGGTCGGTGTAATAAGCCAAAGCTCTTTCGTAACACTGCCTTACCTCCTCTGCCGGTGAAGAACCTCGCATTAAATGGTAAACAGTCATTGTACAGTCATGGGCGAAAGCCAGTTCAGGATATTCCTCACCCAATTCTTCAGGCATTATTTCCAATCCTGCCATTGCTTCATCACGTTCTTCTAAAGTCTCTGCCTTAACAAGCTCCTTTAAAACCTGATTGTATTTTCCAATATGGTTAGTTAACTGCTTTCTTTGCCTCGAATCCTCAATAAAACTTCCCACAACATTCATAATTAATCCAACCGGTTCACCCAATTCATTCTTAGATGCCCATCCGCTCACATCCAATTCTGCTTCCGGCATTAATTCTAAAGATTTACTACCCCTTACGCAGTTGCCTGCAAGAGTATGAAGAGAATCAAAAAACTTAACTTGCTCATAAACTTCATCTATATCAGCTTTATCTTTTAATAGTTGAGATGCAAAATAATGTTCCGCTGGCTCAAGTGGAGAGTTGGGGTGGTTCCCTATCAAACGCCATTCTTTCATCATTCTCAAAGATTCAGTTGTTCGTATGGCTTGTTCTGTTTCTCCTTGTTCTACCAGGTCAGTAACTAAGTCGATATGTTTGTCATCAAAGGCATCTATAATGTCAAAGGGAATTCTATAGATTACCATTGTCTCATGGCTTCTTTTTATCTCAAGTAAACTCACTTGACGCAATAATCTATCTCTTTGTTCTTGATCCTCAATCTTCCAGACCGCATCATACAATCGTAAATATGGCTGGAGTGCTTCACTTTCTTGCAATTGTTCAATATCCCCATCAAGCAAAAATTGATGCACAGCCCGAGCTCCAAAGCGGTCTTCTTCTGAAAGTATTTGCATAAAAGGCAAATAGCTATGCTCAATAGATAATCTCCCTTCAATACTGTACTCCAACTGCTCTTTTGCTCCATGATTATCGTGTTTATCTAAGACGTCATTTCTTACCTGAGCAAGCTTGTTCCACTTTTCGGAGTGTAGTGCCTGAGTAGTTAATACTGAAGCCGCCATATTAATCTGAGTTCTTATAAATGGAATAAGGTGAGGAATAGTTTCTATCGCCTTTGGATGAGCAATATCTTTTAAAAACTCCTGCCAAAAATTACTTTGAGCTTCAGCCACACATTCCCAAGAGACCCCATGCTCGGGAACAGGATGCGCCAATGGCACCAATCCATAGTGTCTTGTAATTTGATCAAAAACAAGCGCTGCTCTTTGTTCCAGTTCACCACAAGTAATTATTCCTTCTCCAAAAGGATTGTCTACTTCTCTTTCTTGATAATCTCCAAGAAAAACAATATCAGAATTGTCGGCATTTCCCATGAAGCCCACGGGGTACATGTTTTGTCCATGAGAGCTGGAATAACTAAGTACGAGTCCCAATTCGAGCATTGTTCTTATAGTTCGACCCCCAGTTTCCCACTGACTGGGGTCCTTAAATTTGTCGTACTCTTCTTGTCTTTTTCTAGGAGTAAAAAATTCTTCATCAGGCCAGACTGGCAGTCTCCGATTTGTCGGAACAATCAGGCTTACTGAACCCAAACCATTTAAATTGCCAGGCCAACTTAACTGTTTAGCGTCAGCTTCATATGGTGTTTGAGTAATGCGAGCCTGTAGTAATTCTTTTTGGCGTTGAGAAAGCTTATCAAAGTGAAACATACCAACGGGAACAGTTACATTTGCTTCTAGTGCATCTTCTAATGATTCCCAATTATGTTCTGAGGCGAGTGCCGCAAAAATTACACAGGCATGAACATGCTCCAAAAGTGCCCATTCTAATGTCTCTGTACCCAAAATCCTTCTATGTTGCCGGTCGTAAATTAGTGAATCAAATACCAGTACTTGAGGATTTCCTGAATATCCAAGGGCAGAGCCATTCTGTTCTCTCTCCATAAGCTTATGATGCCCTATTCCTTTACTGTACACAGTTACTTTCCTATTGCCGATAGGAATATCAGTATGATAAACACCCCTTCCTTCTGTATCTTCTCCCTCTCTCTTTGTAAGCGGCCTATTATAAGTCAATGATCCTAACGGAATGAGATGTTGTGTTTTTTCGGTAAGATCTTGAAGTAAGTTAGGGTCTAAATCCAGATCCGACAAAATTGCTTGGGAATCAACCACAGCTGCTGCGCTTTCTACTCTAAAAAGCGCAATATCATTCACCTCTGGTGTTTGAGTAACGGCTTTTTTTTCTGTTTCAACTAAGAGCATAGGAGTTATATATCCTAAAATAATATACATATTATACACTATAGGTTTAAAACTTACAAAACCCGGATGAATCCCACGAATCCCACCTGGAAAGTGTCCCAGGTTGGCACCTGCAATATTATTCCTATCCCTGTGCCCAACACCTCAGAAATACTATCCAGCTCATCCACCCTCTTTTACAGGCCACCCCCCATGTTAACCGAGCAGCTTGTATCAGTGAATTAATTCATAGAAGCAAAAGAAGTAAAATTAACCAGGCCTATAAACAACCCCCTTGCAAGAACTAAGGCTTTCCACTCTCCAGGTGGAAAAGGCTGGTCCTCTACGCCGAAACAAAAACTTAACAAATCTTGGTTTAACTTTTTTTTAGTTTACTTGTGAAAATCAAAACATGATTTGTGCTATGATTACCAAGCAACTGTTAAGTAGGAAGTTTATATATGACTAAAGAAATATCGGAAAGAAAATTGGTTGCTTTCTCGTTTGAACTAGATCCTAATGATCCAGGGCACGAAAATGAAATGAAAAGGCTTGGAAAACTCACGGCACATTCTGAGTTTGCTGCTACTGCAGTTACACATTTAGAATACACAGAAGGCGGAAATATATTGGTAACACTCGCTGAAAGTAGTGACATTTTGTATTACTTACAAAGAAGTCGAGAACAGAACTAATGTTCTGCTTCAATTAACCCTTTCACCTTGGAGGTGCAGCAGGTACGGCACCTCGGTAATATTTTCCTAAATTGTGACCCCACCCGCCAAAAGCTCGTTTTGCTCACAATTAGGCGGGCATGCGGGGAATCCCGCCTTATCTTCGCACTTGCCTATTTCATGAACTATTCGTTCACGGCTCGTGCCAAGATTGGTCGGCGGGCAGGCGAAGAGGGTCCGAAACATATTGTTTGATACAAAACACGATGCTTTATCTAAGTAGATCGTTGGAATACCATATATTTGGAGGAGTTGGGGGTTCATTCAGTGGGACCACCAAAAAAGTCCCAATAAATGGGACTTTTTTGGTGGTGACCCCACGGGGAATCGAACCCCGATTTCCAGGATGAAAACCTGATGTCCTGAGCCATTAGACGATGGGGCCGAGAACAATTTACAATTTATAATTTACAATTTTCAAAATAATTTATATCTCGAGATTTCGACCTGTCCTGAGCCGTTATGCTGACAAACAACTCATGGCTATTTTAACTTAATTGAATGGAATAAACAAGAAAAATCAGTCAAATCGTTAAAGGGCAACCTCTTTCTTTTCCCAAACAAATAAAGCTCCCAAAGAACCGCCGCGGCGAATTCTTTTAATCACCCTAGAAAAAAGCGGGGCCAAGGAAATAACTTTGATTTTCTTAAGTTTTTTTTCCTTCGGTAAAGGCACCGTGTCCAATAAAACTACTTGAGAAGCCGGACAATTTTCCAGTTTTTGACAAGCCTCTCCGGAGAGAAGACCGTGAGTGGCGCAAAGAATAACATCTTTAGCCCCCTTTTGTTTTAAAGTTTCCGCCGCGCTGGTAATCGTCCCGCCGGTGTCGATCATGTCATCAACAACAATGGCCACCCTCCCCTTAACCTCACCAATGAGGCTGACCACCTCTGATTTATTATGACCAGTTCTTCTTTTGTCAATCACCGCTAACGGGGCTTTTAAAAGCTGGGCCATTTTTCTACCCCGTTTTACGCCACCAATATCAGGGGCCACCACCACCACATCCCTAAGTCCTTTCTTCTTAAAATACTTTGCAAATTGAGGGTAACCGACAAAATGGTCAAAGGGAATGTCAAAATAACCCTGAATTTGATCGGCATGGAGATCAACCGTTAAAATCCGATCGGCGCCGGCAGTGGTAATCAGATTAGCAATTAATTTAGCGGTAATTGGTTCACGCGAAACAACTTTTCTATCTTGACGACCATAACCCATATATGGAGAAATCACGTTGATACTCCTGGCTGAAGCTCGCTTTAAGGCGTCAATTAAAATTAAAAGCTCAATTAAGTTTTCATTAACCGGTGGTGAGACACTTTGAATTAAAAAAACATCATCCCCCCTGACTTTCTTTTTAATCCGGACATATATCTCACCATCAGCAAAAGTTTTAATCACGACTGGCGTGAGAGAAGCTTTCAGTAACTTAGCAATTTTTTTGGCCATCGCCGGGTAAGATCGTCCGCTGACCAGTTGAATTTTACTCATTTCCCTAAGGATAAATTAAAAGAAAATATTATACAACCTCTTTTCCAGCGATTGACATGCACCGACATACACCTTCCAGGAGTACTAGGTTGACTCCTGAGGATATTTTGAAATATGTGACCCCACACTCACTTTACTTGTCTCACAACAAAACTAGACAAATTTCAATTGCAATTTCTAGCCAATTTACCAGAATTCCTGGCCTTAATCAAAAAATAGTCTTACCTTTATTAAATCACAATTTAAGGAATCTTTAAGCCTTCAGGTAAGTCCATTTCTCCAATCAATTCCATTGGATCAAGAAAGTCAACTGTGGTCGGAGGGCTAAACCTCTGATCAGAAACGGTTGTCGGTGTACACTGATAACTTACTCCCGGAACCTCCCAAGAAAAGGCTTCTGGCATCTCCATTTCCTCTTCTTCGCCCTCTTCAGGCTCAGCACAAAACTTTGAACCCTTATCTTGACCATCGTTCCAAATATAGGTACATCTATCTTTTGACAAAACGTAGACTTTTTGGTCGTTAATCGTCATTTCAGCGTAAACCATATTGTTTTTAATATAGGTAACACCAGAACTTCCCTGATCGTTGTTCCACTGGCATTTCATTGACTTTCCCAGGATTAGAGCGTCTTTAAGCTTGCCGGAAAAATTTTCGTCGGTACCTTGAGCCGATGGCTTCGTTTCCTCTTTTGAAACTTGTTCAAGCTTCTGCCCAACTTGTGGTGAATCATTTTGGCCAGGTTTAAGAAAAAATAAAACCAAGGCCCCACCACCAATCAAAACCACCGCACCGATAATTACCGGCAGCATTTTACTTGATTTTTTACTAGACTGAGTTTTTTCAATTGATTCGGACATTTTTTATCACCTCCTCCTGTTTGATTTAATCACATAACCTGTTTTTCCAAGAAACCACTTTCTAAAACCTTCTTCTCTTCACCTATTGTCGTCTCAGAACCGTGGCCAGAGTAAACTATGGTTCCGCCTGGTAATTTAAAAAGCTTTTCCAATGACTCTTTTAGTTCGTTTAACGAAGCATAAGAAAAGTCAGTCCGACCCACGCCCTGCTTGAAAAGAGTGTCTCCAGAAAAGATCAGCCCCTGACCCTCCTCTTTTGAATAAAGGGCTACCCCACCAGGGGAATGACCAGGAGTTTCGATCACCTTTAGTTTTTCACTTCCAAACTCAATTTTATCCCCCTCTTCAATGAACCGATCAACATCCGGCGGAGGACTAAAATTTAAATTATTGCCTAAAAAATATTGAGCCGACTTATTCATCCTTTCTACCAGAAAATAATCGTTTTTGTGAAGCAAAAATGGAATTTGAAAACGAATTTTTAAGGGGTTAACCGCCAAAAGATGATCAAAATGACCATGGGTAGCGACGATCATTTTAGGCCTGATCCCCAAGTCACGAATTTTATTGAGAATAAAATCAGGCGAATCCCCAGGATCAATAATAATCCCCTCTTGACTACTTTCATCCCAAACCAAATAACAATTTGCTTGTAGCTGGCCAACAATAAGCTTTTCAATTTTCATCCTTATTCCCCTCAACCATTTAGCAATTAACCATTTTAACCATTAGGCCCTTTCTACTGAGTAATGTTACAAATCACTCTAATGCTCTCTGGACTTTCCAAGGTCATATCAATCACGACGGCGTCTAGCCTAAGGGAGTCTGGCAATTGAGGGTGAAGAATTTTGTAATAATGAGCTGCTTTTGTCATCCGTTGAATCTTCCAGGGTGTAATTGCCTCTTCTGGTGAACCAAATTCTTTTGACCAACGAGTTTTTACTTCCACAAAAACCAACGTCAATGATTTTTTCCTTGTTTTTTTGTTTCTCGAAGCCTCTAAAGCGATAATATCTATCTCGCCAAACTTGCTTTGGAAATTTCGGTCAATAATCTGCCACCCCTTACTTTTTAGGTGTTTGGCGGCTAGTTCCTCGCCGATTTCCCCTGGTTTTAGCTTCTCCTTTTTCTGCCTTACCTTGAGAAGTTTTTTTAGCATCCGGTTTTGCCTTTTTCTCCGAAACCTTCTTGGGCTCTGGTTCAACTTTCCGTGTTCTAACTCTGGTCGCCTTCCGGCCGACTCGATCTCGAAGGTAGTAAAGTTTAGCCCGCCTGACCTTACCGTGCTTCAGAACATCAATTTTAACCAACCAGGGAGAGCTTAAAGGCCAAATTCTTTCAACACCAATATTTCCAGCGGCGATTCGCCGAACAGTAAAACTCTTGTTCTCTCCGCTGCCCCGGATAGAAATAACAATCCCCTCAAAGACATAAATTCGCTCTTTTTCACCCTCGATGATTTTTTGGTGAACACGAACGCTGTCGCCAACTCTAAATACTGTTTCGTTTAGTTGTGCTTGATTAGCCATCTTCTTTATTTTAACATTCAAGCTTGCGTTGTTCAATAGCTTGAAGATTTTTAACTACCTTTTAAGAAGTAACTCGATCGTCTCTTTCAAATCTTGAGTATAGTTGATTCCGTAAGGCAAAACCATTCTTTTGATCCTCTCTGAGTCATCAATAAATGCCAGGGAAAGCCTGTCTTTACCTTGATTTTGTTTTAGAAGTTTATTTAATTCCATTAACTTTCGAGAAGAAATTCGACTGGGAATCCTGATTTCAAAGTCAAATTCTTTTTTGAGCTCCTCTTTCTTTGGAACCGGAGCCTCCTCCAGAGGAGAGGCGGTCTCGACAATGACCGAAGCGCCTTCGTCTCTTTTTTCCAATCGACCTTTGACAAAAACAAGCTTATCTTTATCCCAAAGATCACGAAACTGAACGAATATTTTCGGAAAAACAACCATCTCTTGAGAGCCCGAATCATCTTCGAGCGTTACAAAAGCCATCTCCTTACCACTTTTACGAGTAACGATGCTTCTCACTTTGGTTACTATCCCTCCGATTTTGATATTCTGTTCAGGTAATTCTCCCTGACTGATTTCAAAAAGCTTGTGTGACCTAGCCTTTATTAAAGCTGGCAGAACCGGATTTAGCGGGTGTTCAGTCAGATAAAAACCAAGAAGATCTTTTTCCAATGAAAGCAGCTCTTTTTGGCTAAACTCCTCCATCTGAGGTAGCTCGTCTTCAGTTTTTAAATTTCCTTTTGAAGAGTCATCTTCATCAAAAATTCCCATTTGACCACTAGCCCTTCTTTTTTGTTCAGCAACCCCCTTAGCCCTGATATTTTCTAAACCAGAAAGCATCGCCGCTCGTTTCCCAAAACGATCCATCGCTCCGGCTTTGATCAAACTCTCAAAGACTTTTTTGTTGACCTTTTGTTGATCAACTCGCTGGCAAAAATCAGTCAAAGAATCAAAACCGCCGCCAACATCTCGGCTTTCTATAATCACCTC
>JBHPGO010000017.1:0-20175 GCA_042570465.1 Patescibacteria group bacterium
CGGGTCGATCCGAGGCGGACCCGTCTCGACTCGGGTCGATCCGAGGCGGGCCTAACACACCCCCCGCCAAAAACTCACTTTGTTCGTATTTAGGCGGGCAGGCCGGGGGTGGGGAAATTAGAAGAAAATTAGAAGAAAAGATGCCACCATTGCTGCCAACTAGGCAGGGCTTCAGGATTAAGCTGAGAACTATTTCCAGAATATTTTTCTTGCTCAACCAGCTCTTCTAAATTTTCTGGAAGAACAACGACTGTCTCCCCCTCTTTTGAAAGATTAAGCTTGTTTCGAGCCTCGCCTTCGACAAAAATTTCGCTTTGGTAGTATTCTTTCTTTTCTCGAAGCTCCAGGCTCTCTTCCTCAAGGTCTTTTGCTTGTTGCTGGGCCAGCCTTATTCGATCTCCAGCTTTCAAAAGACGCCAAATACTCCGAGAAAGGCTAAAGATCAAACCAATTCCTACCAAAATCACGACTAAACTAATAATTTTTCGCTTCATAAAGAAATTTGACAACTATCCTATTTACTGGTATTATAAGCTGTAGATCTGATTAAAATCAGTTTTTTATCATAAAATAGGTTCGCTGGTATTAACGGACCTTTACCTGACTTTATAAAATAAATCTATAAACCCTGCCAAGGAATCTATAAGCTCATGTCAAGCGATCAAAAAGACCTAAAGCTAGCCCATCAAAAATTTACTGAAGATCTTAAAAAAAAGGGCCGCTCTGTCTCAACTATTCTAGCATACGATAACGACACTAAGCAGTTAGTGGAGTTTCTGCAACGCAAAAAGATCTCCCAGGCTACTTCGGTTAATTCAGAACAAATTGAAGAATTTATAAAATTACTCTTTGATGAAGGCTACACCGCGAAATCGGTTTCCCGAAAACTTAATTCAATTAAGGCATTTTTTAGGTTTTTAAAAGCCGAAAACTTCATTAGTCAGGATCCCGCTGAAGATATTCCTCATCCTAAATTTGAAGCCAAACCCCCTAGGATTCTCTCTAAAATGGAATACCGAGCCCTAAGAGATGCCTCTCGGGATAATCCTCGCTTGAGCGCCATCATCGAATTACTACTTCAAACAGGCATGAGAATCGGAGAATTAGGCAGACTTGAAAACAACGACGTCTCCGACAAAGAAATCAAAATCAAAGCCTATGAATCTCATTTCTCACGAGAAGTACCTTTGAATCAATCAGCTAAAAAAGCAATCGAGCGTTACCTTGAAAACAGACCCAAAACCAAAACAAAAATCATCTTTGTCACCCGCCCGGGTCGGCCTTTTCTGGTTCGCAATATCAGAACAGCCATTGATCGCTACTTTAGGCTCGCCGGAATTAAAAATGCCAAAGTAAATAGCTTAAGGCACACCTTTATCGCCCATCAGCTTCAAAGCGGAGCCCCGGTCACCTTGGTTCAAAAACTAGTCGGCCACAAAAGACTCTCGACCACTGAAAAGTATTTAAGTTTAATTGAAGACAAAGGCGAAGAAACGGTTAGGCTGGAAGAACTTTAGAAAAGATACTAACTACCACCTCTAATCTTTTTCTCCAAATATTGCTCAGAACCCTCTTGAAAACCCTGGACTCCCTCAAAAATCCAAAAAATTGATTGAACAGTGGGCCAGGATGGAATCGAACCATCGACCCCCTACTTATAAGATAGGTGCTCTAACCGCTGAGCTACTGGCCCATAGGCATAATTATACCAAAGTAGTAAAAGTAGTCAAAGTAGAAGAAGTAGAAAAAAATTAGATGTTTATACTATTTTTGTAACGATACAGTAAAAAAGAAGTTTTTGCCCGTTGCTTATCAAACCTCAAATAATCACCTTTTGTCCAATACCCAACAGCAAGAACAATCTCGCCCTCGCTTTCAAGCTCAAACAATGAACCTTCGGAAATCTCAAGATAACGAAGCTTGTCTTTTTTCGATTTTCTTATCCAACCCTCAGCAATGTTGCTCATTATCGAAACAGACGCCCGACGCATCTGAGACTTTAATCCAAATTCCTCACTTTGAGGAAGATTTTCCGTTAGTTTGTAAAC
Organism: Patescibacteria group bacterium; assembly: GCA_042570465.1. Classification (GTDB taxonomy): domain Bacteria; phylum Patescibacteriota; class Microgenomatia; order PFEM01; family JBHPGO01; genus JBHPGO01. The sequence continues at coordinate 2,049 of JBHPGO010000017.1, forward strand.
AAGAACTGTCAGTTGCTTGGCTTCTTGCCAAACAATAAGCTTTCGATACCCACTACCCAAACTACTCTTACTACTTGTGCTACTTCTACTACTTGTCATTGCTACAGTCTCGCCCGCTGGGCAATTTCCGCCTCGACAATTTGCCTGTCTCGCCCAAACTTGAGTCTGGAAAGCTGCTTAATCATCTCGGCCACCTTAGGATTAGCCTGTTTTTCGTATTCCTTCATATTTTTAGTCAAGTCCATCGAAAACGGAGGTTGAGGCTCTCCCCTAACAATTGTTTTAGTATAGGCATGAAAACGGTCGATATTGATCAAATCATCCTCGCTGAAGGTCGGCGAAAACCAATGTTGAATAAAATTAGCATCAGTCACTCCAATTTGGAAAGTTATGATCGTTCCCACGTTACCAAAAATAGCGTTTTTAATTTCATCTTCCATTTGGCCAATGAACTGGTTGGCGACACATAAATTTAACCGATATTTCCTGGCCTCAGAAAGAATTTGAGCAAAGTCAGGTGTGGCAAAGTTTTGAAACTCATCAACATAAAGGAAAAAGTCTTTCCGCTGGCTTTCGGAAATATCAGCTCGGCTCATGGCCGCGATCAAAATCCTCGGCACCAAAACCAAACCTAAAAAGCTTGAATTTTCTTCACCAAGCTTTCCTTTGGCAAGGTTAACGATCAAAATTTTGCCCTCATCCATTACTTTGCGGAAATCAAACGCCGACTGGGATTGGCCAATAATATTTCTCATCGTTTTGTTAGTTACAAAACGACCAAACTTAGAAACAATATAGTCCAGCACCTCAGACTTATGAAAATCAGCTGTTTGAGCGATTTGATCTGTCCAGTAACGCCGAACCATCGGATCCTTAACTTTGGGCAATAAAGTCTGAACAAACTTAGAGTCGGTCAAACAACGAACCACCTCAATAAAGGTATTGCCCGGTTCACACATGACCGTCAACATGGCGTTACGAACCGCGTGCTCAAACCGAGGACCAATAATTCCGGTTTTATAAGGATCGTAAAGCTTATACATTAAATTAATAATTGCCGAAGTAATAAAGTGCTGTTGCTCTTCGGTGTCAGCCTCCAGTAAGTTCAAGCCCATTGGGCGATCAGTGTCTGAGGGGTTAAAATAAATCACGTCTTCCGCCCGTTCCGGAGGGATATAGGCCAACAGTTCATCGGCCAAGTCATGAGGATCGATCAAGCAAACTCCTTTTCCACTCCGAATATCCTGCAAAATCAGGTCGTTCATGAGAACTGACTTCCCGGTTCCGGTTTTACCGACAATATATATATGCCGCCGCCGGTCATTTCCTTCAGCCAAATGGACCGGCCTGGTCACTCCCCTAAAAGAGCTTTTGCCTAAATAAAGACCCTCCCGAGGAATGTTAGCCGGAGCTGGAGCAGACTTTGAATAAAGCCAGCGGATATGGGGCGTACTCACCTGCTTATTGGGAAAGTGGAAAATCGTCGCCAACTCTTCAGAGTTCAGTATTGTTCTGGAAGAAGAAAAATATACTACCGGCAAGTAACGGTAAATAAAATCAATCATAAAGGCTTTTTTTATCCAGACTTTCCCACCCCCGAAGTTGTTCTGACTGGAAGCAAATTGAGAAAACGAACCCTTGATATTCGACAAGTGGCTTTGAGCTTGCTCCTCGGTCGGAGCCGAAACCACAATCCGAATCATTGTCTCAAATCCTGGTTTAGAACATTTGTTCTCAATGGCCTCCAGAGATCGCGCGTCAACCTTGAACTTCGCGCTCTCAGGATTAGCCTCCGCTTTCTTGGTGCTGGCAATAAAACCTCTTCCTTGGCCTTGCCACTTACCATCAGCCGGAGCAATCATCAGCTGAACTACAGCTGCCTCTCCTTCACCCATCCGGGCCAAGGCACTGGTAATCGAAGAAAGAGGGTCTGTTGGTAGATCCTTATAAACCTTAATCGGGTAATAAGCTGCTTTGTTTAACTTTAAAGACGCATAAGCTACTTTTCCTTCTTTAGAGAAGATATTGTATTCCGGAACTTCGATGATTTCCGCATCCGGGCAAGCCCCATGAATTTGTCTTTCAACCATATCCCTGACCTTAGACGGCAAGGAAACATAAAAACGAATTTCTTCATGACGAGCCACAATCTCAAAAGAAAGATGGCGCTGGGGTTTTAGGGAGTAAAAACGACTACCTTTTTTAATCGCGTACAAACTGGCAAAAAGCTGCTCGGCGGCGTCAATTTTAACCTCATTATTGGCCGGCAGTGTCACTTGCAAGAGAACTGAGTCCAAGGATTGCTCTTCCCGATTTCGAAATTTAAGAATCAGAAAGCCAAAATAACCCAAGGCAGCTAAACCAAAAGTCGCCAAAACAGCGATAAAACCCAAAACTAAAAAGTAGGTGGCAGTATCGGTCAAACTTCTAACAGGTTCCATAAAATTTATTTTTTAACTTGAATTACAAAATTAGAGCTTGGTGATTAAAGTTTTTTAGGTTTATAAGAAAACTTTCCTCCAGCTTTTTTCAATAACCGGTCAGTCCATTCAGCTAACCACCTCACTGAAAAAATCATTTTTAACTGAAAAGCTTGCTCTACTTCTTCGTCTGTCAACGGTAAATCAACTGTTACCTGCTGGGGCGAAGGAGTATCAACAATTACCTGGCCGGTATCGTCAGTTACTGGCTGAGGCAAAGAAATTTCAGCTCCGGCAATAGCTTCCACTTGCTCAATTTCAGGAGGAATATCAGGAACAGTTGATCTTTCAATTACCGGGTGCTCCTCAGGCTTCAAACGAGACAAGACTTCCTTTTTTTCTTTCGATGATGGAGCTGAGGGCTCACTGGGCAAGGCCATAATAAAACCATTATATGCCATCTATCTCAAAAAGTGTAGAAGAATCGAGGTACCTAAACCAGACAAAAACGACTCTGTACTTTCTTCATTAAAATAATTTTAATCTGATTTGAGGAAAAAGTATTTGAACCTTTTTCAGGAATTTGTTCAATTCATCCAAGTCATATTGTTTTTTGTTTTGATATTCGATCTTGAGGCAAGTCTTGGATCGAAAATTCCGCCAAGACCACGTAATAGAACTTAGGGCATAGAGCTTAGGGCAGAGGGTTTTTAAGTCTTTGGCCATCTTAATTAAAGTTTTCTGGTCATGAATTCCAGGCACAATTGTCGTTCGCAATTCAAAAGGAATTTTTGACTCAATCAGTAATTTGATTGACTTTTTGATAACCGCCGGTTCAAAATCCATAACCCTGACAACTTCAGGATATTTTTCAAAAGGAGCCTTATAGTCCACCGCCCAGTAATCCACCAACTTCTTATCTGCCATGCTACGTAATATAGTAGACAAAGAGCCATTGGTTTCGATCATCGTTTTAAGCCCCAAGCCCTTGAGTTTCTTCAAAAATTTTTCCAAGCCTTTTTGTAATAATGGCTCTCCCCCAGTAATCACCACTCCATCAATCCACTTCTCCCTTTTTTCTAAATCTGTAATTATTGACTCATCACTATAATCTTTCAATTCCCTTGTCCTATTTGGGTCAACCAAATCCGGATTATGGCAAAAGGGGCAACGAAAATTACAACCGGGAGTAAAAATTACACTGGCAATTTTTCCCGGCCATTCAATCAGAGAGGTGGGTAAATATCCGGCAATTTCCATTGATTAGAATCTAGAATTTAGAATCAAATACGAAAAAAGAAAGTTTTTAGATTTAATATTTTGAACATTTGAATTTATTTAGAGTTTAGTGCTTAGGGCTTAGAGTTTATGGATCTTCTTTGCCTTCTTCTCCTCACTAACCGACAGCCAAAAGAGCATTAATGAAAGCTTATTGAGGTAAGCGACCACCTCTTGACCATCACTTTTATTCAAACCAACCACCCTTCTTTCCAAACGACGCGTGATCACTCGAGACAGATGAAGAAAAGTCGATACCTTATTCTTTCCAGGAAGAGAAAATCTCCTTAATTTCGAGTCACTCAGTCTTAAACACTCAGTCTTCAAAAGCAAGGTCTTTTTTTCCAGAGAAGTCAATTTGGAAAAACCAGAAAGCCAACCTCCGATCTGAACTAAATCATTCTGAAAAGATGAAATAGTTGCCTCAAGCTTTTTTTTTCGAGTAAAAGCCCGGACCAAACCAAGAGTGGCATTAAGTTCATCAAGATCACCCAAGGCCTCCAACACCTTGGCTGATTTTTTAATTCTCTTTGACCCCAAACAAGTAAACAATTGATCATTATTAGTCATTCTTAAAGAAAGTTCTAAATCCTAATTACTAAACTCTAAATAATCTCAAAATTCAAATCTCGAATGTTCTAAACAATTATTTTAATCCTGAGCAACTCCAAATTCAGATTTATAAAAATTGGCTAACACTTATTATACCCACAGTAATGACACTTGGCACATCCTTCTTCAAAAATTAAACTGGCGTGGCCACAAGAAGGGCAAAGATCACGACGAATTCCTCTCTTTAGCAAACTAGGTTGCTTAACTTGAGATTCGGCTGCCTTGGCTCCACCCTGGTGCTCTCTGAGAACCTTGGCCACTCCGTCGGCTAAAGAACGAACTCTATTTCGACCAAAACCAACACTCTCTCCCCCACCAATTCCTTCAAGCTGAGTAATTATTTGCTCCAAAACCGATTCAGGCGAATAACCAGATCCTAATCTGAGATTGAGTGAAATTAATCGACCAATAGCCTCGGCATCGGCCGCAATATCTGAACCAACCTTACCAACATTGACAAAAACCTCCAAAGGCTCAGCGTTGCCGTTAACATTAAGGGTCGTAAACGCCGTTCCGATCGGCGTCTCGATTCGATAAGTCTTTCCGGTTACCACCGCTGGACGAGGCTTGACCTCAATTTCTAATCTTTTTTTAGGTTGATCTTCTTTTTCTCCAGCGTAAAGAACCTGTTCTTGGCGACAGCGATCCCGATAAACAGTGATTCCCATACAACCCTTCTCATAGGCATAAAGATAGGCCTTTTGAACATCTTTAACCGTTGCCTTATGGGGCAGGTTAATTGTTTTGGAAACCGCGTTGTCTACCCCAACCTGAAAGGCAGCTTGAGTATCGATGTGCGACTGCCAATTAATTTCATGAGCCGTCACAAAAACCTGCTTAAACTTTTTTGGAACTTTCAATCCCGACAAGCTGCCCTCATTTTTTACTTTTTCAATCACCTCTTGACCCCATTTATATTTTTTAGCCGCTTGCTGGAAGTGAGGGTTTAGAAAGTACATTTCACGACCCTCAGTCTTGTGCTTAAAACCCAGGGCAAACAATGGCTCGATTCCTGAAGAACAACCAGCAATAATTGAGATCGAGCCGGTTGGGGCAATCGTGGTCAAGGTTGCGTTTCGTAAAGGCTTCTTTTTTTTATAGATACTTTTTTTGAAATTTGGAAATGGCCCTCTTTCTTTTGCTAGCCCCTGGCTGGCAACAATGGCTTCATTACGAATAAAGGTCATCACTTTCCCGGCTAGCTTATAGGCTCGACGAGAGCCATAGGGAATCTCCATCTGAAACAGCAAATCGGCCCAACCCATCACCCCCAAACCGATCCTTCGGTTTAGCTCAACAGTTTGCGATATTTCTTCAAAAGGAAAAGGATTAACCTCAATGACATTATCTAAAAATCTTACCGCCAACCTAGTTATCTCCTTTAGCTTTTCCCAATTAATTCGTTTACTGCCTGGTTCCAGCATTAATGACAAATTAATGCTTCCTAAATTACAGGCTTCATTTGGGTAAAGGGGCTGTTCACCGCAAGGATTGGTCGCCTCAATCGGACCCATGGAAGGAACTGGGTTAGCTGAACCCTGATTAAGACGATCAATAAAAATTACTCCTGGGTCACCAGTTCTCCAGGCCATTTTGACAATTTTGCGAAAGATTTTTCGAGCTTTTATTTTTTTATCTTTCCCTTTTAAAGAAGGATCATGAAGTTGGTAATGACTATTCTTTTTGACTGCCTGAATAAATTTATCCGTCAGCGCCACTGAAATATTAAAGTTGTTAATTCCTCCCTCGGCCTTGGAATTGATAAATTCCAAAATATCCGGATGATCAACTCTTAAAACACCCATGTTTGCCCCCCGCCTCATTCCGCCTTGCTTGATTTCAGCGGTGGCTGAATCAAAAATTCTCATAAAAGAAACCGGGCCAGAGGCAACCCCCCGGCTAGACTTAACAATACTTCCCTTAGGGCGTAAACGAGAAAATGAGAATCCGGTTCCCCCGCCTGATTGATGGATTAAAGCTGACCTTTTAATAGACTCAAATATTTCAACCAAAGAATCTCCGACCGGAAGAACAAAACAGGCTGAATATTGAAGATCCCCCTCTCGACCAGCATTCATCAAAGTCGGAGAGTTGGGGATAAAATAACGCTTGACCATGAAATCATAAAAATCTCTGGTTAATTTCTTTATTTGTTTCTCTTTGGCAGAAAACTTCTTTTCCACCGCAGCAATTTCGCGGGCTACCCGATAAAACATTCCTTCCGGTGTTTCAACGATCCGACCCAGCTTATCTTTTGCCAAATATCTTTCCCCTAAAACCTGAAGAGCCTCCTTACTCCAAGTTCCTTTAGGGAAACCTTTTAATGCTTTTCTTTTTGCCATTATAATAAAGAAATTAAATAAATAATCAAAAAAAATTGATCCGCCTGCCAGCAGAAGCCTGCCCTAAAATCAAGTCTAATATAACATTTCTTCCTGAGAACTTGTCAACAATCAATAAGTGGATCAGAAAAGATCAGAAAAATTTTTGTCACTAAAAAATTGCCAATTATCAGAGTAGCGGTAATTTTCTACTGACTCAAATCACGGCCTGATTTGAAGTTATTTATTCCTCGTTTCCCTCTCCACTCCTTTCCCTGACTCGCTCACGTACTTGCTGAGGGTATTTAAGAATGCCTTCTAAGGCTCCTTTATTTTCATCAGCGACCTTGCCTTTGATATTTAATAAGGTTTCCTCATGTTTTTGGGAGGCCAGTTCAAGCCTGGTCCAAAAACCACTCATCTGTTTGCCTTTTTCTTGAGCAACCTTTGCTTGATCCATCGCCCGCTCAAGATATTTCTCGGCCTTAGTGGCGGTTGTAATCGCCAATTCTTCATTTTCTTTCTCGGCCAACATCTGGGCCGACCAAATTCTTTTATCGGCCAACTTGAGTAAAAGTTCTGCCTTTTTTTGCGCGTCTGTCGTTAAAAATAGCCAAATTCGATCCCGAATCATCTTCGCCGGATAAAGGAAGTGATCAGGTAAAATTCCTGGCCAAGCCAAAGTGTAGTCAACCGGTGAATTAGCCTCAACAGAAGCTTCCTCTGATTCATCTATCTCTAAAACCACTCCCATCTCTTGATTATTCTCCAATGCTTCAACCACTGCCCTGGACGAAGCTCGATAAGCTGAAGTACCCAAAACTCCAAGAGCAAAAAGCAACGCCGCAATTGTCAAAAATGTTTTTTTTACCATAAACTGTCACCTCCTTTCCGAGTACAACTATAATTCTATAAATCGCACGAGGCCCGCCGATTGTCCGCCCCTCAGGTCGTCCCCGCTGTTCGCGAACAGCGGGGTCAGAAGACCTGAGGTAAGGCTAGGCGGGCGAACTACAATACCCTAATTACCTAATTACTAATTTCTAAACAAAACTTAAATTCAAAATTCAAATGCATCAAACTGTAAAGTAAAAATGACTCATCACTCTTATCCTCGTTCCTCTTATCCTAATTACTATTTACCAATTACCAATTTCTTATTCTATCAAATCCTGGTATTCTTTTTCGATTAAATCTGGAGGAATATCATTGATGAATCTGGAGGGAAAATTATGAGACCTTTGGCCAAAGTAAAGTCGTTTTCGAGCATGAATTAAATATAATTTTTTCTTGGCTCGGGTAACACCAACATAAAAAAGCCTTCTTTCTTCTTCCAGTTCATCTTTTTCCATCATTGATCGGGAATGGGGGAAAAGGCCTTCTTCCAGTCCGATTAAAAATATTGTTTTGAATTCAGTTCCTTTAGCTGCGTGAGCGGTCATTAGAGTGACTCCATTCTTTTTTTTGTTTTTACCGGGAGAGTTTGGCAGGTATTCTTGTTGGACCAAGGCAACATTTTCTAAAAATTGATCAAGCTTTGGAAATTGAGTTGCCACTGAGCGTAGTTCTTTGATGTTTTCCAATCTGGCCAAATCAAGCTCATTTTTGGGATTAAAAAGACTTAAATAGTCAGTCGCTTTTAGTATTTGATCCAGGATATTTAAAGTCGTCGGGGAGTGAAGATTAGTTGCTTTATTAGTTGATTTTATTTGTGGACCAATTTTGTCAGCCAGTTTCAGAAATTTTGCCAACCTTCTTTTACCAATTTTTTCAGCTCTTTGGTAGGAAATTGTGTCTTGGGGATTGGCGATAATTTTAAGATAGGCCAGGCAATCCTTAATTTCTTTTCTTTCATAAAAGCGAACACCGCCGACCAGAGAATACGGAATTCCTTTTTTTAAAAAAGCCTCTTCAATAACTCGTGATTGAGCGTTAGTACGGTAAAGAACCGCAAAATCAGTGTAGTTTTGATTTTTTAATTGATTGATTATTTGAGTAGTGACAAAGCTGGCTTCATTGATTTCTGAATTAGCTTCAAAAAGAGAGATCCTTTCTCCTTTTTCGTTTTTTGTCCAAAGATTAAGGATCGGGTGACTCGAGTTTCTTTTAATGACCTGGTTAGCTGCTTTTAAGATTGTTTGAGTGGAGCGGTAGTTTTGTTCAAGGTTAATGATTTTAAGGTCGGGGAAGTCTCGTTTTAGATGGGTTAGATTACGGTGATTAGCTCCTCGCCAGCCGTAAATTGATTGAGCCGCGTCGCCAACGACACAAAGGCTACGCCATTTCTTGGCCAAAAGCTTAGTAAGAACATATTGAGTGTGGTTGGTGTCTTGATATTCGTCAACCAGGATGTGGCGAAAATTATTTTGGTAATAAGATAAAACTTCCTTATCTTTTCGAAGTAAGCGGACTGTTTCAAACAGAAGATCATCAAAGTCCAGGGCGTGAAATTCTTTAAGAAGACGCTGGTAGGTCAAGTATATTCTGGCGACGGTAGTTTGGAAATGACCGCGAGCATATTGAGGATATTCTAAGGCCGAGATCATTTCATTCTTGGCCTGGGAAATAGTTGTTAGTATTGAGGCTGGAGGAAACTGTTTGGGGGAAATCTCAATCTTTTCCATCGCTAATTTAATAGTCTCTCGCTGATCTTTATCATCATAAATAGAAAAATTTATTGGGATACCAATCCGGTGGCCGTTTTGCCTTAAGACTCGGGCACAAAAAGAATGAAAAGTACTACTATGAGGAGGGGCTTGGCCAACCAGCTTTTTCAACCTTTCCCTCATCTCATCGGCGGCTTTATTAGTAAAGGTCACCAGAAGAATATTTTCCGGGGCGACATTTTTTTCCTTAATTAAATAGGCGGCTCGGTGAGTAAGGGCCCGGGTTTTTCCGGATCCGGCTCCGGCGATAATCAGCAATGGTCCAAAGCCATGAGCAACGGCTTCTTGCTGAATTGGGTTAAGTTGGGTTAGAATGTCAGATGATGAAGGCACGGAATCATTTTAACATGGTTGAAGACAACTCAGAAGGCGACATTCAGCTTGAAAAAGAGGGTCTGGAAGTGGCCCAGCCGGCAAAAAAGGGCCGATTAATCAAATTGTTTTTGCTCTTTTTAACCTTTCTTTTCTTAGTGATTACCATTGGAGTGGCCATTATATATTTTAAATTTCAGCCAGAACCTGGTCGGACCAGTTTTTTAATTTTAGGGGCGGCTGGTGAAGACCATGCCGGTGGTGATCTGACCGACACGATAATTTTTCTATCAATTGACAATCTTTCAGGCAAGGCTTTACTTCTTTCACTGCCGAGAGATATTTGGTTGGCCTCGCTGCGGACAAAGCTCAACGCTGTTTATCACTATCAAGGCTTAAAAGGGGCAAAAGATTCAGTTGAAGAAATATTAGGCCAAAAGGTCAATTACGCAGTTTTGGTTGATTTTAATGTTTTTACTGATCTGATCGATATTTTAGGAGGGGTTCAGATCAAGGTTGAAGAAAGTTTTGATGATTTTCGATTCCCAATTCCGGGTAAGGAAAATGATCTTTGTGATGGTGACCCGGATTATGGTTGTCGTTATGAGCATGTTCATTTTGAAGATGGCTGGCAAGAGATGAATGCTCGTCAAGCTTTAAAATTTGTTCGTTCCCGTTTTGCCGAAGGTGAACAAGGGACAGACTTTGCCCGCAGTCAAAGGCAGCAGCAATTAATTTCAGCCATCACGACAAAAATTCTCTCGCTGGAAATTTTAAAAAAACCTAAAAAACTGCCCGGATTGCTCCAAGCGGCGCAGTCAAGAATCAGGACCGATATTCCACAAGAAGGTTATTTAGACTTATTAAAAGTCGCCAAAAATTTCTCAAAAAATGATTTAAGGATGGAAGTTTTGAATGACGGTTATTTGATAAGCCCTCCTCCTTCTCAGACAAAGTATGATGGTCAGTGGGTTTTGGTTCCCAGCAGTGGTGATTGGGAAGAGATTCATGGGCATGTTGAGAGCTTGTTAATTTTTTAACGCCAGATTTTACTTAACTTTTTTTCAGTACTTGGTTTGTCTATCAAGTATCTGCTTGATTATACCCAGAACTTTCTTCAGAAAATATTCATTATTTATTAAATAGGTATGGTAGAATTCGAATGGAGCAAATTTATGGCCCAAATTAAAAAAGAAAAAACAAAAACACCTGAAGAAATGAGGCTGTTTATTGAAAGCACCATTGTCGAGGCCGGTGAGGCAACGGTAAGGTTATTTGGTAGGGACGACCTTGAATCTTCGACAAAGGAAGATGAATCGGATTGGGTAACTCAGGCCGATATCGCTTCCAGTGAAATCATTATCGATCGAATCAAAAAAGCTTTTCCGGACGATGGCATCATTGATGAAGAAACCGGCGAGTATCAGACTGATTCAGAATCTGTTTGGATAGTTGACCCCTTAGACGGGACCTTTAATTTTAAGAGAAATATTCCCATTTTTGGAGTTTCAATTGCTTTGGTAGAAAATAATGTTGTCACCTATGGGGCAATTTATGATCCAATTCATCAACAAATGTTATTTGCCCAAAAAGATAAGGGGGCCTTTCTTAATGGTCAAGAAACTCATTGTTCTAATAGGGAAGAATGGCCTCATAGTGCTGGTTGTGTTGGCAGTAAATTGGCCCCAGATAGAATTAATTTTTTTAATAATTTACTGAAGGCCGCTTCTGAAGAAACAATTTGGTTTGAAGCCAATGCTTCCATCGTGATTAGTTCAATGCTTTTGGCTGTTGGTAGTCTTGATTGGTATTTTAGTCCTGGTGGTAAGATCTGGGACTACGCGGCCGCTTCTTTAATATTAACTGAAGCTGGTTGTCGGGTCACCAATCTTGCCGGAAAGAACTGGAGCCTTGGTGACAAAGAAATGGTTGCGGCCAATGAATTTCTTCACGGCAAAATACTAGAAATTGCTCAAAGATAATATTCCCCATAAGATAATAAAGGCTTAGTTTAGTTATATTTTTTGAATGTTATATCCCATAGTGTGATACAATGTAGCTTATGACAGAATCTATAATCGAACCACGTGTTTTTAATGGCAAGACAGAAGTGGTCAAATTAAAAGATGGCCCCTACAGAATATTTACTGATTGGGTTGGAAATATCGGCCCAGAACAGCTAGAGCTTTGTTATGTTGAAGATGATAGGAAATACTCTCCTGAGGCGGAAAAATTAATAGAAAAGAAGAAGGAAGAAATTGCTGGTGGAGAATCAAAAGGGTGGCGAGATGGAAAACTTTTAGCCTTAAGGGGCTTAGAGGAAGACTTGGATCAGGGAAGATTAAAGTTAAATGTGGCGGTTATTAACTTCAGTGAGTATTCAGCCACTCACCATAACCAAGATTATGCCAAGGTTTGGAAAAAAAACCCTTTAGCTTTGGCCGATGGTTTATGCACTACTTGTGTTATTTCAACTGCAGACGGAGTGGCTCCCTTGGGCTTTAGGGGTGGGGGTGTAATTTCCCATCTTCGGATCGCCAGCACTTTTGCGGGTGCTTTAAGTGTTGATGAAGCAGCTGTTTTTCAGTTAAGGGGCAGTGGTGAAGATGGTCGACCTGTGTTTGAAGCGGCGAAAAATGAGTTAGCGGAAGAACTGGGATTGCCCGAGGATATCTTGGAACACTTGGATTTAAGACTCTTAGCTGTGGCAAGGGGTTCAGACAATTATGTTCCTAAGCTCATATTTTCAGCAGAAACTGATCTTAGGTCCGATGAATTGACCGATCATTTTGGCAAAAGTGGTGATGATGAGCATCAATCAATTTTTATGATTGGTAAAGATCCTGACAAAATAGAGGCATTTCTTAGAAATACGAGTTCAAAAATGTTGTCGGAAGCCGCTAAGGTTTCGTTGTCTATTTACGCCCAGGATTTACGTCGGTCTTAAATATTATTCTTAATCTGATAAATTTTAGTTTCTCCACTTGAAAAAACCAGTTTTCCTAATTGAGCCAGTTTTTCTTCTTGAAGAAGGGGGTATTGTTGTTTTTCCAAAGTGCCCAGAAAGATGAGTTCTACTTGATACTGGTTGAGGATTTCTTGAGTTTTTTGCCGATCAGTTGATTCATAAATGGTCTTGACTTCTTCAGTCCTTTTACTGGGTTCATCAAATGAGCCTCGCCAAAGCCACTCATGAACTCGCCAGCCAAGAATTGTGGGTAAGCCAGTGTTGGCTGAGACTCGGGCAAAGTCAGTGTAGCTTTCCCCAACTGCCTCCACAATCACCGGTTGACCAGGAAAATTATTTTCTAACCAGAGGATTCCCTGATAGTCGTCAGGGTATTGTTCTTTGAGATGATTCAGGCCATAAAGACCTCGTTGTTTTTGAAGGCCGTAGTAAGAGCGAATGGCGAATCGGGAGTAAAGCAAAAGGGAGGAAATCAGCGGCAAGGCAAGGAGGATCATCAAAATCTTTAAGCCTTTATTTTTGAGAGCCAAAAGTATCCGCAGAATCACGTAACCGGCCACTAAATGAAACATGACGAATGATTGGTAGGTAAGTTTAAACATCGTGTTGGCTCGTTGGTGAGTGTGAATGTAGATATCTTTAACGTAAAAGAGTTCAGGGAAGATAATCAAAGCCCAGGAAACAGCCAAAGCAACAAGGGTAAACAAGTCAGTTGAAAGAATTTTCTTTTTCTTTTTAATTGTCCAAAAGAGATAGGCTAAAAAGCAGAGACTGATGATTATCGGAAAGCCCCAGAGAACTAAAAGCATTCGCAAGGGGGAGCGAAAGTCGACCGAAGCAACACCTTGGGCGATGTTTTCAAAAAACAGAAGAAAAGGGGTCAGGAAAATTAAACTGGTAAAGACCAGCAGGCCACAAGGGATAATAGTTTGGAGAATTAATTTTTTCCAATCAAAACGATATTTCATGAAATTAAAAAGCAATAAGTTTCCGCCAGCGATTAAGAGATAAATTGGGTAGTCCCAGGCATTAGTCATAAAGGCAATTGCCAGGCACAAAGAGAGAGCTAAAAGCAGGAAATAGCTTCGGGAGCTGGTTTTCTTTTTTTTGATTGAAAGGGTCAGGGTGATGATTAAGGCCAGGATTAAAAGAACATTCGGAAGATTAATCATGTGACCATGAAGGTCAGCAACAACAAAGCTATAAATTGGAAATTCATGAATGGTGTTGTCGTTAGCTCCAAATTTATCAACAATGAATCTGGTTGCGTCCGGATACCAGTAAGACTTGAGACTGCCTTTATCAAAATATGACCACAAGAGATGGAGGTTGCCGCTTAAAGTTAAAAGCAAAGCCGCCAACAGACCGCCAAGAACTATTTGCCGCCAATTGGCCAATCTTTTTTTTCTGATTTTAGCCAGTTCTTGCTTGGCGATATTGATCAGATTGCCGCCCAAAGAAAAGGCGGCCCCAAAAGAAAGAGCAAAAATAGTAGCAATCATTAAGTTGTAGGTGATGGCTGAGTTGAGACCGGAGAGCTTGGTTAAAACAGCGCTGATGAGATGGCCAAAATAATAGTAGTTGATTGTTTCACCGGCGAGCCACATATCGGCTGGGGGAAAAAAACGAGAACGCAAGATAGAATTAACAAAACCATGATCCATAAACTTTTCTAACCCTTGAATATTGGGTTGAAATCCACGGACAAAGCTCCATGCAAAAAGAGCCACCAGGAAAAGAAACTCTTCTCCCAAAAATATTTTCAAATGAAGAACTTTAATATTTTTCAAAGCCTGTCTTTGTTTTTTTAACAATAAAAAGAAACAAAGGCTAGTGAGTGCGATTATCATCCAAAGCGTGGGCACTGAAAAAGGAAGAATTTTAAGACTTCCGGTGAGCCATGTTAAATAAGCAACAATCAAAATGGCCAATATTTTACTGAAAGCATAGCCCCGGTCAAAAAAACGATGAAAGAGATAGGTTGTTAAGGGAAGAAAAGCTATCCCCAGGCCAAAAAGCAAGAGCCACCAGTAAAAAATGATAAAAAAATTATTGGTCATTGAACAAAAAATATTTCAAACCTTTGGTCTTCATAAACTTTTCTAAAATAATTTTGCCACAATTGTCGATTAACTGAAAGCTCAATTTTCTCCAGATCAGTTTTGGGAATAATGACGTAGTCAAGATTATTTTTCAAGAGATTGTTTTTCAGGGTTTTGGGGTCCTTGGTTTGGAAAAAGCTTATTCCGGTCTTTTCTCTTTTTTTAATATCATAGCCATAGGCCCAGGCATAACGTGGCCAGATTAAATAAGTTTTTCTGCCGGCCATTCTGACCGGGTGGTACATTTGATCGGTGATGGCCAAAAAATTTGCCTTGGGAGGGGTGTTGTTTTTCAGCCAAAGAACAGCTTTGTCTTTCGGCCAATCCGGAAGTGATATTAAATTTTTATTTTTAATGACCATCAAATCAACCAGGCCCGAGACTGAAAGGAGAAAAAGAAGAATAATGGCAAAAACTTTAATAAACCATCTTTTTTTTATCAAGGTGGTTAGGAAAAAGGCGGAGTAAATATTGGTTAACATGAGCCAGAAATTGAAAAATTTGTGATTATTAAACATTTCCTGATTAAATTGAAAAAGATTGGCGACAAAGAAAATCGACAAAAACGATAAAAACAGTTTTTTTTGTCTCAAGTTTGCCAATAAAAAGCCCAAGGGAATGGTGAAACTTGCCAGGCCAAGGTTAAAAAACCAGTACGAAACAAAGCTAGTGAGGGTCAATGGCTTAGTTGTTAGAAAACCTGGTTGAAAAGCGAAAGCGCCTTTGACATCTTTAGTTAACCAAAAAAGCTGGGGAAGGGCTAGCAAAGAACCAATGACCAAGGTCATTAGAATTAACAGTCGATGATTTTTATTAAGAATTAAAAAGGTCGCTAAGATTAAGCCAAGGCCGATAAAAATGTGAGTGTACCAGAGTGGAATCAGGCCCCAGGCTAAACCAAGAAGAATAAACCTATGAGGTCGGTGGTCTTTATTTTTCACTAAAGACAAGAAAATTAATAAGATGGTGATCCCGAGACCGGCGGTAAAAACTAAATGCCGTTG
The DNA here is from genome assembly GCA_042570465.1 of Patescibacteria group bacterium. Taxonomy (GTDB): domain Bacteria; phylum Patescibacteriota; class Microgenomatia; order PFEM01; family JBHPGO01; genus JBHPGO01. The sequence continues at coordinate 17,732 of JBHPGO010000017.1, forward strand.
GTTGACATAAACGTTCAAGTTCCAGCAAATACTAACCAAGTCGTCTTGAAAAGGACCAACTGAAAGGTAGCTGGAGCTTTGCCAAATTTTTCTAAGAAAGTTAAAGAAACTATTGGGTTCAATTTTTTTGAGGGCGTCCAGTATTCCAAAAGAACTATGAAAGATAAAAAGGAAAACGCTCAAGCCACCCAGTAAAAAGCTTTTTTTGAAAATTTTTTGCGAAAGCTCGAAGATGACAATTAACAGGGCGGCAAAAGAAAGAGAGCCTAAAAGATTAAAGGCTTGGTCAAGTCTCATTCCCAGGGATTCGAGTATTCCGGCCTCAAAGTCGAAAAGAAAATGATAGGCCAGGTTTTTATTGGGGAAAAAGGGAGATTCAGGGGGAATGTTTTTTCCCCAGGAAAATGAGCGAGCCAAAGGGAGGTGGAGCTCCATGTCATTCCAAATATCTTTACTGATCATAATTTTAGAATCTTGATAACCCAGAGTTTGGGTCATTAGCCAGCTACCAATGAGTAAAGAAAGAAAAAGGATTATGGCATCGGCTTTACTAAACCTCAAGAAGAACCATTTCCTTTTTTTATTTTTGAAGAGGATGCCGGTGATGATGAGGGTGATAACTAATGCTGTCGCCACCGCCAAATTTAGTGAGATACCACTGGCGGCAATTAAAAAAGCAAACCAGGTGGTGAGAAAATTGCCCAATAAAAACCCACCGGCAAGCTGGCCGCTTTCTTGAAGATATTTTGGGGCCAGCCAAGCTATTAATAATCTGCCTAAGACCAGTGAGAGAATTATAAAAACAATCGCCAGCATTTTTATAAATTAATCTTGTTTAAAATCTCTGCTTGATTCAGTCTTTCAATATTTTTGAAAATAATTACTTTCGGGTGGTCATAAACTTGAAAGGTCTCCTCACTGCGATCATCAATAATTTTGAGGCCCAAAAAAGAAGGGTAAGAAGTAAATTGAGCGACTTTTCGGTAGCCGAGCTTTTCCTGAAAAAGAAGGTGGTAGTAGCGGCTGGTGATGGGGTATCTTTCCGGCCAGTTCATAAGGGTCCCGTAAAGCCTTCGGCTATTGAAGATCAGATAATCGCTTTCCGCAAGTTTTTCTGAGTAGTATAGGGCTTTTTTGGGATTATCCGGGTCATAAATGGTTAAACTCTCAGTTTGAAATTGGCTGGCTCGATGAGGGGGGATCGAAACAGGGAGACCATCATCCCAATGCTCGGTTAGAATTTTGGCTTGTTTGGGAATATTTTGGTAGATCCACTGTGAGGCTGTAATTCTGGTTGACTTCCGGGTATAGATTGAAAAAAATGCCAGAGCCCAAAACATGCTGCTGACCAAAGTCAAGACAATCAAGGTTTGAGCAACCTTTTTCCATCGTCGCTCAAAGTTATATATTAGCCAACTGGCAGAAATTGCCAGAAAAGGGAGAAGGGGGATCATGTAGCGGATAAACTTAGTGTACCAAGAACCAACATAAGCAAAATAACAAAGGGGAAATATTAGAAAAATCAATTGTTTTTTGTTTCGATTTTTTAATGTCAACCAGCATAGCCAAAGAAAGCCCAAGACAGCGACCAAAGCTACCGGACCAATTTGCCAGAAAAGATTTTTCAGCTGAAAAAGATAGGGAAGTGTTTTTTCAAATTGAAAAACATAAACAACTTTCAGTCGACCACTGACAACTCCGCCCTCATAATTAATTGATTCGGTGAATTTTGGCCAACTGAGAAAAACAAAAGGTGAAAGAGCTAGAAAAGTTGTGAAGGCAGAGAAAGTCAGTAAAAGAAATTTGATCGAGTGCTTGACGATCTGTTTTAAAAAATTTACCGAAGGTTTTTTAAGTTGAGGATAGTTTAAAAAATGAGCTAAACCTAAAAAGCTAAGCAAAGATAGGGTAGAAATCTTAGTGGCGACTGAGAGTCCCAAGAATATTCCAGTAAGGGTGTATCTAAAAAAAGATGGCTTTTCAAATAATTTAAGAGAAAGAATCGCCAAGAGAATAGTCCAAAAAGTAATTAGACTTTCGGTCACGCCGAAATGGGCGACTTGAATTAAGGAAGGAAAAGTGGCCATGAGAAGGGCGCTAAATAAGGCAATTTTTTTGTTGAATAGTTTTCGTGATAAATAATAAACAAGCCCGATGCTGGCGGTAGACACGGTGGCTGAAACGCCTCGGCCAATGAGGTTAATCTGCCCCCAATCACTAATCCAGGAGTGATTGTGAGTGATCAGAACCAAGAGTTCGCCGATCAGTCGATAAAGGTAGATTGGCAGACTGCCATAAGCAAAGAATTCCGGATTGAGCTGGTTAAAAAATGAAATTTTAGTTACCGCCGAGGCTAAATTACGCTCATCTGGATGAAAAAGATGGCCCTGATCCCAATTAAGATTATAAAAGCGGAAAAATCCTCCGATTCCGGTAATTAATAA